>NZ_JAAIUZ010000028.1:0-51033 GCF_010894375.1 Stenotrophomonas sp. B1-1 | reverse complement strand
CAGGCTTACACGGCGGCCCACGCCGGCTCTCGACACCTACGCTGCCAGATTTCCATCAGATAAGGCTTGGCAGCCGCATCCATGCGGCTGACACCCCCGCGAACCCAACCCGCCCCACCCCTGACAGATTTCCGGTGACGGATGAGTAGATCCACGCCATGCGTGGATGACGTTGTCGGGACGGAATTTGAATGAGGGACGCGGCTTCGCCGCGTCCCTCTTTGTTTTGGGCTCTTTGTAGAGTCGAGCCATGTTCGACTGCTTCTGCTCAGTCGAGCAAGCTCGACGCTACGCGAGCAAGCGCAGCGCGCGACCCGCTGTTGCCTTTGCTTTTCTTCTTCCCTTCCGTGGCGGGCCGCGCAGGAAACTGTCAGGGGCCGGGCGGGTGGGCTGCGCGGGGGTGTCCGCCGCATGGGCCCGAGGCATGCCTCGGGCGGGTTGGGCAGGACGCCCAACCCCGGTCTTGCCGTGTGCGCAGGACAGCGCACACGAGCAAGCGGCGGCCAAGCCCCCATGGAAGGGTTGACGGCGTCCCCCGCGCAGCCCACCCGCCCGGCCAAGCGCGATTCTGCCGTTGGGAGCCCCACCCGCCACGAGGGGCTCCGCCGTTGGCCGGAACCCCGCGACAAACCATCGCACGTGCGCAATCCCAGCGAACGGCGGACAATGGAGACCTTGGCGGCCCGCCGCGCCGCCCCTCCCGCTTTCCGCTGCAAGGATTCCCCCATGGCCGCCCGCAAGTCCTCCGCTCCGCTCATTGAAGTCACCGCCCGCCCCGGCAAGCCGCTGGGCATGGCCCCGGCCACCTTCCTGCGCGACTTCTGGCAGAAGCGCCCGCTGCTGATCCGCAATGCCTTCGCCAACTTCCAGACCCCGGTGCAGCCGGAAGACCTGGCCGGGCTGGCCTGCGAAGAAGGCGTGCTGGCGCGCCTGATCCAGCATGACAAGGCCCAGGACAGCTGGCGCGTGCGCAGCGGCCCGTTCCAGGAAGACGTGTTCCCCGCCCTGCCCGACCACGACTGGACCCTGCTGGTGCAGGACGTGGACAAGTGGGACAAGGACGTGCGCGCGCTGATCGAGCACTTCAGCTTCCTGCCGCGCTGGCGCATGGACGATGTGATGATCAGCTTCGCCGCCACCGGCGGCTCGGTCGGCGCCCATGTCGACCAGTACGACGTGTTCCTGCTGCAGGCCCACGGCCACCGCCGCTGGCAGATCGATGCCAGCGAATCGATCAAGGGCAAGCGCCCGCCGCTGGGCTTCCGCCCGGATGTGGAACTGAAGCTGCTGCAGGTGTTCAAGCCCACCCATGACTGGGTGCTGGCGCCGGGTGACATGCTGTACCTGCCGCCGAACGTGCCGCACCACGGCGTGGCCGAAGACCCCTGCCTGACCTTCTCCTTCGGCATGCGCGCGCCGTCCTCGGCCGAGCTGATCAGCGACTACCTGGATACCCTGATCGCCGATGCCGACGAGAACATCCGCTACCAGGATGCCGACCTGAAGGTGCCGGCCGACCCGAACGAAATCGACACGGTGGCGATGGCCCGGGTGATCACCGCGCTCAACGCCATCCGCATGAACGACCCGGACAAGCTGGGCGACTGGTTCGGCCGCTTCATCACCACCTACCGCGCCGCCGGCGAAGTGATGGCCCACCAGGCCGCGCCGGCGCCGGAAGAAGTGGTGCAGGCGCTGGCCTCGGGCCTGCTGCTGCAGCGCCACCCGTGGGCACGCCTGGCCTGGCGCCGGGCCAAGCGCGGCGCCAGCCTGTATGTCAGCGGCCAGGATTTCGCCCTGCCCGCCAAGGACGCGCAACGCCTGGCCGGCGCCGAACAGCTCGATGCCGACGCCTATCGCGGGCTGTCGGACAAGGGCCGCGCGGTGCTGCAGCAGCTGCTGGTCGGCGGCGTGTTCCAGCTCATCGACCCGAACGAGGTCTACGCCGACGAGGACGAAGACGAGGAAGCCGGCGACCACGACGTGCTGGGCGAGGTGGTGGAAGGCCGCGACCAGGTGGCCGAACTGGACGACGAGGTCGTGTCCGACGATGTCCACACCGTGACCGTGCATGACGACGGGATCGAGGTCATTGTCAACTTCGATGACCACGACGAAGACGACAGCAACGACGGTCGCGCCTGAGCCATGGCCATGATCCGGGTCCAGCAGGTCAGCCACGCCGATGCCCACGTTGCCATCCACGACGTGCGGCAGCGGGTGTTCGTGCAGGAACAGGGCATTGCCGCTGAACTGGAGCGCGACGCGCTGGACCCGGTCAGCGCCCATGTGCTGGCCCTGGACGCCGATGGCCAGCCCGTCGGCACCGGGCGCCTGGCCCCGGATGGCCGCATCGGCCGCATGGCCGTGCTGGCCAGCCACCGCAACCAGGGCGTTGGCGAGGCCCTGCTGGAGGCGCTGGTGGACGCCGGTCGCCGCCTGGGGCTGGCCGACCTGCACCTGCACGCGCAGCTGCCGGCGCGCGACTTCTACGCACGCCTGGGTTTCCTGCCCGAAGGCGAGGTGTTCGAGGAAGCCGGCATCGGCCACCAGCAGATGCGACGGCGGCTGGGCGTGACCAGCGCCATCGACAGCCGGGCCGAGGCGGTGGCCATCACTACCGCCATCATCCACCGGGCCCGCCGCCAGCTCTGGCTGCACAGCCGCCAGCTGGACCCCGGGCTGCTGGATGCGTCGCCGGTGCAGGCCGCCCTGCGCCGCTTCGCCACGGCCCGCCACGACAAGCAGCTGCGGGTGATCGTGCACGACGCCGCCGCGATTGCCAGTGCCGGGGCGCCGCTGCTGGCGCTGTACCAGCGCCTGCCCAGCGTGATCCAGTTCCGTGAAGTGAGCGATCCGGTCGACCGCGCACTGGCCTCGGCCTGCCTGGTCAACGATGCGGGCGACTTCTACTTTCGTCTTATCGGCCACCGCCTGGACGGTGAAGCCGGCATCGCCCTGCCTGCACGTTCACAGCCGTTCGAGCAGCAATTGCAGCGCGTCTGGGACCGTTCGCGCGAATGCAGCGAACTGCGTGCCCTGGGCATCTGACACGGCCCACGCGGACAAACCTGTCTGGCACCGACACCGCGGCGCGCGCAATGCCACCGTTGCTGCCCCATCCCGTGCGGATGGGGGTACAATTTGGCTGTTTGAACGCGCCCGTGCAGGGCTATTCATTTTCCTGCAGGGTCCTTCTGAAGCCATACCCCACAAAGCGAATCAACACCCTCCATCGTGGACAATCAACTGAAGCAGTTTGCGCAATCTTCGCAACTCGCCGGCGGCAACGCCTCCTATGTCGAGGACCTGTACGAGCAGTACCTGGTCTCCCCGGATAGTGTCGATCCCAAATGGAAGACCTACTTCGACGGCTTCAAGGGCCGCGAAGCAGGCGACATTCCGCACTCGGCCGTCATCTCCCACATTGCGGACGCGGCCAAGGATGCGCTGAAAGCCGGCACCGGCAGCGGTGCGGGCGACGAGCGTGAGCGCAATGTCGGTCGTCTGATCACCGCCTACCGTTCGCGCGGCCACCTCGATGCCCGCCTGGACCCTCTGGGCCTGACCAAGCCGGTCAACACCCCGGACCTGGGCCTGCCCTTCCACAGCCTGTCCGATGGCGATCTGAACAGCGAGTTCAGCACCGGCGGCGTGGGCGGCCAGCCGCGCATGAAGCTGCGCGACCTGCTGGCACGCCTGAAGGCGACCTACACCGGTTCGATCGGTGCGGAGTTCATGCACATCTCCGAGGTCGAGCAGCGCCAGTGGATCTACAAGAAGCTGGAACTGGCCGGTGGCAACTACCAGCTGGACGCTGACACCCAGCGCCGCACCCTGGAGCGCCTGACCGCTGCCGAAGGCCTGGAACGCTACCTGCACACCAAGTACGTCGGCCAGAAGCGCTTCTCGCTGGAAGGCGGCGACTCGCTGATCCCGATGATGGACACCATCATTCGCAGCGCCGGCAAGGATGGCGTCAAGGACGTGGTGGTCGGCATGGCCCACCGTGGCCGCCTGAACGTGCTGGTCAACACCCTGGGCAAGAACCCGCGCAAGCTGTTCGACGAATTCGAAGGCAAGTTCGAGCACGACGAGCACGCTTCGGCCGGCGACGTGAAGTACCACATGGGCTTCTCGGCCGACGTGGCCACCGAAGGCGGCCCGGTGCACCTGGCGCTGGCGTTCAACCCGTCGCACCTGGAAATCGCTGACCCGGTCGTGGCCGGTTCCGTGCGTTCGCGCCAGGAGCGCCGCAAGGACACCGCGCGCAAGCAGGTCATGCCGATCCTGATCCACGGCGACGCGGCCTTCTCCGGCCAAGGCGTGGTCATGGAACTGTTCCAGATGTCGCAGGCCCGCGGCTTCGCCGTTGGCGGCACCGTGCACATCGTGGTCAACAACCAGGTCGGTTTCACCACCTCCAACCCGCAGGACACGCGCTCCACGCGCTATGCCACCGACGTGGCGAAGATGATCGCCGCCCCGGTGCTGCACGTGAACGGCGATGACCCGGAAGCGGTGGTGTTCGCTGCACAGCTGGCCTTCGAGTTCCGCCAGAAGTTCGCCAAGGACGTGGTCATCGACCTGATGTGCTACCGCCGTTGGGGCCACAACGAGGCCGACGAACCGGCGATCACCCAGCCGCTGATGTACCAGGTGATCCGCAAGCACCCGACCACCCGCGAGATGTACGCCGAACAGCTGGAGAAGGCAGGCGTGATCGCGGCCGGCGCCGGCAAGGCGATGGTCGATGCGTACCGCGACAAGCTGGACGGCGGCGAAGTGACCACCGAGCTGGCCAAGGTTGAAAAGACCCCGCCGACCAGCCCGCTGTTCGTCGATTGGCCGAAGCTGCTGGAAGGCAAGCTGTCCGATCCGATCTCGACCAAGGTCGACAAGGCCAAGCTGCTGGAGCTGGCCAAGCTGATCAACACCGTGCCCGAAGAAGTGCAGCTGCACTCGCGCGTGGCCAAGGTGTACGACGACCGCCGCAAGATGGCCGCCGGCGAGATCCCGGGTGACTGGGGCTTTGCCGAGAACCTGGCCTACGCCACCCTGCTGGACGAGGGCAATGCCCTGCGCCTGGTCGGTCAGGACGTGGGCCGCGGCACCTTCACCCACCGCCACGCGATCCTGCACGACCAGGCCACCGACAACTACTACCTGCCGCTGCGGCAGCTGGTGGATTCGCCGGAAAAGGCCACCGTCATCGATTCGCTGCTGAGCGAAGAAGCGGTGATGGCCTACGAGTACGGCTTCTCCACCACCGACCCCAACACCCTGTGCATCTGGGAAGGCCAGTTCGGTGACTTCGCCAACGGCGCGCAGGTGGTCATCGACCAGTTCATCGCCGCCGGTGAAGCCAAGTGGGGCCGCATTTCCGGCCTGACCCTGCTGCTGCCGCACGGCTACGAAGGTCAGGGCCCGGAACACAGCTCGGCGCGCCTGGAGCGCTTCCTGCAGCTGTGCGCACTGGAAAACATGCTGGTCGTGGTGCCGTCCACCCCGGCCCAGGCCTTCCACATGCTGCGCCGCCAGCTGCACCTGACCACCCGCAAGCCGCTGGTGGTGATGTCGCCCAAGTCGCTGCTGCGCCACAAGCTGGCCGTGTCGACCCTGGACGAACTGGCCAATGGCGAGTTCCAGCACCTGATCGGCGACGCCAACGCAGACGCCAAGAAGGTCAAGCGCGTGGTGCTGTGCTCGGGCAAGGTCTACTACGACCTGCTGGAAGACCAGACCAAGCGTGGCCAGGACGACGTGGCCATCATCCGCGTGGAACAGCTGTACCCGTTCCCGCGCGCGCTGCTGGCCGCCGAGCTGAAGAAGTACGGCAACGCCACCGACGTGGTGTGGACGCAGGAAGAACCGCAGAACCAGGGCGCGTGGTACCAGATCCGCCACCACCTGCAGTTCTGCCTGGCCGATGGCCAGAACCTGCACTACGCCGGTCGTGCGCGTTCGGCTTCGCCGGCTGCCGGCCACATGGCTGACCACGTGCGTGAACAGCAGCAGCTGGTCGCCGACGCACTGGTCAACCCGTTCAACGACCAGGTCGCTGAATAACTCCTCCCCCTATTTAGAAGACAAACCAGGAAGCTCCCGCAATGGCCACCGAAGTCAAAGCCCCGGTACTGCCCGAATCCGTCGCCGACGGCACCATCGCCACCTGGCACAAGAAGGTGGGCGACGCCGTCAAGCGCGACGAAAACCTGCTTGACCTGGAAACCGACAAGGTCGTCCTGGAAGTGCCGTCGCCGGTCGATGGTGTGATCAAGGAAATCAAGTTCAAGGAAGGCGACACCGTCACCTCCAGCCAGGTCGTGGCGATCATCGAAGAAGGCGCCGTGGCTGCTGCCCCGGCCCCGGCCGCTGAAGCCGCTCCGGCTGCCGCCGCTGCCCCGGCTGCTGCCGCTCCGGCCGCCGCTGCTGCACCGGCCCCGGCTGCCAAGTCGGCTGCCGACAGCCTGCCCCCGGGCGCCCGCTTCACCGCCCTCACCGAAGGCGTGAACCCGGCCGACGTGGACGGCACCGGCCGTCGCGGCGCGGTCACCAAGGAAGACATCGTCAACTTCGCCCGCAATGGCGGCGCCGGCAAGGCCGGTGGCGCACGTCCGGAAGAACGCGTGCCGATGACCCGCATCCGCAAGCGCATTGCCGAACGCCTGATGGAGTCGAAGAACTCCACCGCCATGCTGACCACCTTCAACGAAGTCGACCTGTCCAAGGTCTCGGCTGCGCGCAAGGAACTGCAGGACGAGTTCGTCAAGGCCCACGGCATCAAGCTGGGCTTCATGAGCTTCTTCGTGAAGGCCGCTGCCAACGCCCTGCAGCGCTTCCCGCTGGTCAACGCCTCCATCGACGGCGACGACATCATCTACCACGGCTACTCGGACATCTCGATCGCCGTGTCGACCGAGAAGGGTCTGGTGACCCCGGTGCTGCGCAACGTCGAGCGCATGTCCTTCGCCGACATCGAAAAGACCATTGCCGACTACGCCAAGAAGGCGCGTGACGGCAAGCTGGGCCTGGACGAACTGCAGGGCGGCACCTTCACCGTCACCAACGGCGGCACTTTCGGTTCGCTGCTGTCGACCCCGATCATCAACCCGCCGCAGAGCGCCATCCTGGGCATGCACGCCATCAAGGAGCGTCCGATCGCCCAGAACGGCCAGGTCGTGATCGCGCCGATGATGTACCTGGCGCTGTCCTACGACCACCGCATCATCGATGGCAAGGACTCGGTGCAGTTCCTGGTGGACATCAAGAACCAGCTGGAAAACCCGGGCCGCATGCTGTTCGGCCTGTAAGAGACCTCCCGCCCCTCCGCGTCCGCGCGGAGGGGTTCTGGTATAGCAACAAGGAATAATTCAATGGCTGAACAATTCGACGTCGTCGTCATCGGTGCCGGCCCGGCCGGTTACCACGCGGCCATCCGCGCCGCACAGCTGGGCCTGAAGACCGCCTGCATCGACGCAGCGCTGGGCAAGGACGGCAAGCCGGCCCTGGGCGGCACCTGCCTGCGCGTGGGCTGCATCCCGTCCAAGGCGCTGCTGGATTCCTCGCGCCAGTTCTGGAACATGGGCCACATCTTTGGCGACCACGGCATCAGCTTCAAGGACGCCAAGATCGACGTCGAAGCGATGGTTGGCCGCAAGGACAAGATCGTCAAGCAGTTCACCGGCGGCATCGGCATGCTGTTCAAGGCCAACAAGGTCGCCGCCTATTACGGCTTCGGCGAACTGCAGCCGGGCAACGTGGTCAAGGTCACCCAGCATGACGGTTCCATCGTCGAGCTGAAGGGCACCAACGTGATCATCGCTGCCGGTTCGGATTCGATCGAACTGCCGTTCGCCAAGTTCGACGGCGAGACCATCGTCGACAACGTCGGCGGCCTGGACTTCACCGAAGTGCCGAACCGCCTGGCCGTGATCGGCGCCGGCGTGATCGGCCTGGAACTGGGCAGCGTGTGGAAGCGCCTGGGCGCTGAAGTCACCATCCTGGAAGCACTGCCGGAGTTCCTGGCCGTGGCCGACGCCGAAGTGGCCAAGACCGCTGCCAAGGAATTCAAGAAGCAGGGCCTGGATATCCGCCTGGGTGCCAAGGTCTCCAAGACCGAGATCACCGGCAAGGGCAAGAAGAAGGAAGTCGTTGTCACCTATACCGACAGCGAAGGCGAAAAGACCCTGACCGTGGACAAGCTGCTGGTGGCCGTTGGCCGTCGCGCCGCCACCAAGGGCCTGCTGGCCGAAGGCACCGGCGTGAAGATCAACGACCGTGGCCAGATCGAAGTCGATGCGCACTGCCACACCGGCGTTGACGGCGTGTGGGCGGTCGGTGACTGCGTGCGCGGCCCGATGCTGGCGCACAAGGGCTTCGAGGAAGGCATCGCGGTGGCCGAACTGATCGCTGGCCTGCCGGGCCACGTCAACTTCGACACCATCCCGTGGGTCATCTACACCGAGCCGGAACTGGCCTGGGTTGGCAAGACCGAAGCCCAGCTGAAGGCCGAAGGCATTCCGTACAAGGCTGGCAGCTTCCCGTTCGCCGCCAACGGCCGTGCCGTGGCGATGATCGAGCCGGCGGGCTTCGTGAAGATCCTGGCCCATGCCGAAACCGATCGCATCCTCGGCATGCACCTGGTCGGCGCCAACGTCTCCGAGCTGGTGCACGAAGGCGTGCTGACCATGGAGTTCAGCGGTTCGGCCGATGACCTGGCCCGCATCTGCCACGCCCACCCGTCGCTGTCGGAAGTGATTCACGACGCGGCCATGGCGGTCAGCAAGCGCGCCATCCACAAGGCGAACTGATCGTTCGTCTTCGGGGTGGGTGCCGACGGTTGGTCGGCACTGAACCGCAAACGGAAAACCCCGCTTCGGCGGGGTTTTTTGTTATCCGCTTTCGTTCAGAGCCGGGCATGGGCTCGGCGCTACACCTTTCCAGCCGGCTTCTTTGGCGGATCTTCGCAGACCTTGTGCTGCACCAGCGTCTGGCCGACCTTCCATTCCTTCGTGACCCGGCAGCGTTCCTTGGCCTCGGGCTTCTTCGACGGCGTGGCCGCCGCGGCGTTCGCTTCGTCTGCGGCAGCGACCTGCTGCCGCTCCAGCCATGCCGAGGTCGGGGCCGGGGCCGGCGGTTCGGCCAGCGCCGGGCCTGCCAGCAGGGCGAGGCCGAGCATCAGCCGCGCCCTCATGCCGCCACCGCCCGGCCACCCAGCAGCCGTGCCGGCAGCATGAACAGCGCACGCAGGAAGGCAAACAGGGCCGAGAAGGTGATGCCGACCAGGCGGAACGGCAGGCTCAGCAGCCAGACCACTGGCCACAGCAGCAGGGCCAGGATCGCCAGCGGCCAGCACAGCACGAACAGCAGGCACCACACGCCCAGCGCGAACAGCGTCTTCATGACAGGTCTCCCTTGCGGCGGCACCCTGCCGCCTGGGATCACCTTGGCGCCCTGCCCGCCCGGCCGCAAACGGTTTGCGACGAAACCGGGCTGGGGCTGACGAAACCGTGGGAATCGGCCGGGCATGGCCCGGCGCCACGGTAACGCCCGCAGGCGTTATTCGAACGAACCGACCGAATCGTGGGCCAGGTTGTCGAAGCGGGTGTATTCGCCGAAGAACTTCAACTTGCACGAACCGGTGGGACCACCACGGTGCTTGCCGATGATGATCTCGGCCAGGCCCTTGTCAGGCGAATTTTCCTTGTTGTAGTAATCGTCGCGGTAGATGAACACGATCATGTCCGCGTCCTGCTCGATTGCGCCCGATTCGCGAAGGTCGGCCATCACCGGGCGCTTGTCGGTACGCGTTTCCAGCGAGCGGTTCAGCTGCGAAAGCGCGATCACCGGCACGTTCAGTTCCTTGGCCAGGCCCTTCAGCGAACGCGAGATTTCCGAGATTTCGGTCGCGCGGTTTTCGCTGTTGCCCGGCACGCTCATCAGCTGCAGGTAGTCGATCACGATCAGGCCCAGGTCGTGCTCGCGCTTCAGGCGGCGGCACTTGGAACGCAGGATCTCCGGCGACACGCCCGGCGTATCGTCAATGAAGATCTTGGTTTCCTTCAGCATCTTGATCGCGCTGGTGACCCGGCTCCAGTCCTCGTCTTCCAGCTGGCCGGTACGCAGGCGCTGCGCGTTGATGCGGCCGTTTGAGGAAATCAGGCGCATCGCCAGCTGCGATGCGGACATTTCCATCGAAAACACCGCCACGCCCTTCTTCGATTTGATCGCCGCATACTCGGCGATGTTCAGCGCGAAGGTGGTCTTGCCCATCGCCGGGCGCGCGGCCAGGATGATCAGATCGGTCGGCTGCAGGCCGGCGGTCATCGCATCGAAATCGGTGTAGCCGGTGGGCAGGCCGGTGATGTTGCCGCCGTTCTCGAAGCGGTTGCGCAGCTCTTCGAAGGCGTCCTTCAGTGCGCCGGGCATCGCCACGAAATCGGTACGGCCGCGCGCGCCCTGTTCGGCAATGGCGAACACGCTCTTTTCCGCCGACGCCAGCAGTTCACTGCTGTCGCGCCCTTCGGGCTGGAAACCGTCGTTGACGATGTCCGTGCCGACCTGGATCAGCTGCCGCAGCACCGCCTTGTCGCGCACGATCTCGGCATAGGCCACGATGTTGGCGGCCGACGGCGTGGTGCTGGCCAGCTCGATCAGGTAAGCGCCATCGCCCACCAGCTCCATCTTGCCCTGCGATTCGAACCACTCGCCCAAGGTGACCGCATCGAACGGACGCTCGCGCTCGGACAGCTCGCGGATCGCCCGGTAGATCATCTGGTGATCGCGACGATAGAAGTCGGTTTCGTTCAGCTGGTCGTTGACCCGGTCGTAGGCTTCCGGGGCCAGCATCAGGCCGCCCAGCACCGCCTGTTCGGCTTCCACCGAATGCGGGGGCACGCGCAACTGGTCGATGCGCGAATCGTCACGATCACGATCAAAGCCATCGCCGCGGTCTTTGCGGTTGGAACGGAAGCCGGGACGGGCGGACATGCTGCGGTGTTTCCTGCGAAAGTGGCCGGGGCCAGTGTAGGCATGCACCCACACCGGCGGCCATGGACAACTCTGTGGATAAGTCGTGGACGAACGGGGGATGGCTGCCGCGACACAGCGCGGTTGCCCAACCTGAGACGGTCATTATCGCATGGGGTCGGAGCCCGGCGCTGCGCGCCGGGATCCGACCCCGGCAGCGAGGGGTCAGATCCCTCTGCACAGCAGAGGGCTCTGACCCCGATGGCGACCTCAGTCGCCCTTGGCGTGCACCGCGATCAACTGCAGGAAGCGGTCCACATAGCCCTGCAGGAACTTCTGCGTGCCCTCGTTGTGGATCGTGCCATCGGCGCCGATCAGCTCATCCTTGAAGTGGATGAACGCTTCGGGCTGGCCGAGCACGTGCATGTCCAGGAACGCCAGGCTGTTGCGCAGGTGCTGCTGGGCCACGGCCGTGCCGATCTGGCCGATGGAGGCACCGATCACCGCCGCCGGCTTGCCGCCGAACGCGCTGTCGCCATACGGCCGCGAGCCGATGTCGATGGCGTTCTTCAGCACGCCCGGCACCGAGCGGTTGTATTCGGGGGTGACGAACAGCACCGCGTCGGCGCCGCGCACCTCATCCTTCAGACGGGTGCCCTGGGCCGGGTAGCTGCCATCGAAATCCTGGTTGTACAGCGGTAGATCGTCGATGCGCACGTACTGGAACCGCGCGCGCGAACCGGCCAACTTCTCCAGGGCCAGGGCCAGCCGGCGGTTGCACGATTCCTTGCGCAGGCTGCCAACGAACACGGCGATGGTGGGTACAGGCATGGCGGCACACTCCTGACGGGGAAAGGACCAGCCTAGCGGCCGGCCCGATGTGCCCCGGTGAAGATCAGCCGCGGGTGACGCCTGCGCGCACCTGCCGCCAGTGGTCCTGCCAGGCCTGGAACATCAGCACGTTCCACAGATGGGTATGCCACTTGCGCTGGCCGCCCAGGAACTGCTGCCACAGCGGCTGCACCGCCGCCGCCGACAGCACGCCTTCGCGCTCCAGCCGCGCCGGTTGCAGCAGATCGTCGGCCCACGGGCGCAGGTCGCCCTTCAGCCAGTCGCTCACCGGTGCGCCAAAGCCGCGCTTCGGTCGATGCACCATGTTCTGCGGCACGTAACGGCCAAGCACCCGCTTGAGCAGCACCTTGCTGGTGTCCTGGCTGCGCTTGAACGCCAGCGGCAGCGACCAGGCAAATTCGGCCACCCGCCAATCCAGCAGCGGTGCCCGCGCCTCCAGGCTGACCGCCATTGAGGTGCGGTCGACCTTGCACAGCAGATCATCGGGCAGGTAGGACACGAAATCGGCCAGCATCATCGCGTCGGCCGGGGTGCCGGCCCCGTGCAGCGGGTCGGCCAGGTCGTAGAAGCTGCCCGCCTCGCGTGCACCGATCACCGCCGCCGCCGGGTCGCGCCAGCGCGAAATGCGGTTGCGGTACACATCGCCGATACCGCGCGCGCCGGTTTCGGCCAGCAGCGCGGCCAGCCCACCGGTACGCGAGGCCTCGCCCTGCTGGTGCGCACGCGCGCCCATCCAGCGCCGCAGCGGCGCCGGCACGCGCCCCAGCATCTGCCAGTTGCGCAGCGCGCGCACGTAGCGCATGTAGCCAAAGAACAGTTCGTCGCCACCGTCGCCAGACAGCGCCACGGTCACGCCCTGCCGCGCCAGCCGCGCGACCAGTGCGGTCGGCACCTGCGAGGCATCGGCGAAGGGTTCATCGAACATGGCCGGCAACTGCGGCACCACCGCCAGCGCATCGGCGCCGCTCACATACAGCTCGGTGTGGTCGCAGCCCAGGTGGGTGGCCAGTTCCCGCGCCAGCGGCGCCTCGTCGTGGTGCGAACCGGTAAAGCCGATGCTGAAGCTGTGCACCGGCGTGGCGCTCTGCGCCTGCATCAGCGCGGCCACCAGCGAGGAGTCGGTGCCGCCGGACAGGAACACGCCCACCGGTACGTCGGCCACCATGCGCAGCGATACCGCATCGCGCAGCAGGCCGTCGAGCTGTTCTTCGGCCTCCTCGATGCTGCCCTGGAACGGCGCGGCCAGCGCCGACTGCATGCGCGCACGCGCATCCCAGTACGGCCGCTGCGCCTGCTCGGGGCGGTGTGCGCCCGCACCGGCGGCCACCGTGGCCGCATCCAGCCGCAGCACCCGGCCGGGCATCAGCTTGAAGCAGCGCTGGTGGATGCTGTGCGGGGCGGGAATGTAATCCAGGCGCAGCAGCAGGGTCAGCGCATCGCGGTCGATCTCGTTGTCGAATTCCGGGTGCTGCCACAGCGCCTTCAGTTCCGAACCGAACACCAGGGTGTCGCCGGCCCAGCCGTAATACAGCGGTTTCTTGCCCACCCGGTCGCGGGCCAGCCACAGGCACTGCTGCTGGCGGTCCCACAGGGCGATGGCGAACATACCGTTGGCGCGCTGCAGGGTGTCTTCCACGCCCCATTGCAGCACCGCCGCCAGCAGCACTTCGGTATCGGAATGGCCGCGGAAGCTGTGCCCCAACGGTTCCAGCTCGGCACGCAGCGTGGCGAAGTTGTAGACCTCGCCGTTGTAGGCCATCACGTAACGGCCATCGCTGGACGCCATCGGTTGATGCCCCAGCGGCGACAGGTCGAGGATGCTCAGCCGCCGGTGGGCCAGGGCAATGCCGGCGGCCGCGTCCACCCAGGTGCCACCGTCATCGGGCCCACGGTGGTGCAGCGCCTGGCCCATGGCCAGCGCCTGCGCCTGCAGCTGCTCGGCCGGGGCCTGCGCCGCCGGCAACAACATTCCCGCCAATCCACACATGCATCAGGTTTCCTGCGCCAGGTCCAGGGCGGCGCCAACCACAGCATTGTCGCTTGGAAGCCCGAACATTGCTGCCCCCGCCAGCGGCGTATAGGTATCGGCGCCGCAGACCCGGCGCAGCGGCAGGTGGCCCAGCCCGGCCTCGACCAAGGCGGTCACCACGCCCTCGCCCACCCCGCCGCTGTGGCGGCCCTCGTCCAGCACCAGCACCCGCCGAGCGTCGGCGGCCTGGGCGGCAATGAACGCCGTCGGCAGCGGCACCAGCCAGCGCAGGTCGAGCACGCGCACCTGCCAGCCCAGCTGCTGCTCGATACTGCGTGCCGCGCGCAGGGCCATCGGCACGCCATTGCCATAGGTGATCACCAGCAGGTCCTGCGCCTCGGGCGCATAGACGCGCCCTTCGCCGGGCACCAGTGCCTGCCCCGGCGGCGGATAGTCGAACAGCCACTGGCCATCGCCCGGCGCATGCAGGTCCTTGGTCATGTACAGCGCGATCGGCTCCAGGAACACCGACACCCGCCCATCCACCCGCGCCAGCGCGGCCAGCGTGCGCAGCATCATCACCGCATCGTCGCCGCGCGAGGGGCACCCGACCACCAGCCCGGGAATATCGCGCAGGGCGGTAATGGAGTTGTCGTTGTGGAAGTGGCCGCCGAAGCCTTTCTGGTAGCCCAGGCCGGCCACCCGCACCAGCATCGGGTTGCGGAACTGGTCGTTGGAGAAGAACTGCAGCGAGCAGGCCTCGCCGCGCAGCTGGTCGATGGCGTTGTGCAGGTAGGCCAGGTACTGGATTTCCGGTATCGGCAGCAGGCCCAGGTTGGCCAGGCCCTGGGCCATGCCCAGGATCATGGTTTCATCCAGCAGGGTGTTGAACACCCGGCGTGGACCGAAGCGGCGCAGCAGGTCGCGGGTGACGGTGTAGACCCCGCCTTTCTGCGCGACGTCTTCGCCGAACAGCACCGCCTGCGGGTACTTGCCCAGCAGCTCCTGCAGGGCCTGGTTGATCTGCACCGCCAGATGCCGTGGCGGCTGTACCTCGGGTAGATGGTCGGCGCCGCCGTACATCGATTCACGCAGTGCCGGCGCCAGCACCCGCTCCGCTTCGGCCTGCACCGCGGCCGGCGAGTACGGCGCCAGCGGCGCCAGCACTTCGTCCAGCGACTGCAGCTTGGGCCGTGCATCGGCCTGGTGGGCGGCTGCCAGGCAGCGCGCGCGCAGGTCTTCGTAGGCCTGCTCGATCTGCGCAGCGGTCATCCAGCCCGATTCCAGCGCAATCTGCGCCGAGCGCAGCAGCGGGTCCTGCGCCTCGGCCGCGCACAGGTCGGCCAGCGCGCGCCATTCCACTTCGAAATCGGTGCCGGCGTGGCCCATCAGCCGCGTGGTGCGCAGGTGCAGGAAGGTGGGCCGCCGCGTGCGCCGGCAGTGCTCCACCGCGGCCTGCACCTGGCTGTGGCCGGCGGCCAGGTCCAGGCCATCGGCAAAGAAGTAGTCCAGGCCCGGCTGGCGGCTGAAGCGTTCGGCGATCCAGCCTTCGGGCGTCTTCACCGAAATGCCCAGGCCGTTGTCTTCGCAGACGAACAGCACCGGCACCGGCAGCTTCTGGTAGGCGGCCCACATGGCGGTGTTGAAGGCGGTCTGCGCGGTGGCATGGTTGGCCGAGGCATCGCCAAAGGAACACAGCACCAGGCTGTCGGCCGGAATGGGCAGTGGCTGCCCCAGGCGCTTGCCGCTCTCGATGGCCAAGGCGGTGCCGACCGCCTTGGGCAGGTGCGAAGCGATGGTCGATGTCTGCGGCAGCACCCACAGCGGGCGGCTGCCCCAGACCTTGTGCCGCCCCCCGCTGGCCGGGTCTTCGGCGCTGGCGGCGAAGGACAGCGCCGCATCGCGCAGCGGGTCCAAGCCGGGCACATGCCGCGAACGCTCGATCATGAACGCCCCGGAGCGATAGTGCAGGAAGGCCGGATCGGTGTGGCGACAGGCCCGCGCCAGCAGCGCGTTGCCTTCATGCCCGGACGAACCGATGGTGTAGAAGACCTTGTTCTGCACCCGCAGCACACGGGCCATCAGGTCCAGCTGGCGGCTGGCCAGCTGTGATTCGAACAGCTCGCCGAACGCAGCGGCGCCCAGACCGCTGCCGGGCAGGATCGGTGCATCCGGTGCCGGGCGCTGTCGCGGCACCCCGTCCCATCCACGCACCGCTTCAAGGAAATTGACGTCACACACCTCGGCGCGGTTCAGCGCGCGCATGCGTGCGGGAATCGGATCTGGAACGACTGCAAACATCGAACACCCTCCGTGTCGTTGCTGCATTCCGCCGGGCATGGCACGCGGCCCAGCTTTCGTAGAGTCGAGCTTGCTCGACTACGCTGGAAACCAGTCGAGCAAGCTCGACGCTACGCGCCTGCATCCAGGCGTGCCTGCACCTCGGCGGTGACCGCCGGCATGGGCACGAAGCGCGGTTGTTCGCGTACCCGCTGCAGCCAGCCGCGTACTTCCGGGAACGGCTGCAGGCTGATGCCACCGTCTTCGGCCACATGGGTGTAGGCAAACAGCGCGATATCGGCAATTCCATACTGGCTGCCGGTGAACCACATCGCCTGCCGCAGGTGCTGCTCCATCACCGCCAGCGCGTGCTGCGCACGTTCGTGCAGGCGCGGCAGCTCGGCCCGGCGCGGCGAATCCTGCTCGGTCCAACCGCGGATGAAGCGTGCCACCGCGATGCAGGGCTCATGGGTGTACTGCTCGAAGAACATCCAGCTCAGGGCCTGCGCGCGCTCCCAGCCATCGGCCGGCAGGTACGGGGTACCTTCGGCCAGCCAGAACAGGATCGCATTGGATTCGGTGAGTACGCGGCCGTCATCGCGCACGATCAACGGCACTTTGGCATTGGGATTGAGCGCCAGGAATTCAGGCGTGTGGGTCTGGCCATGCGCACTGTCCACTTCCACCCAGCGGTAGCGGCTGCCCACCTGTTCCAGCAGCAGCCGCACCTTGTGGCAGTTGCCGGACACCGACATGCCATGCACCGTCAACGGAACGCGTTCTTCCACCATTGCCTGCTCCAGCGAAACCCGGCCGACGGCCGCCTGGGTGCAGTCTGGCAACTGCCGGCAGCGCTGCCAAGCGCGGATGCAGCATCGGCGCGCAGGCCGTCACACAATCAGCGCGGGCGCTGCTGCCACTGCGCGCGCGACTGCCCCCAGATCTGCAGCGGCGGGCCCTGGTAGGGCGGCGGCAACTGGCCCGTGCGCAGCAGCTGGCTGCCCAGCTTGCGCGCCACGGCCCTGGATTTTTCGTTGTCCTCGGCAATGGTATGGATCACTTCCTGCCAGTCCTGCGTGGCGAAGGCCCAGTCGATGGCCGCCACCGCCGCTTCCGGCGCATAGCCCTGGCCCCAACTGCCGCGGCGGATGCTCCAGCCCACCTCCGGGCCGGGCCAGCCCAGCGGCTGCCAGGGGCCCATGCGGCCGACCCACTCGCCGCTGGCTTTCTCGATCACGCTGAACATCGAATAGCCGAACAACTGCCAGGCACCGGCCAGGCTGCAGAAGCTGCGCCAGGCCACCGAGGGTGGCTGCACCCCGCCCAGGCTGCGCATCGTTTCTTCATCGGCACAGAAGGCCAAGTAAGGCTGCAGGTCCTGCGCCTGCGGCGGACGCAGGATCAGCCGCTCGGTTTCGATGCGCAGATCGAAGATGCTCATGCCGGTTCCTCTGCCAGACCATGGCCGGACATCATCGTCGATACCGGCCCGGAATCCAGACCCGCAAACGAAACAGGCCGGCAAATGCCGGCCTGTCCGATACCCGCTGCACTGCGTGCGTTACTGGCGATTGGCGGCCGTATCGCCCGCTGCCGCGGTCTGGGTGACCAGCTGGCCGTCGACCACCGGCAGGCGATCGCTGGCCGGCTTGTTGTCCAGGCGCACGGTCTTTTCGGCGCCGTCGTAGCGGTAGGTCACGTTGTAACCCTTCACCACGTCGTTGGTGCCCATGGCGATGCGGTTGCCCGGCTTGCTGGCCATGCGCATGGTGCCGGTGGTGCCGTCTTCGTTGCGGTAGGTCACGTTGTAGCCGGTCACGCGGCTGGATTCCGAGGTGGCCGTTTCGGTGTGGCACTGACGCTCGGTGCGGTTCACCACGCGGCCGCCCACGTGGCGCTTGTCCACCTGGTTGCCGATGAAGCCACCGGCCACGGCACCGGCAGCGGTAGCGGCCTTCTTGCCGTTGCCGCCACCGACCTGGTTGCCCAGCAGGCCACCGACCACGGCGCCGACCACGGTGCCACCGACATTGCCATCACGCTCGGGCAGGCGCTCCTGCACCACCACGTCCTGGCAGACTTCGTGCGGGGTCTGGGTGGTGGAGGTCTCGCGCACCGCATCGGTGCCGATGACCGTGGCGTAGGCCTTCTGCTTTTCAGTGATCGGATCGACCTTCAGCACATCGGCGTATTCCAGCCCACGCGGCGCGCTCGGGTCGAGCGTATCGGTGCGCGCACCGTCATCGGCCGCGTTGCCATCGGCCAGGCGGGATTCCGCCGAGGGCTGGGCCGAACCGGCCACGTCGGCCGACGAGCCGCTCTTCATGAAGGCGGCGGTAGCGATACCACCGACCAGCAGTGCGCCTGCTGCGACCAGGACCGTTGTAGTTGTGCTTTTCATGACCTGCTCCCTGCGGACGATCCGCAACGTTCTTGGGACAGATTGCAGCATGGTCCGCCTGAACGGAATCTCCACATTTCCTGCTCATGGCCGTAACCCATTCAGCATCTGGAAATGCTGTGCCCGTGGTAGCGTTTGCACATTCCCCGCATGGATTTCCACCATGGCCAACCCGATGCTACTGCCGGTTCTGCAATGGGCACGCCGGCTGCGCTACCCCACCCTGTTCAAGCTGACCGCCGGCCTGTTTGCCATCACCCTCTTCATCCCCGACCCGATTCCGTTCGTGGATGAGCTGCTGCTGGGCCTGGGCACGCTGCTGCTGGCCAACTGGAAGCAGCGCGGCGCGGCCGTGCCACCGCCGTTGCAGCAGGGTTGAGCGTGCTGATCGACAGCCATTGCCACCTGGATGCCAGCGAATTCGACCCCGACCGCGATGCGGTGATCGCGCGCGCCCAGGCGGCCGGCGTGCAGGCCCAGGTGGTGCCGGCAGTTACTGCCGCCAGCTGGCCCAAGCTGCGCCAGGTCTGCCAGCAGGCGCCGGGGCTGTACCCGGCGTACGGCCTGCACCCGATGTTCCTGGCCGAGCACCGGCCCGAGCATCTGCAGCAGCTGCGCGACTGGATCGAGCGCGAGCGCCCGTGTGCGATCGGCGAATGCGGCCTGGATTTCTTCGCGGGCGATCTGGATATGCAGGCCCAGCAGGATTACTTCCTCGGCCAGTTGCAGCTGGCGCGGGAATTCGACCTGCCGGTGATCGTGCACGCGCGCAAGGCAGTGGATGCGGTGATCGCCGCGATACGCCGCATCGGCGGGCTGCGCGGGGTGGTGCACAGCTATTCCGGCAGCCCGGAACAGGCCGTGCTGCTGCACAAGCAGGGCTTTCTGCTGGGCCTGGGCGGTCCGCTGACCCATGAGCGCGCCCAGCGCCTGCACCGTCTGGTGCGCGACATGCCGCTGGAACAGCTGCTGTTGGAAACCGATGCGCCCGACCAGCCCGATGCCGGCATTCGCGGCCAGCGCAACGAGCCGGCGCGGTTGGCGGTGATTGCCCGCCACGTGGCCGCGCTGCGCGGGGTGGCGGTGGACGCGGTGGCCCAGGCGACCGCCGACAACGCCCGGCGGTTGTTCAACCTGCCCGCGGTGTGACACGTCGCCGGGCGTGGCCCGGCGCTACCGGTCCTACGCGGCGTCTGCTTCGGCCTTCACCTTCTTCGACTCCAGCAGCATCTCCAGCGCCTTGCCCACGGCTGCGAACGCGAAGGCGCCGGTGATGTGCGTGGCCGCACCCAGGCCGGCACCGCAATCCAGCTTCAGCGCCGCATCGGCACCCAGGTTCGGGCGCAGGCCACAGACGCTGCCATCGGCCTGCGGGTACTTCACGTTTTCCAGCGAATACACCGCCGGCACACCGAAGTAGCGCTTGGCGTTCTTGGGGAAGTTGAACTCGCTGCGCAGCTTCTTGCGGATCAGCGCCAGCATGGCGTCATGTTCGGTGCGCGAGACATCGCGGATGCGCACCAGGGTGGGGTCGGTGCGGCCACCGGCTGCGCCCACGGTCAACAGCGGCAGCTTGCGGCGGCGGCACCAGGCAATGGTTTCCACCTTCACCCGGAAGCTGTCGCAGGCGTCGATGACCAGATCGAAGCCGCGGTCCAGCAGTTCGGCCATGTTGCCGGTGGTCAGGAACGCCTCCACTGCATCCACCTCGATCTGCGGATTGATGGCACGGCAGCGCTCGGCCATCGCCACCGACTTGTTGCGCCCGTAGTTGCCTTCCATGGCCGGCAACTGGCGGTTGGTGTTGGACACGCAGATATCGTCGGCATCGATCAGGGTCAGGTGCCCCACCGCCGAACGCGCCAGCGCTTCGACCACCCACGAGCCGACGCCGCCCATGCCCACCACCGCCACGCGGCTGCCCTGCAGGCGCTCGAGCGCACCCACGCCATACAGCCGTTCAATGCCGGCGAAGCGTTCTTTGACCTGTTCGTTCATGCGGCTATTTTAACGTGCAGGCGGCGGTCGCCACAGCGCGCCGCAACCGAACCCACCGTTGCATGCCCGGAGTGCCCGCATGAATGCCAGCCCCTCCCCCCGCCGGACCACGGCCTACCGCTATCTGTTCGTGCTGGCGCTGGGCCTGCTGATCGGCCTGGTGGCCACGGTAATGGTGGGGCGTGCCCTGCAGGCCCGTCGCGATCCGTTTCCCGACAGTCTGATGCAGGTGATGCAGCGGCAGTCGCAACTGCTGCAGCAGGCCCACCAGCAGAACCGCTGCAGCCTGGCCGACAGCGTGCCGCGGCTGCAGTTGTTACGCCTGCTGTCCAACGACCTGGACCTGGCCTTCCCGCAGCTGCAGCACGACCGCCGCTTCCAGGCCCATGCCAGTGCCTACCGCGGCAGGCTCAACGACGCGCTGGCCGCGCCGCCGGCCGACTGCACGGCACTGGCAACACTGGTGCAGGCCGTGCAGGACGATTGCCGCGCCTGCCACCAGGATTTCCGCTGATTCATCTTCCAGCCGGAATGCGCTGTCGCGGTTGGCACCTTGTTCACGTGTGAAAGCGGACGATTCCAGCCACCCTGCTGCATGACGCAGTACCACCCGCACCCGCCTTCACGGCCAGGAGACGCCCCATGAAGATCCAGCTTATCGCTGCCGCCACCATCGCCACCCTCGCGCTGGCCGGCTGCGCCACCTCGCCCGGTTACGGCGGCGGTGGTTACAACAATGCCTACAACAACGGCGGCTACGGCAACAACTCCGGCTACAACCAGGGCCGTTGCGCGGACTGCGGCATCGTCACCCGCATCAACACCGTGGCCTCGGGCCGCACCGCACCGGCCGCCACCGGCGCGATCCTGGGCGGTCTGGTCGGCGCCGTTGCCGGCCATGAGATTTCCGACCACACCGGCGGTAGCCGCGGCAACAAGAACATCGCCGCCGCCGCAGGCGCGGTGGGTGGCGCGCTGGCCGGCAACCAGATCCAGAAGAACGTGACCAGCGATACCTACGACATCACCGTACGCATGGATGATGGCCGCACCGTGGTGGTGAACCAGCGCGACCTGGCCGGTATCCGCGAGAACACCTACGTGCGCGTGGTCAACGGCCGGGTGATCCTGCGCTGACCTGCCCCGGGCCACTGGCAAAGAAAAAGGCCCGCTTGCGCGGGCCTTTTTCGTTCAACGCGATGCGTTCCGGTCAGACCGGCTGCACGGCATCGGCCTGCAGGCCCTTCTGGCCCTGCACGACGGTGAAGGTGACCTTCTGGCCTTCCTTCAGGCTCTTGAAGCCCTGGGTCTGGATGGCACGGAAGTGCACGAACACATCTTCGCCGTTTTCACGGCTGATGAAGCCGAAGCCCTTCGCATCGTTGAACCACTTGACGGTACCGCTCTCGCGATCAGACATCTCACTAACTCCCTGGTGACTCTCTCTTGTTGTTGGATACGCCTGGTTGGGCGGCTGACAAGCAAGGGGGAAGCGAGGTGCAACGATGCAGCGGATCGGTGAGATCTTGCTTCATCAGGCCACGATCCACGGTGACCTTGCCAAGCTCAGCGACTGCAACTTAACCCGACCAAAACGAAAAAGCAACTGGCAAAATCTTTCACTGTCAACCCCAAAAAGCCAACCATACGGAACAGCATGGACCTCTCATTCATCTTGTATCTGCTAGCGGTCATTTCTGTCCTGGTCGGCCTGGCCGGCATCGTGCTGCCGGCCCTTCCGGGGGTACCGCTGGTGTTCCTGGGCCTGCTGCTGGCGGCCTGGGCTGACGGTTTCGTGCATGTGGGATGGCCCACGCTGGTGATCCTGGCCGTGTTGACCGTGCTGTCGCTGCTGGTCGACGTGCTGGCCACGGTGGTGGGGGCGCAACGGGTCGGCGCCAGCCGCAAGGCGCTGTGGGGCACCTTCGTGGGCAGCATCGTGGGCCTGTTCTTCATGCCCATCGGCCTGTTCGCCGGTCCGCTGGTGGGCGCCCTGCTGGGCGAGTACTGGCACAGCCGCGAGCTGGGCCGTTCCACCAAGGTGGGCCTGGCCACCTGGCTGGGCATCCTGCTGGGGCTGGCGCTGAAGCTGGCGCTGGTCATCGCCATGCTGGGGCTGTTCGCCTTTGCCTGGTTCTTCTGACGCCTCCGTCTTCACACCCCACGCACGCCGGTGCCGGGCATAAACCGAAGGGGCTGGCCGCAGGTGCGGGCAGCCGCCACACTGTGCATCCACCGTATTCATTTTGAAGGGCCTGCTGCAATGACCCTCCCCGCTCTGCTCCCCCGCCTTGCTCCGCTGGCGCTGGCCCTGGCCGCCGCGCCCGTGGCCGCGCAGGAGATCGTACCGACCGCCACCACCACACCGGCCGGCTGCGCCGCCATCGACACCGATGCCGCCCGCCTGGCCTGCTACGACCGGCTGTTCGGCCGCAGTGCCGAGGCCACCGCCGCCGCCGATGCGGCCGCCCAGCAGGCCGCACAGGCCCTGCGCGAGCAACGCCGCGCCGCACGCCTGAGCCAGGGCGAAGAGAACCTGCGTGCCCGCGTGGGTGACATCTTCCGCCCTGCCCCGGATGACAGCGCGCTGGCCAACGCCGGCCGTGGCTCGCTGCTGGACAGCCGCTGGGAACTGGCCGAAGACTCCAAGCTGGGCCCGTTCCAGCTGCGCGCCTACAAGCCGGTGTACCTGCTGCCCGCGTTCTGGACCAGCGACAAGAACCAGATGCCGCAGTCGCCGAACCCGGCCAACAGCGTGACCACGCCGCAGGTGCTGGACAGCACCGAGCTGAAGTTCCAGATCAGCTTCAAGACCAAGATCGCCGAGAACCTGTTCGGCGACAACGGCGATATCTGGGCTGGCTATACCCAGAGTTCGCGCTGGCAGGCCTACAACGCCGAGAATTCCCGCCCCTTCCGCGAAACGAACTACGAGCCGGAAGTGATGATGGTGTTCCGCAACGGCTATTCGATCGGCGGCTGGCGCGGGCGCATGACCGGCATCAGCCTGAACCACCAGTCCAACGGCCGCGCCGACCCGCTGTCGCGCAGCTGGAACCGGGTGATGCTCAACATCGGCCTGGACCGCGAGAACTGGGCGCTGGTGCTGCGGCCCTGGTACCGCATTCCGGAAACGCGCAGCGACGACAACAACCCGGACATTGAAGACTACATGGGCCGTGGCGATGCCACTCTCATCTGGAACCGCAACGGCCACGAGGTCTCGCTGATGGCACGCCATTCACTGCGCACCGGCGACCGCTCGCACGGCGCGCTGCAGCTCGATTACGGCTTCCCGATCAGCAACCTGCTGCGCGGCCACGTGCAGATCTTCGACGGCTACGGCGAAAGCCTGATCGACTACAACCACAAGGCCACCTACGTGGGCGTGGGCGTGTCGCTGCTGGAGTGGTTCTGATGACCGTGACGATCTGGCACAACCCGGCGTGCAGCAATTCGCGCGGGGCCCTGGCCCTGATCCGCGACGCTGGCATCGAACCGGTGGTGGTCGATTACCTGGGCACCCCGCCTGACATCGCAAGCCTGCGTGCGGTGCTGGCCGAATCCGGCCTGAGCGCCGCTGAGCTGGTGCGCAGCAAGGAGGCGCAGTTCACCGGACTGGGCCTGGCCGACGCGGATGACGCCACGCTGTTGGCCGCCATGGCCGAACACCCGCGGCTAATCAATCGGCCCGTTGTGCGCACGCCCAAGGGCACGCGGCTGTGCCGCCCGCCGGAAACCGTGCTGGAGCTGCTGTAGCAGCGGGCAATCGCGCGACGATGCACGTCCGATCCGGCGACCGTGCACGCTCGGTAGAGTCGACTGTCAGTCGACTGCCCTTCGCGCAGGCCACGAAAACCCCGCGCTGCGCGCGATAGTCGACTGACAGTCGACTCTACCCCGTCGTGTCGCGGGCGATCATGGGCGGTCAACGAAAAACGGCGCCCTGCGGCGCCGTTTTCCGTAATTCCGTTGCGGATTACTCCACCACCACCGGAATCTTGCCGATGCGGGCCTGCCATTCGCGCGGGCCGGTCTTGTGCACCGATTCGCCGGTGGAATCGACCGCCACGGTCACCGGCATGTCCTGCACGGTGAATTCGTAGATCGCTTCCATGCCCAGATCTGCAAAACCGACCACCTTGGCCGCCTTGATCGCCTTGGACACCAGGTAGGCCGAACCACCGACGGCCATCAGGTAGGCCGACTTGTGCTTCTTGATTGCCTCGATGGCGGCCGGGCCGCGCTCGGCCTTGCCGACCATGCCCAGCAGGCCGGTCTGCGCCAGCACCTGTTCGGTGAACTTGTCCATGCGGGTGGCGGTGGTCGGGCCGGCCGGGCCCACCACTTCGTCGCGCACCGGATCGACCGGGCCAACGTAGTAGATGAAGCGACCCTTCAGGTCGACCGGCAGTTCCTCACCCTTGTTGAGCATGTCGACCATGCGCTTGTGCGCGGCGTCGCGGCCGGTCAGCAGCTTGCCGTTGAGCAGCAGGGTCTGGCCCGGCTTCCAGTTGGCTACGTCTTCGGGAGTGATCGTGTCCAGGTCCACGCGGGTGCCCTTGGACGCGTCGTAGGTCAGCTTCGGCCAGTCTTCCAGCGACGGCGGGTCCAGCATCACCGGGCCGCTGCCATTCAGGGTGAAGTGCGCATGCCGGGTAGCCGCGCAGTTCGGAATCATCGCCACCGGCAGGTTGGCCGCGTGGGTCGGGTAGTCGTTGATCTTGATGTCCAGCACGGTGGTCAGGCCGCCCAGGCCCTGCGCGCCGATGCCCAGCGCATTGACCTTTTCGTACAGTTCCAGGCGCAGCTCTTCGATGCGGTTGGATGCACCACGGGCCTGCAGCTCGGTGATGTCGATCGGCTCCATCAGCGCTTCCTTGGCCAGCAGCATCGCCTTTTCGGCGGTGCCGCCAATGCCGATGCCGAGCATGCCCGGCGGGCACCAGCCAGCGCCCATGGTCGGCACGGTCTTCAGCACCCAGTCGACGATGGAGTCGGACGGGTTGAGCATGGCGAACTTGGTCTTGGCTTCCGAACCACCGCCCTTGGCGGCCACGATCACATCGACCGTATTGCCCGGCACCACCTTCACGTTCACCACGCCCGGGGTGTTGTCCTTGGTGTTGATGCGCTTGCCGGCCGGATCGGCCAGCACGGAGGCACGCAGCTTGTTGTCCGGGTGCAGGTAGGCGCGGCGCACGCCTTCATTGGCCATGTCTTCCACGCCCATGGTGGCGTCGTCCCAACGCACGTCCATGCCGATTTCCAGGAACACGGTGACGATGCCGGTGTCCTGGCAGATCGGACGGTGGCCTTCGGCGCACATCCGCGAATTGATCAGGATCTGGGCCATCGCTTCCTTCGCGGCCGGCGACTCTTCGCGCTCGTAGGCAGCGGCGAGGTTCTTGATGTAGTCGACCGGGTGGTAGTACGAGATGTACTGCAGCGCGTCGGCGATGGACTGGATGAGGTCTTCCTGCTTGATCGATGTCACGGCTTGCTCGCTTGCTCAAGGCTGGCGGGGGTAATCCGCCCATTTTACCCCCTCCGCCGACTGCGCGTAGATTCGCAGGGGTCAGATCCCTTTCCGCGGGAAAGGGCTCTGACCCCGCCCCCTTGTCACGCCCCCGCCCTCTCTGGCGTCCTTGCCAACATGAACGCTGAATCGACCTTCCAGACCCACCGCCCGCGCCTGATGGCGCTGGCTTACCGCCTGCTGGGCAGCCGCGCCGACGCCGAGGACGTGGTGCAGGACGCCTGGCTGCGCTGGTCCGGCGCCGACCCGGCCAGCGTGCGCGATGCCGAGGCCTGGCTGGTGACCGCCACCACGCGGCTGGGCCTGGACCGCCTGCGCGCGGCCCGGCGCGAGCGCGCGCACTACGTGGGCCCGTGGCTGGCCGAACCGCTGGCGATCAGCCTGGAACCCGACCCGGCGCCTGGCCCGGCGCAGTGCCATGCGCTGGCCGACGACGTGTCGGTGGCCTTCCTGACCCTGCTGGAACAGTTGGGACCGGAAGAGCGCGCCGCGTTCCTGCTGAAAGAGGTGTTCGACCACGACTATGCCGAGATCGCCGAGCTGATCGGCCACAGCCAGGCCAACTGCCGCCAGCTGGTGCATCGGGCCAGGCAGCGCCTGCAGGCCGGGCGCCCGCGCTTCAACGCCGATGCCAGCCAGCACCGCGAACTGCTGGCGCGCTTCATGCACGCCACCCAGCAGGGCGACAGCCAGGCCGTGCAGGCCCTGCTGCATGCCAACGCGCGCCTGGTCTCCGATGGCGGCGGTGTGGTGACCGCCGCGATCCGGCCGCTGCTGGGCGCCGAGCGCATCGGCCGGCTGTTCTGGGCCATTGCCCAGCGCGGACTGGGCCACACCGCGCAACTGGGCTATGTGAACGGCGAACCGGCGATCCTGCGCTTCGATGGCCAGCGCCTGCATTCGGTCACCACGGTGCAGGTGGTGGACGGGCGCATCGCCGAGGTCTACAGCGTGCTGAATCCGGAAAAATTGTCGGCGGTTGTCACGGCGGCGGACGCGGCGGCGTCCTGGTAGTGAAAGGCGGCCATCGTGGCCGCCGTGGAGCCGAACATGTCCGACCACGCATCTCCCCGCGTTCCCTACACCCGCCTGGCCGCCGAGGCCTTCAAGGGCCTGCTGGCCACCAGCAAGGCGGTGCATGACAGCTCGATCGACCCGACGTTGATGGAACTGGTGTTCCTGCGCGTGTCCCAGCTCAACGGCTGTGGCTACTGCATGGACATGCACGGCACCGCGCTGCGCAAGGGCGGCATCGAGCCACGCAAGCTGGATACCCTGCCCGCATGGCACGAAAGCCGCTTCTTCGATGCACGCGAGCGCGCGGCGCTGGGCTGGGCCGAGGCGCTGACAAGGCTGACCGATGGCGCACCGTCGCAGGCCGCGTTCGATGCACTGGCGCCGCACTTCGACGAAAAGGGCATCAGCGACCTGAGCATGGGCATCGCGGTGATCAATGCCTGGAACCGGCTGGGCGCCGGCCTGCTGCCGCCGCTGCCGTAAGGGGCTTTTCTGGCCGGGCTGCGCCCGGCACCCGCCGAGGCAACGGCCAGAGCAAGGGCAACGTCAACAGCTGGGGTTCTGTGGGATGGCGGGGCGGGTCAGGTCGCAGTTGGTAGGTGTCGACCTTGGTCGACACGATGGGTCGAGGGGTCAGAGCCCTTTGCGCTGCAAAGGGATCTGACCCCATCTGCACGCCGTGCGCGCGCACAATGGCGGTATGCCTGCTGCCAACGAAAAGAAACCCAGCCTGCGCCAGCGCTTCAAGGCCATGCGCAACCTGCCGCCGTTCCTGCGCCAGGTGTGGCAGACCAGCCCGGCATTGACCCTGGCCAGCCTCGGCCTGCGCATCATCCGCGCCCTGCTGCCGGTGGCGATGCTGTACGTGGGCAAGCTGATCATCGACACCGCCCTGCACCTGAGCCAGCACGGTGCCGGCTTCCCGCCGCTGGGCGAAGCGCTGTCCAGCGG
This sequence comes from Stenotrophomonas sp. B1-1, assembly GCF_010894375.1. Taxonomy (NCBI): domain Bacteria; kingdom Pseudomonadati; phylum Pseudomonadota; class Gammaproteobacteria; order Lysobacterales; family Lysobacteraceae; genus Stenotrophomonas; species Stenotrophomonas sp. B1-1. The sequence goes on along the minus strand of NZ_JAAIUZ010000028.1, from coordinate 23,055 downwards.
CCTGTTGAACCCGCTGCTGGGATTGCTGGCGCTGGAATTCGGCCTGGCCATCGCCTCGGACCTGCTGGGGCGGCTGGTCAGCTACGCCGACGCGCTGCTGTCGGAACTGTTCGCCAACGCCACCAGCGTGCGCTTGATGGAACATGCCGCCACGCTGGACCTGGAAGACTTCGAAGACCCCGACCTGCAGGACAAGCTGGACCGCGCCCGGCGCCAGACCATGGGCCGGATGAACCTGATGAGCCAGTTGTTCGGCCAGGTGCAGGATGCGATCACCGTGGTCAGCCTGGCCGTGGGTCTGCTGGTCTACGCGCCGTGGCTGATCGTGCTGCTGGCGCTGGCCCTGGTGCCCGCCTTCATCGGCGAATCGCACTTCAACGCGGCCGGCTACAGCCTCAACTTCCTGTGGACGCCCGAGCGCCGCCAGCTGGACTACCTGCGCCAGCTTGGCGCCAGCGTGGAAACAGCCAAGGAAGTGAAGATCTTCAACCTGCACCGCTTTCTGGTGGAGCGCTACCGGCGGCTGTCGGCGGCGCTGTTCCTGGCCAACCGTTCGCTGGCGCGGCGCCGCGCGTTCTGGGGCACGCTGCTGGCGGCACTGGGCACGCTGGGTTACTACACAGCCTACGCCTATATCGCCTGGCGCACCGTGCGCGGGGATTTCAGCATCGGTGACCTGACCTTCCTGGCCGGCAGTTTCCTGCGCCTGCGCCAGCTGCTGGAAGGCCTGCTGATCGGCTTCTCGCAGGTGGCCAGCCAAGCGCTGTACCTGGACGATCTGTATTCGTTCTTCCAGATCCAGCCGGAAATCCATTCGCGCGCCGACGCGTTGCCGGTGCCGCGCCCGATCCAGCAGGGATTCGTGTTCGAGAACGTGGGCTTCCGCTACCCCGATGCCGAGCAGTGGGCGGTGCGCCACCTGGACTTCCAGCTGCACGCCGGCGAAGTGCTGGCCCTGGTGGGCGAGAACGGCGCCGGCAAGACCACTCTGGTGAAGCTGCTGGCACGCCTGTACGAGCCGGATGAAGGGCGCATCCTGCTGGATGGCCGCGATCTGCGCGACTACGACCTGGACGACCTGCGCGCCAACCTGGGCGTGATCTTCCAGGATTTCGTGCGCTACAACCTGACCGCCGCCGAGAACATCGGCGTGGGCCAGGTGGAGGCCATGGCCGACCAAGCGCGCATTGCCGATGCGGCACGCCGCGGTATGGCCGAAGAAGTGATCGATGCCCTGCCCGGCGGCTACCAGCAGTTGATCGGTCGGCGCTTCAAGCAGGGCGTGGACCTGTCCGGGGGGCAGTGGCAGAAGATCGCCATCGCCCGCGCGTGGATGCGCGATGCGCAGGTGATGATCCTGGACGAGCCCACCGCGGCACTGGATGCCCGCGCCGAGTTCGAAGTGTTCCAGCGCTTCCGCGAACTGGCCGAGCAGCGCACCGCGGTGCTTATTTCGCACCGTTTCTCTTCGGTGCGCATGGCCGATCGCATCCTGGTGCTGGCCGAAGGCCGGCTGGAGGCCAGCGGCACCCACGCCGACCTGATGGCCCAGGGCGGGCGCTATGCCGAGCTGTTCGAACTGCAGGCGGCGGGCTATCGCTGAACCGTGCTGGCGGCCTGAGAACGCCTCTCGTTCCGGCCAATGAGAACTTCTCTCATTTGGGGTAGAATGGAGGGGACGAAACCATGCCCCGACTACCCCCATGTCTTCTGCTTTCGGCGCCGAAACGGTGCTTGAGGTCCGCCACTGGACCGACGCCTACTTCAGCTTCACCCTGACCCGCGACAGCGGTTTCCGTTTCGAAAACGGCCAGTTCGTGATGATCGGCCTGGAAACCGAGGCGCGGCCGCTGCTGCGTGCCTATTCCATCGCCAGCGCGAACTGGGAAGAGCATCTGGAGTTCTTCAGCATCAAGGTGCAGGACGGCCCGCTGACCTCGCGCCTGCAGCACATCAAGCCGGGCGACAAGGTACTGGTAGGCAAGAAGCCCACCGGCACCCTGCTGATCAGCGACCTGCACCCGGGCAAGAACCTGTACCTGCTGGGCACCGGCACCGGCATGGCGCCGTGGCTGTCGGTCATCAAGGACCCGGAAACCTACGAGCGCTTCGACAAGGTGATCCTGTGCCACGGCGTGCGCTACGAAAAGGACCTGGCCTACCGCGATTACTTCGAAAAGGAACTGCGTGAGCACGAGTTCCTGGGCGAGATGATCGGCGACAAGCTGCTGTACTACCCGGCCGTGACCCGCGAACCGTTCGCCAACCAGGGCCGCCTGACCTCGCTGATGGAAAGCGGCGAGATGCAGCGCACCCTGGGCCTGCCGGAACTGAATCCGGAAAACGACCGCGCGATGATCTGCGGCAGCCCGCAGATGCTGGCCGACCTGCGCGCCGTGCTCGATGCACGCGGCTTCCAGGTCTCGCCGCGCATCGGCCAGCCGGGCCACTACGTGTTCGAGCGCGCGTTCGTCGAAAAATAAGCCCTGCCCTGCCCCTTGCGTGGATGCCGCCTTCCCGGCATCGTCTGCGCTGCACGGGCCGCCGGCCCGAACAGGGGCTCAAGGATGACGAACAAGCGGTTCCCGCAGGCGATGCGGGCGTGGGTGTTTGCGGCCGCAGTTGCGGTCATGGCCGTTCCGGCCCTGGCCGCATCGCCCGCCCCCGGTGAGGTGCCGCCGCAGGCATTGGGCAATGACCGCCAAGGCAAGCCGGTCAACCTGGCCGACCAGCGCGGCAAGGTGGTCATCGTGACCTTCTGGGCGTCCTGGTGCGGCCCCTGCCGCAAGGAGCTGCCGATCCTGGCGCACCTGCAGAAGGTGGTCGGCGAAGACGCGATGAAGGTCTACGCGATCAACTGGGGCGAGCCGCGCAACGACGTCAACCGGCTGGTGCGCCACCGCGACTGGCCGAAGCTGGACTACCTGCACGATCCGCGTGGCGCCTTGGCCGAGCAGTACGGCATCGCCGCGGTGCCACACATGTTCATCATCGGCCGCGACGGACAGGTCGCCCATGCCCATCGCGGCTACAGCGAAGCGAGCCTGCCGGGCATCCTGGAGGAAATCATCGCTGCGCTGCCCGAAGACGTGCGCAATCGCCCATCGCAGGCGGGCGCCGCAGCAGCAGACTGAGCAGCGGCAAGCGCGCGCGACGCGGGGCGTGGGCGGTTACAGCAGCGCTTCGATGGCCCCACGCAACTGCTCGGGCTTGGTGGTGGGCGCGAAGCGGTCCACCACGTTGCCCTGCCGATCGACCAGGAACTTGCTGAAGTTCCACTTGATGCGCGCACTGCCCAGCAGCCCGCGCTTCTGCTGCGACAGCCACGCCCACAACGGGTCGGCTCCCTCGCCATTGACCTCGATCTTCTGCGACAGGGGGAAGCTGACCGGGTAATCCAGCGAGCAGAACTGGCGGATCTGCGCCGCATCGCCCGGCTCCTGCGCGCCGAACTGGTTGCAGGGGAAGCCGATCACCACAAGACCGCGTTCGCGGTAGTCCTGCCATAGCTGTTCCAGCCCGGTGTACTGCGGGGTGAAGCCGCAGCGGCTGGCCACGTTCACCAGCAGCAGCGGGCGACCGGCGTACTGGGCCAGGGCCTGCGGCTGGCCGTCCAGGTCTACGAAGGTGAAATCGAAGGCAGCGGCCATGGCAGCGTTCCCGACAGGAAAACCCCATGGTAATCGCAGCGACCCGCCCGCGCCGGTGGCGTCCATGCCTTTCGACACAAGTGCCCAGCCCGCTGCGCAGGTTACGCTCGGGCCCTTGTCTGTCTTACCGGAGTTCCGCCTTGACCACCCGCCTTGCCCTTGCCGTGGCCATGACCCTCGGCCTTGCCCTGCCCGCCTATTCGGCCAGCGCTGCCACCCCGGCAGCTGCCGCCAACGCCCAGCAGGCCAACCCGTTCTTCGCCGACAGCCCGCTGCCGCTGCACTTCCCGCAGTTCGACAAGATCAAGGACAGCGACTTCGCCCCGGCCTTTGACGCCGGCATGGCGCAGCAGCTGAAGGAAGTGGAGGTGATCGCCAACAACAAGGCCAAGCCGACCTTCGACAACACCATCATCGCCCTGGAAAAGAGCGGCGACGTGCTGGACCGCGCGACCACCGTGTTCTTCAGCCTGGTCGGCGCCGACACCAACGACGCGCGCAAGAAGCTGCAGGCCGACTACTCGGCGAAGTTCGCCGCACACAGCGATGCGATCGCCCTGAACGGCAAGCTGTTCGCGCGCATCCAGGCGCTGTATGACACCCGCACCCAGCTGGGCCTGGATGCCGAAGGCGTGCGCCTGGTCGAGAAGTACTACGACAACTACGTGCGCGCCGGCGCCAAGCTGTCCGAGGCCGACAAGGCCACGCTGAAGAAGATGAATGCCGAACTGGCCAACCTGGGCACCAAGTTCAGCCAGAACGTGCAGTCGGAAGTGAATGCTTCGGCGATCACCGTCAACGACGTGAAGGAACTGGACGGGCTGTCGCAGGAACAGATCGCCGCCGCTGCCGAAGCCGCCAAGGCCCGTGGCCTGGACGGCAAGTACGTGATCACCCTGCTCAACACCACCGGCCAGCCGCCGCTGACCAACCTGGCCAACCGCGCGCTGCGCCAGAAGATCTACGAAGCGTCGATCAGCCGCGGCAGCCGTGGCGGTGAGTTCGACAACACCGCACTGGTCTCGCGCATCATGCAGCTGCGTGCCGACAAGGCCAAGCTGATGGGCTTTGCCAACTTCGCCGCCTACAACCTGACCAACCAGACCGCCAAGACCCCCGAAGCGGTCAACGCCATGCTGGGCAAGCTGGCCCCGGCCGCGGTGGCCAACGCCAAGCGCGAAGCCGCCGACCTGCAGGCGATGATCGACAAGGAACAGAAGGCCGCCGGCAAGCCGACCTTCGCACTGGAACCGTGGGACTGGGCGTTCTACAGCGAGAAGGTGCGCCAGGCCAAGTACAACTTCGACGAGTCGCAGCTGAAGCCGTACTTCGAAATGAAGAACGTGCTGGAAAACGGCGTGTTCTTCGCCGCCAACCAGGAATTCGGCCTGACCTTCAAGCAGCGCACCGACCTGCCGGTCTACCACGATGACGTGACCGTCTACGACGTGTTCGATGCCGATGGCAGCCAGCTGGCGATCTTCATCTTCGACCCGTACGCGCGCGCGTCCAAGCGTGGCGGTGCGTGGATGAACTCCTACGTTTCGCAGTCCGAGCTGACCGGCTTCAAGCCGGTGGTGGCCAACCACCTGAACATCCCCAAGCCGCCGGCCGGCCAGCCGACCCTGCTGACCTGGGATGAAGTGACCACCACCTTCCACGAGTTCGGCCACGCCCTGCACGGTATGTTCTCCAACGTGAAGTACCCGTACTTCTCGGGCACCGCGGTGCCGCGTGACTTCGTCGAGTTCCCCTCGCAGGTGAACGAGATGTGGTCGGACAACCCGGCCATCCTGAAGAACTACGCCAAGCACTACCAGAACGGTTCGGCCATGCCGCAGGCGCTGCTGGACAAGGTGCTGGCCGCCGCCAAGTTCAACCAGGGCTTTGCCACCACCGAATACCTGGGTGCGGCCATGCTGGACCAGCGCTGGCACCAGATCGGCGCTGACCAGGTGCCGGCGGCCAAGGACGTGATGGCCTTCGAACGTGCGGCCCTGGAAAAGGACGGCATCTACTACGCGCCGGTGCCGCCGCGCTACAAGACCCCGTACTTCAGCCACATCATGGGCGGCTACTCGGCCGGCTACTACGCCTACATCTGGTCGGAAGTGCTGGACGCCAACACCCAGAAGTGGTTCCGCGACAACGGCGGCCTGAGCCGCAAGAATGGCGACCACTTCCGCGCCACCCTGCTGTCCAAGGGCGGCAGCGTGGATGCCATGCAGCTGTTCCGCGATTTCGCCGGCCACGAGCCGCAGATCGAACCGCTGCTGGAAAAGCGTGGCCTGACCGGCGCCGGCAACTGATCGCCCGCCTGGTAGCCTGAAACGAAAACCGCCCGGGAGACCGGGCGGTTTTTTTGTTGGCCGGGGTCAGAGCCCATTTCTGCGAAATGGGATCCGACCCCGGGGTCGGATCCCTTTCCACAGGAAAGGGCTCTGACCCCATGCCTGGACCCCAGGCCTGCCTTCAACGTGGCGCGACGTATCCACCCGGCACGCCCCCGGGCGACAGCACCAGCTGCCACAGCTGCGCATGGCGACAGCGGAAGCTGGCCATCGAACCGGCCAGGTAGAACCGCCACATGCGGCGGAAGCGCTCGTCGTAGCGCTGCGCGTCCAGGGTCGGCCAGGCCGCTTCCACATTCCGCCGCCACGCCTGCAGGGTCAGGTCGTAGTCGGTGCCGAAGTTGTGCCAGTCCTCCAGCACGAACCGCCCTTCGAACGCGCGGCTGATCTGCACCGCCGAGGGCAGCATCGAATTGGGGAAGATGTAGCGGGCGATCCACGGGTCGGTGCGGTGGCGGGAAATGTTGCTGCCGATGGTGTGCAGCAGCAGCAGGCCACGTGGCGACAGGCAGCGCCGTGCCACCTCGAAGAAACTGCCGTAGTTCTTGTCGCCCACGTGTTCGAACATGCCGATCGAGAAAATCGCATCGAACGGTTCGTCCAGTTCGCGGTAGTCCTGCAGGCGGATCTCGATGGGCAACCCGGCACAGCGCTCACGGGCGAATGCGGCCTGCTCCTGGGAAATGGTCACGCCCACACCGCTGACGCCGTAGCGCTCGGCCGCGTACTTCAGCGCTTCGCCCCAGCCGCAGCCGATGTCCAGCACCCGCTGGCCCGGGCGCAGGCCCAGCTTGCGGCAGACCAGGTCCAGCTTGGCCTCCTGCGCCGCATCCAGGTCCACCGCGTTGCACCAGTAGCCACAGCTGTAGACCATGTACTGGCCCAGCATGGCCTGGTAGAGATCGTTGCCCAGGTCGTAATGGCGCCGGCCCACCTCGTAGCTGCCCTGCCCGGCCTGCAGGTTGAACAGGCGCGCTTTCAAGGCATCGGCTACTTCGCGCCAGCCGTGCACGCGCTCATCCAGGTGCGCCTGCATCAGCTGCACCAGGAATTCATCCAGCACATTGGCGTCCCACCAGCCATCCATGTAGCTTTCGCCCAGGCCGAGCGAGCCCTGGCCCATGACCCGCGCGAAGAAGCGCGGGTCATGTACCTGGATGTCCTGTGGCTGGGTGCCGCCAATGCGGACCCCGGCTTCGTGGAGCAGGCCGGTCACCCGCTCCTGCAACCCTGTATCCACGACACCTCCTGCTGGGCGGTCAACCGCGGGCGAACAGTTCCACGTAGTCCTTGGCCACGTGCGGCAGCAGCACGGCGGCCGGTACATCGGCGGTCTGCGTGCCATCCGAATACGGCCCCACCTGGTAGGGCGGGAACACGAAACGCAGGGCGGTGATCTGGCCCTTGTCATCGGTCAGCGGCTGGAACTGGCTGAAGTTGTCGGCCTGCGGCCCGGTGCCTTCGGCAATCATGCGCGAGGCATTGCGCAGCGATTCCTGCAGTTCGGCCGGTTCCATGTCTTCGCCGCTCAGGCGCGTGGCCACGCGCTCGCGCAACTGGTCGGCCACGAAATCACTGACCGCCTTCCAGCCCTTGCTGTCGGCCACCAGCTTGTCGGCGCTCAGCATCTGCTGCTGCTGCGGCAGCCACACGAAACGTGCCACCAGCGGTTCGCCGTGGGCGCCACCGGTGTAGCGGCTGCCATCGGCACTGACCACCACCAGCTGCGGGGTTTCCAGCACTTTCTCGAAGCTCAGCGACAGCTCGTAGGGCATGGTCGGCTTGTCATTGCCCAGGCCATCGAGCGCCTGCTGCAGATCGCCGCGGGCCGAGGTCGCATAGTCCTGCAGCGCGCGGGCCAGGCCCGGGTAGCGGTCGATGCCGGCCGGGTAACTGATTCCCACCACCTCGCGTTCGTTGTTCTCGATCACATCGCGCAGGTCCAGCGGCGCTTCGGCGGCAGGCGCCTCGGCCGCGGCCGGCGCGGCGGCATCCGCGCTGGGTGCGGTATCGGTGACCGGTGCTGCATCGTCGCCGCGCTGGCAACCGCCCAGCAGCAGCACGCCCATTGCCCCGGCCAGCACGCTTGCGCGCAACGGCCGGTTGTTTCCGTTCTTCATCGGGATCCCCTGTTCATGTTCGTACATCATCGCCCGCGGTGGCTGAAGCGTGGCCCGCCGGCATCACCCCACCAGCAGGTCGTGGAACTCCTCGTGCCGCTGCAGGAATGCCTCGGCATACGCGCAGGCCGGCACCACTTTGTACTTGTGCTCACGGGCGAAGCGTAGCGCCACCCGCGTCAACTCGCCGGCAACACCACGGCCGGCAATCGGCTCGGGCACTTCGGTGTGGGTGATCACCATCCGCTTGCGCTTGAGCTGGTAGTCCAGCACCGCCACATGCCCACGCACGCGGGCGGTGAAACGGTGGTTGGCCTGGTCATGCGCGACCTCATAGGCCAGACCGGGGGGTGTGACCGAAGCCATGGGACTGTCTCCTGCGGCGACTGCGTGGATGGTGCGCAGCCGGGCGCCATGATCGCGTGAAGCCTGAACAGGGGCAAGGACTGCCGGGCTGCGTCAGTTTGTGCCCCTCAAGCTGCAGCGCGGGCGGCCGCTAACCCCTTCGCAGGGGTACGGCCGCGCTGGCACGGCCCTTGCGAACGATGTCCCCGTACTCTGCCGTGGAGGCCCGTCATGCACCCCAACCCGTCCCCATCCGATACCGACCGCGCCCTGCTGGAAGGCCTCCTGCAGCTGGCTGTGGAAGGGCAGACCGAAGAGCAGGACTTCCAGCGCATCGGCGAGGAAGTGTATTCGCGGCTGCTGGATACCTACGGCCAGACCAGCCAGGCCTGAAACCGGGTAGACCGGGGTCGGATCCATCGGATCCGACCCCAGGCACGCTTCAGCCGCCCAGGCTGAAGGTGGGGTTGGACAGCTCGCGCAGGAAGTGGCTGAAGATGGCCGGCTGCATGGCCAGCATGAAGATGATGCCGAACGCTGCGCCCGCCAGATGCGCGCTGTGGTTGATGCGATCGCCGCCGCGCTTGTCCATCCAGATGCTGTAGCCGACGTAGAACGCGGCATACACGATCGCCGGCGCCGGAATGAAGAACACCAGGATGATCTTCCAGGGGTTCAGCAGGATGTAGGCGAACAGCACCGCCGACACCGCACCGGACGCGCCCAGGCTGAGGTAGTTCGGATTCTTCTGGTTCTTCAGGTAGCTGGGCAGGATCGACACCAGCAGTGCGCCCAGGTAGAACGCCGGATAGGTCAGGAAGCTGCCGGTCAGCTGCACCATCACGCTCTCGATGTACCCCCCGAAGAAGAACAGGGTGAACATGTTGAAGATCAGGTGCGGCCAGTCGGCGTGGATGAAGCCGTAGGTGACCAGTCGGTCGTACTGGCGGTGGCGGTCCACCGCCGGCGGCCACAGGATCAGGCGGTCAGCCAGCTTGCGGTTGTTGAACGCCATCCAGGACAGCACGGCGGTGATGGCGATCAACAGGAGATTGACGGGGGTCATGTCAGGTCAGGCTCAGGCGCTGCGGTAGTTGTCGACCATACGATAGCGTCGTGCATACCAACCGAAGGCGAACGCCGCAATGAAGGCGAAGCCGGCGAAGAAGAACATCAGGAACGCCGCCTCGCTCAGGCCCGTGCTGGCAATCTTGTGGGTCACCGCCTCGTTGCGCACCGCTGCGTTGGACAGCAGCACCCACAGGTTGCCGATGGTGGTGGTCAGGTTCCAGAAGCTCATCACCACGCCCTTCATGGCCTGCGGCGCCTGGCTGTAGGCGAACTCCAGGCCGGTGGCCGAGACCAGCACTTCACCGAAGGTCAGCAGCGCATACGGCAGCATCTGCCAGAAGATCGACATGGCATTGCCACCGTCCATCACCACCTGGATGCCGCCCACCACGATCCAGGCCAGGCCGCTGAAAGCAATACCGGCGGTCATGCGGCGCAGCGCGGTCGGCTCGAAGCCGAAGCGGCGCAGCGCCGGGTACAGCACCAGATTGTTGAACGGGATCAGGATCATCACCAGCAGCGGGTTCAGCGCCTGCATCTGCGAAGCGGTGAACCAGCTCGGCATCTGCATCTGCTGGCCCTGCAGCACCCAGGTGGAGGCCTTCTGGTCGAACAGCGAGAAGAACGGCGTGGTCAGGGCGAAGATGACCAGCACGCGCAGCACGGCGCGCACGCCTTCCACGGCTTCGGCCGGATGCTGCGCGCGGGCGCGGTCCAGCTGCAGCCAGGTTCCGCCGCCGATGCCGGCCAGGATGGCCACCAGCGCCAGGCACAGGCAGATCACGATGCCCAGCGAACCGACCAGGCCGAACGAGGCGGCGGCCAGCACCAGACCGGCAATGGCCATCACCAGGCCCGGACGGCCCTGGCCGGCCACGCGCGCGGTCAGCGCGGTACGCACCACGTTGGCGAACGAATGCGGATCCTTCGGCGGCAGCGGCACCAGCACGTAGCGCTTGCGGCCCAGCCAGAACACGAAGGTGGCGATGAACATCAGGATGCCGGGAATACCGAAGGCCCACTGCGGGCCCCAGTTCTTCAGCACCAGCGGGATCAGCAGCGAGGCGAACAGCGAGCCGAAGTTGATGATCCAGTAGAAGGCGTCGAAGACGATCTTGGCCAGGTGCTTGTTGCTCTGGTCGAACTGGTCGCCCATGAACGAGGCCACCAGCGGCTTGATGCCACCGGCGCCCAGCGCGATCAGGCCCAGGCCCAGGAAGAAGCCTTCGCGGCTGTTCTCGAACAGCGCCAGGCACAGGTGGCCGGCGCAGTAGACCAGGCTGAACCACAGGATGGTGTGGTACTTGCCGAAGAACTTGTCAGCCAGCCAGCCACCGAGCAGCGGGAAGAAATACACGCCGATCATGAAGCTGTGCATGATGTCCTTGGCTTCACCGGCGCGGCCTTCTGCAGTGATTTCCTGCAGCAGCAGCGAGGTGATCAGGAACTGCACCAGGATGTTGCGCATCCCGTAGAAACTGAACCGTTCGCAGGCCTCATTGCCGATGATGTACGGAATCTGGCGCGGCATCTTTCCCTGGCCGGCGATGGGGGCGACTGCGTCGTGGCTCATCCTGTAAGGCATTCCTGCAAAGCGAAAGGGTGAAGGTTACCGGAACCTGCGCCCGCGAAGCACGCTGCAGGGCTGCATGACAGCGCCGCCGATCCATGGCAGGCGCGCCGCACCGTGCCGGAAGTCACGGCACCTGCACGGCGAAAGCGTAAACTTATCGTTATGCGCCCCCTCGCCCCCGCCCGCTTCCTGCTCGGCAGCCTTGCGCTGCTGATGGTCCTGCCTGCCCTGGCGCGCCCGCAGCTGCCGCCGGCGCCCGGCGCGACCGGCGACGTGCGGCAGCTGACCGTGGCGGCGCTGGAACTGCCCAGCCGCGATGACGCGCAGTGGAAGCAGCGGCGCGAACAGGTGCTGCAGCTGCTGACCGAGCTGCAGCCCGATGTGATTTCCGTGCAGCAGGTGCTGCAGGAACAGGGCCGCAACCCGGCGTGCTGGCTGGCCAGCCGCCTGCGTTACAGCTGCGACTTCGTCACCGCCGACCCGCCAAGCCAGCCGCTGCGCCACGGCAACGCCATGCTGACCCGACTGCCGATAAGCGAGGACGGGGTGACCCTGCTGCATCCGCCGGGCACCTTCAGTGCGGCGGGCATGCTGCGGCTGCGGCTGGGCGAGGCGCTGCTGAATGTCTATGTGGCGCGCCTGCGCCCGGAGGCGGACGAGGCCAGCGCGCGCCAGCACCAGACCAGCGACCTGATGGCTTGGATCGGCGCCACCGCCGAAGGCCTGCCCAGCCTGATTGCCGGCGACTTTGCCGCGCCCACCACCGAACTGGTGCGCAGCACGCCGGGCTTCCAGCCGGCCCGGCGCAATCCCGGCGGACGCCCGGACACGGCGGCCGCCAATGGTGGCGGTGCCAGCGGGCACGGCCTGGACGTGCTGTTCCAGGTCAAGCATTTCGGCGGCATCCGCCAGCAGGCCATCGACCTGCCGGCCGCAGGGGATGCACCCGGCGTGCGGCTGGGGGTGATGGCCACGCTGCGCCTGCAGGGTGTACCGGCGTCCAGCGAATGATCGCCGCGTTGCACCCACCGCACGCAAACAAAAAGGCCGGGGTTTGCCCCGGCCTCTTCGTTTCATCCCAGTGCCGCGATCAGGCGATCGCTTCCTGGTAACGACGCTCGACTTCGTTCCAGTCGATCACGTTGAAGAACGCGCCGATGTATTCCGGACGGCGGTTCTGGTACTTCAGGTAGTACGCGTGTTCCCACACGTCCAGGCCCAGGATCGGCGTGTTGCCTTCCATCAGCGGGCTGTCCTGGTTGCCGGTGCTTTCAACCACGACCTTCTTGTCCGGGGTGACGCTCAGCCAGGCCCAGCCGCTGCCGAAGCGGGTCAGCGCAGCCTTGGTGAAGGCATCCTTGAACTTGTCGAAGCCGCCCAGGTCCTTGTCGATGGCCTTGGCCACGTCGCCCACCGGGTTGCCGCCGGCGTTGGGGGCCATCACGGTCCAGAACAGCGAGTGGTTGGCATGGCCACCACCGTTGTTGCGCACCGGACCCTGCAGGTTTTCCGGCAGCGACTTCAGCTTCTTCACCAGTTCGTCCACCGGCAGGTCGGCGTACTCGGTGCCTTCCAGCGCTGCGTTGACGTTGTTGATGTAGGTCTGGTGGTGCTTGGTGTGATGGATTTCCATCGTCGCCGCATCGATATGCGGTTCCAGAGCGTCGTAGGCGTAGGACAGCTTGGGCAGGGTGTAGGCCATGATGCATCTCCTGATAGCGAGGGCACCCGGCGGTGTCGCCGGGCAGTGCGCGTTGAATGATGGGGACAGACGCGAAGATTACCAAGGGGGATGTAAAGGAAATTGCGTCCTGCCCGTGAGCCCTCCGGCAATTGTTACGCAGCGGTGACGCTGCCGCTGTCCTCATGCGCGATGCAGCGCGCAGGCGCTACAGTGCATGCACCTTCCCTGCCCCGCCCGCCCATGCGCAACCCCCGGCTGCTGATCACCGCCATCGCCCTGCTGTTGCTGGGCCTGCTGGCCAACCATTTCCTGCAGCGGCCGGCGCCGCCACAGTTCGCGCCCAGCCTTGCCGGCCAACCGGCCGTGGCAGCACCCACGGCCAGCGCCCGCAACGATGCCCTGCCCACCTTCCTGCCGGCCGAGGCGCGGCAGACCATCGCCCTCATCCAGCGCGGCGGCCCGTTCCCGCACCGCCAGGATGGCAGCACCTTCGGCAACCGCGAACAGCGGCTGCCGCCGCGTGACCGTGGCTATTACCGCGAATACACCGTCGACACTCCGGGCGCCCGCAACCGCGGTGCGCGCCGCATCGTTACCGGCGGCGACCCGGCCCAGGCCTGGTACTACACCGATGACCACTACGAATCGTTCCGCAGTTTCACCGTACCCGCTTCCGGAGACCGCCCATGAGCCACGATGATTTCGGCCTCGGCCTGCACGACATCAACAATGCTGGCGTCTATGCCATCGACACCGGCGATATCGCCGCACTGTCGGCTGCCATGCGCGATGCGCAGCTGAAGGTGATCCGCATCGACCTGCAGGGCGTGGCCGACAAGCGCACGCTGCTGGCACGGCTGTCGGCGCAGCTCGACTTCCCCGCCGGTTTCGGTGGCAACTGGGATGCCCTTTCGGACAATCTGCGCGACCTGCAGTGGCTGCCGGCGCCGGGCTATGCACTGTTCCTGGCCGACGTGGATACCCTGCGTGCCGAGGCGGGCAAGGAGTTCGACACGCTGCTGGACGTGATGGATGAAGCCTGCCGCGACTGGGTCGGGCGTGATGTGCCGTTCTGGGTGTTTCTCTCGCAGAGCGAGTGAGGGTCACGCAGCGGCCTCGGCGAGTCATCCACGCATGGCGTGGATCTACCAGCGCGGCAGCCCCGTTACCGGCTGCCGTTATCTTCCTGTAGTTCTTTCTTGAACGGGATATCCGGCGGCGGTCGCGCGATCGCCGGCTGGTCCTGCATGTTCGGGTCGCTCAGGCCGCAGCCGCCACCGGCCTGCAGGATCGAGATCACGCAGGAAATCTTCGTGCTGGTGCCCGGCAATGGAATCTCCATGGCCTTGATGCCCTTGCGCACCCATTCGGCCAGCAGTGATTCCTGCGGCACCCAGTACTTGTCGAACGAGGTGGGCGTGTAGTCGTACGGCGGCCGCTTGAGCCAGGTGCCGGACTGGGCGATGCGCTCCTTGCTCCAACCATCATTGGCCCCGCCCGGGGCGCCGCGCTCGGCCGCGCCCGTGCCCTCCTGGCCGGGCACGCGCACGCTGCCGTCGGCGTTGAACAGGCCCTCGCCCTGGCCACTGCGGCTGGCCTGGCTGCTGCCCTGCGTGGCACCGTCACGATTGCGGCTGGATGCACCCCAATCGTCGCCGCGCGCCGGCGTGGCCCAGTTGCCCGGTGTCGGCGCCGGCCGCGCACCGGACTGTGCCGGTTTCGCTGCGGCAGCGGGCGCAGCATTGGCCGCCGTGCTGGCCGCGCTCTGCGCCGCCGCGCTCTGGGCTGAGTCTGCCGCGGCCTGCGCAGCGCCACTACCGGTGGCCGACGACGGCGCGGCAGCCGGTGCCGGGGCGACCGCACGCTCGCGCACCTGCACGTCACGGCCCTGTGGCGCACGCACGGTCGGCTCGCGGCCGGCCACGGTCGCCATGCGCACCTGCGGATCAACTACCGCCTGCACTTCGCGTTCGCGCACCTGCACTTCGCGCTGCGGCATCGACACCGGCACTTCCACGCTGCGCATCGGCTGCGGCGACAGCACGGGTGCATCCACCACGGCCACTTCGCGCTCGCGCACCTGGATATCGCGCGGTGCAGGCGTCTGCACCACCACCTGCGTCGGTGCCACGGGCGTAGGGGTGGCCGGCGCCTGCAGCAGCGGCACGCTGCGCTCGGTCACGCTGGGGGTGACACTGCGCGGCACCACGCTCACTTCGGTACGCGGCACGGTCACTGGCGGCACCACGAAATCGGACGTGACCTCAGCGACCTCGGTGGCCTGCACCGGTGAAGGCGGCGGCGCGGTCTCTACCGCGGGCGCCGGCTCTGCCACCGGCGGCGCACTCGCCGCAGCCGCCGCGGCGGGCGTTGCAGGTGCGGGCGGAACGGGCTGCGGTTGCGGCTGCGGTGCAGTGGCAGCACCGCCGGGCGCACCGCTGGCGGCGCTGGAACCGGCTGGCGCTGCCGCAGCGGCGGCTTCGGCACCGGCCTGGTCGCCACCGCCCTCCTGCGCGCCGGCACCGATGAATTCAATCCGTACCCGCTCGCCTTCGGCGCCGTCCGCATCGGGCTCGGTGGTGCGGATCACCGCCACCCACAGCAGCAGCAGGAAGAACAGCAGGTGCAGCAAGGCACTGAGCACGGCCGAGGTCCAGCGCATCCAGCGCTGGTCACGCGGCGCCGGCTCCCAGTCCTGCCAGAACAGGCGGCGCGCCGCATTCCACGGCGACAGTGCCGGCAGTCGTCCCGGACGCCCCGGCAGCGGCCGCGGCAGCAGCACCGCAATCACATCGCGGGCATGGAACAGGCGTGGCAGGGGTTTCAGCGAGCGCAGCCAGATCGCCCAGCCATACGGCAGGCGGGTGTGCTTTTCGAGAATGAGACGCTGCTGCTGGCGTGCCAGCAGCACATCGACAAGTTGCTCAGCCCTGGGCAGAGGCACGCGGTGCCGGTCAGGCGGCGTTGCCGCGGGGAATGTACGGCGCGTGGCCGCTGTCGTGGTCGGTGGCGTCACGCACCGCCGTCACGCCCGGCACCCGGCCCATCAGGGTCTTTTCAATGCCCTGCTTCAGGGTGACATCGGCCATACCGCAGCCCTGGCAGCCGCCACCGAAGCGCAGCAGCACCACGCCGTCGGCCGAAACTTCCTGCACGGCCACCTTGCCGCCGTGCGAGGCCAGCTGCGGGTTCACCTCGTTTTCCACCACCCAATGCACGCGCTCCACCAGCGAAGCCGCTTCGCCGGGCGCTTCGCCCTTGATGCGCGGCGCCTTGATGGTCAGCTGCTGGGTACCGGCGGTGCCGGGCACGATGTCGATTTCCGCGCCATCGAGCCAGCCGACGCTGGTGGCGTCGACGTACAGAGTGAAGCCGTCGCAATCCACGGCCCATTCGTCGCCCAGCAGATCGGTCGGCTCGGCGAACTCCAGGCGCGCATCGGCGCGCGGGGTGCCGGGATCGACGGCGCTCAGGCGCACGCCCATGCCGGGCACGCCCTCACGTTCGATCAGCTTGCGGAAATGGGTCTGGGCAGTGTCGGAGATCTGGATCATCAGGCTATTCTAGCCAAGTCAGCGTCGGCCGCTCATTCGATTTATACACTGTCCGGCGCATTGTTCAGTCAACACGAGGTGGAGGAACCCATGTCCGACCTGATTCCGCTGGCACAGGCGCACTGCGTGCCGCGAAAGGGCAGCGACCACAAGCTGGGCGAGGCCCGCCTGGCCGAGCTGCTGCCGCAGGTGCCGGGCTGGGAGCTGGCCGAGGCCGGCCAGGCCCTGCTGCGTACCTTCCGCTTCAAGAACTACTACGAAACCATGGCCTTCGTGAACGCGCTGGCCTGGATCGCCCACCACGAGGACCACCACCCGGACCTGGGCGTGCACTACGACCGTGCCGTCGTGCGCTATTCCACCCACGACGTGGGCGGTCTGAGCGAAAACGACTTCATCTGCGCGGCCAAGACTTCGGCCCTGACGGAGCAAAAGTGATGAATGTGCGACTGCTGACCCTTTCCCTGTTGGCTGCCACCGGCCTGGCCGGCTGCGGCGGCGCAGAACCGCCGGCGGCGCCGGCCGCGCCGCCCACCGAAGTGGCCGCGGTGAAGACGCCGCCGCCGCAGTACCCGCTGGAACTGGCCTGCCTGGGCGTGGGCGGCACCAGCACCTTCAGGGTAGTGATCGGCACCGACGGCAAGCCCAGCGACGTGGCCCTGCTGACCGGCGCGGGCAACCCGCAGCTGGACGAACTGGCCCGCACCGCCGTGCAGGGCTGGCAGTTCAAGGCCGCCACCCGCAATGGCGCGGCGGTGCCGGCCACGATCCAGGTGCCGGTCAGCTTCAACCCGCCGCAGCCCAAGCCCGACCAGTGCTTTGCCATTGAAGAGCGCGCCCGCCGCGGCGGCTGATCGCGCTGACTGCGACGAGGCCAGCCGACGCCCGCCTCGCCCCTGCCGCCCCGGCCCGTGCCGGGGCGGTCGACTGACCCCCTGGAACGCGTCGGCACATGCTGCAGATCCCCCCTGAAAACATCTGGATGGCGCTGGCCGTCACCCTGGCGGCCGGCTTGGCCACGGCCATCGGCAGCCTGCTGGTGCTGTTCTCGCGCCGGCCCAACCCGCGCCTGCTGGCCTTCGGCCTGGCCTTCGCCGGCGGCGCGATGGTCTATGTCTCGCTGTCGGAAATCCTGAACAAGGCCATCGACTCGTTCTCGCTGGCCTACGGCGAGCGCAGCGGCTTCACCTACGGCACGGCAGCCTTCCTGCTGGGCATGCTGGCGATCGTGGTGATCGACCACTTGATCCCCAACCCGCATGAGACGCTGGACAAGCAGGACCCGGCGTTCCGCGACAACAACAAGGCGTATATCAAGCGGGTCGGCCTGCTGACGGCCATCGCCATCACCGCGCACAACTTCCCGGAAGGGCTGGCCACGTTCTTTGCCACCCTGGAAAGCCCGTCGGTGGGCATGCCGCTGGCGTTTGCCATCGCCATCCACAACATTCCCGAAGGCATCGCGATCGCGGTGCCGGTGTACTTCGCCACGCAGAACAAGCTGCACGCCTTCGCCGCCAGCCTGCTGTCGGGCCTGGCCGAGCCGGTGGGTGCGGTGATCGGTTATTTCCTGCTGAAGGGCGCGCTGTCGCACGCCACGTTCGGCTGGGTGTTCGGCCTGATTGCCGGGGTGATGGTGTTCCTGGCGCTGGACGAGCTGCTGCCGGCGGCCAAACGCTATGCCAAGGGCCACGAGACCGTGTACGGGCTGGTGGCCGGCATGGGCACGCTGGCGATCAGCCTGGTGCTGTTCAAGTGGTGACGGCCTCCGCACGGCGCATCCACGCATGGCGTGGATCTACCGCCCCGGCCCCGTAGCGTCGAGCTTGCTCGACTGGCTTGCCGCGCAACCGGCCGAAGAGCCGTCGAGCATGGCTCGACGCTACACGGGCTACTTCAGGCGGTCCAGCGCTTCCACCAGTTCTTCGGCCAGCGGCGCGTTCAGCACGTACGGGGTTTTGCCCGCGTCCAGCGCAAACTCCAGCGAGGCCGCGTGCAGGAACAGGCGCTTCAGCCCAATCTGCTCACGAAGCCGCTTGTTGACGGCAGGATCGCCGTACTTATCGTCACCAGCCACCGGGTGCCCCAGGTGCTGGGCATGCACGCGGATCTGGTGGGTACGGCCGGTTTCGATGCGCACCTCGCAGTAGGAGTGCCCACCGCGCCGTTCAAGAACGCGGAAGTGGCTGATCGATTCCTTGCCGATCGCGTTCACCTGCACATGGCGCTCGCCGCCCTGGCGCAGGCCCACGTGCAGCGGGGCGTCCACCGTCATCACACCGTCGGGCATGCGCCCGGCCAGCAGGGTCAGGTAGCGCTTGCGGATGCCGGCACCGTGGTCTTCACGCAGCAGGGCCTGCAGCTCGCTCAGCGCCGAACGCTTCTTGGCCACGATCAGCAGGCCCGACGTGTCGCGATCCAACCGGTGGACCAGCTCCAGGCTCTGCCCCGGGCGCAGCGCACGCAGGGTTTCAATGGCGCCGAAGCTGATGCCGCTGCCGCCGTGGCTGGCCACGCCGGTGGGCTTGTTCAGGGCCAGCAGGCGCGCGTCCTCGAACACGATCGCCTGCTCCAGCCGGCGCATGAACGCCTCGGGCGGGCCGGCCTTGTCTCCTTCCTCGGTGAGACGAACCGGTGGCACACGCACCTCGTCGCCCGCCTCCAGCTTGCGTTCGGCCTTGGCGCGGCCGCCATTCACACGCACCTGGCCGCTGCGCACCAGCTTGTAGACCAGGCTGCGCGGGGCGCCCTTCAGCTGGCCCAGCAGGAAGTTGTCCAGCCGCTGGCCGGCGCGGTCCTCGGGAACGGTGATCATGCGCACGGAAGGCTTGTCGCCGGCCGGCTTGGTGGGGTCTGATGCAGTCATCGGGCTGTTTATTCTGTTACACTCGGGGGGCGAGATAAGGGATTGATTTCGTTGGAAGTTACTCAGGGCCAGAAGCCCAGCTTCCGACGAATCCGGCACAGTGCGCGACCACCGCCCGCGGGGCGGCCATGTTAGCGGCTCACCGGCCTTCCCGGCCATCGCCGGATGCCTGACACGCAACCGAGCTGAACATGTCCCGCGTGGCGCTCCAGCCTGGCTGACAGCTGCCTGCGGCCCTGCAACACCCCAAAACCCATAAGAGTGAAGCGCTCCCGCGGCCTGCCGTGGTGTCGTAGCGCTGGAAACCGAAGCTGCCCTCCCCGCGCATGCGCGAATGGGCGGCGAGCCGTATCCAGAGGCGAAACCCCATGGCGTTCCGCGCGGTAGCCGCTTGCGAGGAACGCAAGAATGAAGCGAATGCTGATCAACGCCACGCAGGCCGAAGAGCTGCGTGTTGCCATCGTCGATGGCCAGTCGTTGTATGACATCGATATCGAGCAGCCGTCCAAGGAACAGAAGAAGTCCAACATCTACAAGGGCCGGATCTTCCGCATCGAGCCCTCGCTGGAAGCGGCCTTCGTCGAATACGGCGGCGGTCGCCATGGCTTCCTGCCGCTGAAGGAAATCTCCCGCGACTACTTCCAGGCCGGCGTCGACCACAACAAGGCCGGCATCCGCGAACTGCTGAAGGAAGGCCAGGAAGTGGTCGTGCAGGTCGACAAGGAAGAGCGTGGCAACAAGGGCGCCGCCCTGACCACGTTCATCTCCCTGGCCGGCCGCTACATGGTGCTGATGCCCAATTCGCCCAGCGCCGGCGGTGTCTCCCGTCGCATCGAGGGCGAAGACCGGGCCGCGTTGAAAGACGCCCTGGACAAGCTGAACATCCCCGACGACATGGGCGTGATCATCCGCACCGCCGGCGTCGGCCGCGATGCCGAAGAGCTGCAGTGGGACCTGGACTACCTGCTGAGCGTCTGGCGCGCCATTGCCGAAGCCGCCCTGAGCAAGCCGGCCCCGTTCCTGATCTACCAGGAATCGCGCCTGATCGTGCGCGCCCTGCGTGACTACCTGCGCGCCGACATCGGCGAGATCCTGGTGGACACCGAGGAGATGTACGAGCACGCCAAGGAGTTCATGCAGCAGGTGATGCCGCAGACCCTGCGCAAGCTCAAGCACTACAAGGACGACATCCCGCTGTTCAACCGCTTCCAGATCGAATCGCAGATCGAAGGTGCCTACGAGCGCAACGTGCGCCTGCCGTCGGGCGGCTCGATCGTGGTCGACCAGACCGAAGCGCTGACCGCCGTGGACGTGAACTCCTCGCGCGCTACCAAGGGCAGCGACATCGAAGACACCGCCTTCCAGACCAACCTGGAAGCGGCCGAGGAAGTGGCCCGCCAGCTGCGCCTGCGCGACCTGGGCGGCCTGGTGGTGATCGATTTCATCGACATGGCGTCCAACAAGCACCAGCGCGAGGTCGAGAACCGCCTGGCCAACGCGCTGAAGTACGACCGTGCGCGCGTGCAGGTCGGCCGCATCTCGCGCTTCGGCCTGCTTGAAATGAGCCGCCAGCGCCTGCGCCCGAGCCTGGGCGAATCCAGCCAGATCGTCTGCCCGCGCTGCGATGGCCATGGCCGCATGCGCAGCGTCGAGTCGCTGTCGCTGTCGATCATCCGCGTGGCCGAAGAGCATGCGATGAAGGAGAACACCGGGCAGGTGCTGGTCCAGGCCCCGGTGGAGATCGCCAATTACCTGCTGAACGAGAAGCGCAGCGCGCTGCGCGAGATCGAACGCCGCCACGAAGCGCCGATCGTGATCGTTGCCGACGAGCAGCTGCACACCCCGCACTACACCGTTACCCGCCTGCGCGAGAACGAGCTGGGTGAAGAGAGCAACAAGCCCAGCTATCAGCGCGGCACCCCGCGCAAGCTGCCGGTGCATGCCCTCACCAAGGGCCAGCTGAACATCCCGCCGCCGGCGGTCACTCAGGTCAAGCACACTGCGCCGGCCCCGGTGCGTGCCGAAGCCGAACCGGCCGCTGCGCCGGCCCTGGCCCCGGTGGCTGCGGCTGCCCCGGCCGCTGCCAGCGGCGGCGTGGTCGGTTGGCTCAAGCGCATCTTTGGTGGCGAACCGGCCCCGGCCGCTGCCCCGGCCCCGGCCGCGCGCCAGCCGCAACACGACGGCGGCCAGCGCAAGGACCGTAACAAGGATCGCAACAAGGACCGTAACAAGGACCGTCGCGACGAGAACCGTGGCAACGGCGGCAATGGCAACGCGCAGAAGGATGGCGGCAACCGCAAGGACCGCAACGAACAGCGCAAGGACGGCCGCAACAACAACAACAACAACGGCAACGCGCAGCAGCCGCAGCAGGGCAAGCAGCAGAAGGACGCTGCCCAGCCGCAGCAGCCGCAGCAGAACAAGCCGCGCAACGAGCAGCAGGGCCAGAACCCCAACCCGGGCCAGGGCCAGCAGCAGCCGAAGCTGAAGCAGCCGCGCCAGCCGCGTCCGCAGGATGGCGAGAAGCCGACCGACAAGCCGCAGCGCAACGCCGCCGAAGAGGCCGTGGACGCCGTGCCGGCCGCCGCGGTCGCCGCCACTGCCGTGGCCGCCAACGTGGTCACCGCGCAGGAAGCCACCGCACCGGTGGCGACCCCGGTTGCCGCTCCGGCAGCGCAGGTCGCGCCCCCCGCTGACACGACCCCGACCCCGGCCGTTGAGGCCGAAGGCGTGGTTGCCGGCGATGAAGACGCTACGGCCGATGCAGCCGATGCGGCCAACGGCGAGCAGGCCGGCGAAGGCGCAACCCGCCGTCGCCGCGGCCGTCGCGGTGGCCGTCGTCGTCGTCGCGGTGGCGCCGAGAACGCCAATGGCGCCGACGTGCTGGGCGATGACCAGGACGAAGGTGACGAAGGCGAAGACCAGGACGTGGTCGAACCGAACCGCGACAGCAGCGCGCCCGCTGCGGTGGCTACCCAGCAGCCGGCGCGTTCGCAGCCCGAGTTCGATTTCGACGATGAGATCGAGCCGGCCAGCGTAGAGGCCGAAAAGCCCGCGCGCGCACCGGCCGCTGTTGCCGCTGCCGCACCGGTGGCTGCGGTCAGCAGCGCCGTACTGGAAGCCGTTACCGAAGTGCAGTCCGTGGACGTGCCGGTGGCCCGCGAAGCCGCCCCGCAGCCGGAACAGGCGAAGCCGACCCCGGTGCAGACCAGCATGCTGGATGCCATCGATGCGGCCACCCCGGTGCAGCCGGTCGCCGCCGCCCCCGTGGCCGAGGTGAAGCCGGTCGTGGTTGAAGCCACCCCGGTGGCCCAAGCGGCCCCGGCCGTGGTTGAAGCCGCTCCGGTGGTGGAAGCCGCTCCGGTCGTGACCGCCGCCACCCCGGTGGTCGTTGAACCGACTCCGGTTGTCGAAGCCGCCCCGATCGCTACTCCGGTCGTTGAAGCTGCGCCGGTCGTGGACGTTCAGCCGGTTGTTGAACAGCCGGTCGCCCCGGTCGTGCTGGAGGCCGCTCCGGTCGAAGCCGCCGCGCCGGTCGAAGCCGTGGTGACGCCGTCGATCGACCCGGTGGCCGATGGCCACGCCGATTCGGCCAGCCAGGCTGCCGAGGCCCCGGCGTCGGACGAAGACGAAGAAGCCGCCAAGCGCACGCCGCCGGCGAACTGATCGTTGTTTGATCGCGTGAAAGCGAAACGGCGGGGATCGATGATCCCCGCCGTTTTTGTTTGTGCGGCCCGTACGGCCTTGGTCGCTGCCAACCGTGATTGGCACTTTGCTTCACCGCGCGCAGGTGCGTCCGTGCTTGCTTGGTAGGTGCCAACCTTGGTTGGCACTTTGATTC
>NZ_JAAIUZ010000027.1:0-106243 GCF_010894375.1 Stenotrophomonas sp. B1-1 | reverse complement strand
CTTTGCTTCACCGCGCGCAGGTGCGTCCGTGCTTGCTTGGTAGGTGCCAACCTTGGTTGGCACTTTGATTCACCGCACGCGGATGCGTCCGTGCCGACCAAGGTCGGCACCTACCAGAGCGCCTTTGCTTCACCGCGCGCAGGTGCGTCCGTGCTTGCTTGGTAGGTGCCAACCTTGGTTGGCACTTTGATTCACCGCACGCGAATGCGTCCGTGCCGACCAAGGTCGGCACCTACCAGAGCGCATTTGATTCACCGCGCGCTGAGACGGACTTGCTTGGTAGGTGGCAACCTTGGTTGGCACTTTGATTCATCGCACGCGGATACGTCCGTGCCGACCAAGGTCGGCACCTACCAGAGCGCGGGTGCGGAACTGCCTTTGATTCACCGCACGCGGAGACGGACTTGCTTGGTAGGTGCCAACCTTGGTTGGCACTTTGATTCACCGCGCGCAGGTGCGTCCGTGCCGACCAAGGTCGGCACCTACCGGAGCAAGAGCGGGTGCGGCATTGCCATGAATTCAATGCGCGCGGATGCGCCCGTGCCTGCTTGGTAGGTGCCAACCTTGGTTGGCACTTTGATTCACCGCACGCGGATGCGTCCGTGCCAACCAAGGTTGGCACCTACCAGAGCGCCTTTGATTCACCGCACGCGGATGCGTCCGTGCCGACCAAGGTCGGCACCTACCAGAGCGCCTATGCTTCACCGCGCGCAGGTGCGGCCGTGCCGACCAAGGTTGGCACCTACCAGAGCATGAAGCCCCGTGGCATCAGCGGGCCGGGGCGAACTGCAGGCGGGTCCACACGCCGTAGTGGTCCGACGCCCAGCGACCGCTGTCGTCGGGCTGGTCGAACAGGATCTTGGCTTCGCGCGCGACCATCCGGTCCTGCTGGAAGAAGATGTGGTCGATGCGCGAGGGCGCCTGGTAATAGTGCCGGTTCAAGGTACTGACCGCCGCCAGGTCGGTGTTCACGTGCACGCTGCCGTAGCTGTCACCGTAGTGGCTGCGCAGTTCGCTCAGGTCGCCGGCATCCACCAGCGCGTTGAAGTCACCGGCAATCACCACCGGCGCACCGGCCGAGGTTTCGGTGATGAAGCGCAGCAGGTCCTCCACCTGGCTGCGGCGGATGCCCTGGCCGCGCTCGTCACTGCGCTCGTTCAGATGCGTGGCATAGACGTTCACCGCCTGCCCGTCCACGTCGATGCGCAGGTGGGCCACGGTGCGGTAGTCATCCAACGGCTGCAGCAGGTGCTCGCCGTGGGCCAGGATCGGGCGCCGGGTCAGCAGGGCGTTGCCATAACGCTTGGGCGCACCCACCGGATCGGTGGATACGAAGACGTACCTGTAACCGAGCTGGCTGGCCAGCCACTGGGCTTGGTTGCGCACGTTGCGGCGCTGGATCACTTCCTGTAGTGCAATGGCATCGGGTTGCAGGCGCTTGAGCTCGGCCACGATCGTGCGCCGCCGGGTCGGCCAGTCTTCGCGGTCATGGTGCAGGTTGAAGGTGACCATGCCCATGCCGGGCGCGGTCGATGCCTGCGCAACGGCAGGTTCACCTGCCTGCTGCGCCGTCGCCCACGCGGGCAATGCCAGTGCCATGGCCAACCCCAGGGCGCGCAGTGCCACGCGCGCTCTCCCCTGCTTCAACGCCATGTTTACTGCCCCTTGCGTTCGCCGCGGCGCACCGCACTGGGCACTTCAATTTCCACACGCGCTGGCAGCGCGTGTACGTGCAGTTCGTTGTCCACCCATTCGGCCGGCTCGCCATTGACCGTGGCCGCGCCGGGTTCGCCGCTGTAGGGCCACGGCAGCACCACGCCACCCACCGGCGGCAGCAGGCCCGGCTGCACGTCCAGCACCAGCTGCTTGTCGTTGCGCTGCAGGCGGTAGTTCAGCTGCCCCTGCGGGGTGCGCAGGCCCTGCACGGCAATGCCCTCGCCCTGGAACCAGGCGGTGGGAATACCTGCGGCCAGCACCAGCGCGTCATCCACATCGCGGTTGTAGGCGAACATGTCCAGCGCCGAGCGCACGAAGTCCGAGGCCACCCAGGCATGCGGCAGGTCGCCCACGAAGAACGGCGTGCGCGGCGTGCGCGAGACCACTTCGGCCCACTGGTTCCAGGCCTGCGGCGCGCGGTCCTTGAAGAAGAACTGGCTGGCCTGCCAGGCGCGGTCACGCCAGCCCAGGCGCACGAACGCGGCCACGTTGCGCCACTCGTACGGGGTGTAATCCTTCCATTCGCGCTTGCCGTCGCGGCGCGCCACGAATTCGTTCCAGTAGCGCTCGAACGTGCTGTCCAGTGCGGGCTGCGGCAGGCGCCCCTGCTCGCCGCCGGGGGCCAGGGCGATGGTGGTGGAGGTGGCATCGAAGTCCCCCAGCTCGGCCGAACCGGGCAGGAAGTCGATGCGGTGCTGCTGCATGGCCGACTGCAGCGATGCCTGCAGGTCATCACGGAACTGGTCGCGCGATTCGCTGATCTGCATTGCTTCGACCTTGCCCAGCTGCGCAGCGATGATCGCCGCGTCCTTGTAACCGCGCAGCGCCCAGAAGTTGTCCCAGTACGAATGCATCGGCTTGGCCGAATAGCCTTCGTGGCTGATCGAAGCCGGCATCATCCCGTAGAACGCGGGATTGCGCGCACGGTTCTCTTCGGTGCGCTCGCTGGCGCGCAGCTGTTCCATGTACTGGTAGGCACCCTGCACGTGCGGCCACATCAGTTCCAGGAAGGTGCCGTCGCCGGTGTAGCGCCAGTACTCGGCGATGTTGTAGATCAGTTCGCCATGGCTGTCGTTCTCCGGCACCGGGTCGCTGCCGCGTGCATCCACGCAGCACGGCACCTTGCCGTTCTCGAACTGGAAGGGCGCGTACCAGTTCACATAGTCACGCACCGCATCGCTTCGGCCCATGCGCAGCAGACCCTCGGAAATCATCGCGCCATCGCGGATCCAGCTGCGCGCATAGGAGCGCGTGCCCGGCTGCAGGCGCGGTCCCACGCGGGAAATCAGCATGTGCGCGACGGCAGTGCGCAGGGTTTCCACCAGCGGCTGGCCGGCGGCCGGCACCTGCAGCGACACCACGCCCAGCTTCTGCCGCCACTGCGCGGCCACCTGCTGCTGTGCCTTGGCCACGTCCAGCGCCTGCGGCGCCCAGCTGCCGGTCTGCGGCAGCACCACCGCCACTTCGCGGCTCTGCCCCGGCTCCAGCTTGATGGTGTACAGCAAGGCGCCGGAGGCCAGCCCGGTGCTGTCCTTCACCGCCGTGGTGCCGGGCAGCTTGCCGCTGGCCAGGTGCATCGCGTCCAGCTTGCCATCGAACGTGGTGGCGAAGCGCGCATCGGGCGCCTGCAGCGGATAGACCCGCGGCTCGCCATTGATGCGCACCAGCTGCTCGCCCACGTCCAGGCTGTCGATGCGACTGAAGCCACCTGTGGTGTTCAGGAACTGGGTCGGCGGATTCACCTGCCACGGCCGGATCGCCAGCGCCAGGGTGTATTCGTGCGCCACCTTGTCCGGGTTGCTCAAGCGGTAGCGGCCGATCAGCTGCGCGCGCTCGGGCGTGCCCTGCACGAAACCGGTGACCGACAGCCCGGCCTTTTCATGCACCCAATCGACGTTGGCGATGGGCAGGTAGCGGTCCTGCAGCGATTGGGTGATGGCCACGTTGGACCAGTCCAGCAGCTTGCCATCCAGGCGGACGAACGGCTCGATGCTGAAGCTGCCCTTCGCCGGCTCCAGCGCGCCGTCCTCGCTGATCAACGCCTGTTCCTGGCCGCCATCCAGACCCAGCAGGGTCCAGTACGGCTGCTCGCCCACGAAGGCACGCGGCAGCGCGCCGCGCGGCAGGTCTGCTGCCACCGACGAGAGGAACCCGTTGGGCGTGGCCGCAAAGGCCAGCGGCTTCAGCGCGATGTCGCGGATGCCGTAGCGCCAGTTCGGGCCGCCCTGCAGGTCGAAGCGCACATAGCGCGCGTCCGTGTCGGGCAGCGCCAGCCAATCACGGCCACCGCCACCATTGGTCACCTCACGCACGGTGCGCCAGTCGCGGCCGTCCTGCGAGGTGCGCACGGTGTAGCGGGTCGCTTCCAGGCTGGGCAGCCAGTCGATCACCGCCCCGCCGATCTCGCGCGTGTCGTGCAGATCCAGGCTGATGGTCTGCTGCTTGACCCCGCCGCTGATCCAGAAGGTATCGCTCTTGCCGTCGATCATGCGGTCCTGCAGCGCAGGCGCGGTATCAGCAATCACCGCCGGGTGCAGCGGCGAGGTGTCCTGCGCCGGCAGGCCCTGCAGGGTCAGCTTGTCGAAGCACACGGTGCCGCGCCCACCCACCTTGCTGTAGATGGTGAACTCGACCGCGGCACTGCGCGCCATCTCCTTGTCCGGCGACGGCCCCCACGCCTTGTCGATCTGGCGCCGGCGGTACTCCACCGGCGTCCAGGCCTTGGGGAAGCTGTAACCGGGGCGGTTGACCCACCACACGTTGTCACCGCTGGCGTCGATCAGCTTGAACTGCAGGTCGTTGCCCGGCGAATCGCCGCGCAGCTGGAAGCCGAAGCGGTAATTGACCGGGTATTCGATGTTCAGCGCACGGCGCAGGCCCACATAGCCGGAGACCTTGTGGAAGTCGTAATCCAGGCACAGCGCGCGGCCACCGCCCGGTGCGGTGACCGGGCGCAGCGAACCACTGACCTGGTCGGACAGCACCAGTTTCCATGCGCCGATGTCGTCGAAGTCATCCAGCACCTTCGGCGCGGGCAGCGCCGGTGGTGCGGCGATCGCCAGGGAAGACCACAGCAGGCCCAATCCAACGGCGATCGCACGCTTCATCCCTTCACACTCCCCAGCAACAGACCTTGGATGTAGTATCGCTGCAGCACCAGGAACAGGGCCAGCACCGGAACCACGGTGACCACCGCGCCGGCCATCATCATTTCCACGTCCATGATGTGTTCGCGCGAGAGGGTGGCCAGTGCCACCGGCAAAGTGTAGTGCTCCTGGTCGGTCAACACGATCAACGGCCACATGAAATCGTTCCATGCGCCCATGAAGGTGAAGATCGCCAGGGTGACCAGCACCGGCTTGAGCATCGGCAGCACGATCTGGAAGAAGATGCGCAGCTCCCCTGCCCCGTCGATGCGCGCTGCTTCCAGCAGCTCATCGGGAATGGAGCGGGCGTACTGGCGCACCAGGAAGATGCCGAACACGCTGGCCAGGGCCGGCACGATCACGCCGCCGAAGCTGTTGACCAGGCCCAGCTGCTTCATCAGCAGGAACAGCGGCAGCATGGCCACCTGCGCCGGGATGACCAGCGCGGCCATCAGCACCTGGAACAGGCGCTCGCGGCCGACGAAGTTCAGCTTGGCGAAGGCGTAGCCGGCCATGGTGTTGAGCAGCAGCGAACCCAGGGTGATGGCCAGCGATACCAGCAGGCTGTTGGCGAAGTTGCCGCCCATGCCGGTGCGCGCGAACAACTCCAGGTAGTTGCGCGTGGTGACGTGCGAGGGCAGCAACGGCGGCGGGAAATGGGTGGCCTCGCCCTGTGGCATGAACGAGACCGAGACCATCCACAGCAGCGGTGCCAGGCTGACCAGGGCCAGCACCAGCAACGCACCATTGACCATCCACGGGTGCCAGCGCGACTGGCCGATTTCACGACTCATACCAACTGCCTCTTGCGGCCGAAACGCAGCATCACGGTGGTCACCGCCAGGATGATCAGGAACAGCAGGAACGCCACCGCGGAGGCGCGACCCAGGTTCCACCACTTGAAGCCTTCCTCGAACATGAAATACAGCACGCTGACGGTGCTCTGCAGTGGGTCGCCGCGGGTCATCACGTAGGGTTCGGCGAACAGCTGGAAGTAACCGGACACGGTAATGACCCCGACCACCAGCAGCACCGGGCCGAGCATCGGCAGGGTGATGTGCAGGAACTGCTTCCAGCGCGAGGCACCATCAATGCGCGCGGCCTCGTACAGGTCATGCGGAATGGCCTGCAGGCCGGCCAGGAAGATCACCATGTTGTAGCCGAAGTTCTTCCACACGGCGAACAGCATGATGGTGGGCATGGCCCAGTTCGGGTCACCCAGCCAGTCGATCGGGCTGATGCCGATGTGGCCCAGGCCGTAGTTCACCAGACCGTAGCTGGTGTGGAACAGGTAGCGCCAGATCACCGCCACCGCCACCAGGGTGGTCACCACCGGGGCGAACAGTGCGGTGCGGAACAGCGCCTTGAAGCGCGCCGCCGGTGCGTTCAGCAGCATCGCCGCGCCCAGCGACACGCCGATCGACAGCGGTACGCCGATCAGCACGAAGTAGGTGGTGTTCCACAGCGACTTCCAGAACATCGGGGTCTGCAGCAGATCGATGTAGTTGCCCAGGCCGACGAACCGCAGGTTGCTGCTGTCGGACAAGGCATACAGATCGAAGTCGGTCACGCTCAGCGCCAGCGCCGAGGCCACCGGCAGGCCGAAGAACAGGCCCAGCACGATCAGCGAGGGGCCGGCGAAGATCCAGCCGGCAAGCGAAGTACGTTTCATTGCGGGCTCCCGGCCGCTGCGGCCGGCGCATCGGCAGGTGCCTGCGCACCGCCGCCCTGCAGGCGTTGTTGTTCATGCATCCAGCGGCGCTTGGCCAGCACCTTGTCCACGCGCTGGTCCAGCTCTTCCACGGCCTTGTCCTGCGGCAGGCCACCGCGCACCACCTTTTCGGTGACGATGCGCATTTCCTGCACGATGCGCTCCCACTCCAGCACCTTCGGCGTGGGCTTGACCCGCTCCAGCTGGTCACGGAAGGCCGCAGCCAGCGGATCACCGGCCAGCGAAGGTGCGTTCCAGGTGCTGCGACGCGGCGGCAGGTCACCGATGATGGAATGGAAGCGGGCCTGGATTTCCGGCCGCGACAGGAACTCGATCAGCTTCCACGAGGCTTCCTTCTGCTGCGACTTGCGGAAGATCACCAGGCTGGTGCCACCGGCGATGCCCGCGCCCGGACCGTCCGGGCCCGGCAGCGCAGCGGTGCCCCACTGCCCTTCCAGTTCCTTGGGCTGCAGCTTCTTGAACTCGCGGATGTTCCAGGGCCCGGAGATGTAGAAGACGTTGAAGCCGCGGAAGAACTCATCCCAGACGTTGGAGATCTGCGTCTCGGACATCTTCGGCGCCCAGCCCTGCTCGAACATGTTCGAGTAGAAGGCCAGGGTGCGGCGGAAGCCGGGGCTGGCGAAGTTGCCACGGGTGTCATCGTCGCGCAGCAGCGGGTCGGGCTGCTGCAGTGCCAGCGACAGCTGCTGTTCGAATTCGTTGATCGGCATCAGCACCGCATAGCGGTTCGGCCCCTGCATCTTCTTGATCGCGGCCATCTGCTGGTCCCACTCGGCCCAGGTGCGCGGCGGGTGGTCGAAACCGGCCTTGGCCAGCAGGTCCTTGCGGTAGTAGATCAGGCGCGTATCGACGTACCACGGCACGCCCACCAGCTCGCCGTGGATCACGTTGGTATCCCAGATGCCCTGGAAATAATCCTGCGGATCGACCACGCTCGAGCGCTGCACGAACGGCTGCAGCGGGGTCAATGCATCCAGTTCGGCGAACTCGGGCACCCAGGTGTTGCCGAGCTGGCAGACATCGGGCAGGCCATCGGCGGCGAAGGCGGTCAGCAGCTTTTCATGCGCGGCCGTCCACGGAATGTTCTGCACATCCACCTTGATGCCGGGGTTCTCGGCTTCGAACTCGTGGATCAGCTCGCTGACCACTTCGGCTTCGCGGCCCATGGCCCAGAAGCGCACGGTGGTGGTGCCCGGCTCGGTGCGGGCGCAGCCGGCAATGGCCAGCACGGCCAGCAGCGGCAGCGCCCAGCGGCGCAGGCGATGGGTCCAGGGATGCACCGGCTTACTTCCCCTGTCCAGTGTTGCGGTTGGCATTGTTCTTCTGTTCCTGCGCGGCGGCCGCGCGCGATTCTGCGATACCCACCGCGCGCGCCGCCGCGGCCTTCTCATCCTTCTGCAGCTGCAGCGGCTGGAACTCGCCTTCCGGCGCCAGCCAGCCACCACTGAACCCTGCCCGCTCCAGACCCTTGCGGATGTACGGGTTCTTCTTCATCACTTCCCAGACGAAATCATCGCGGTAGTTGGCGATCATGGTCAGGATCGGGCCCTGGTCGATGGCGATGTAATCGCTGGCGACCCAGCCGCGGTCGGGCACCAGGCGCCCGGTCTTGATCGGAATGTCGTAGTTGAAGCTGGGGTTGAACGAATCCAGGAACCCGTAGCTGGAATAGATGTAGTCGCCGTAGCGCTTGTGCATCTCCACCGTGGCCGGGATCACTTCCTCGGGCGCGAACACGATCGAGGACACCGCCGCGGTCGGGGCAATGGTGCCGTCGTCGAAGTTCTCGCGCAGGCCTGCGCCGCGCGAGGAGTAATGGCGGAACTGGCGCTGCTCGCCGCGGTATTCCTGGGTGGTGTTCTGCGGGCCATCGCTGGCGGTCAGGCCCCACACGTTCTCGCCGTAGTCCTTCCAGTTCATCGGGTTGGCGATGGCGTACTCACGCTGGGCCAGCGCCGCCGAACGGCTGTTGAGGAAGTAGGTACTGCCGCGTTCGCGCATGTACGCGTCCTGGATATCGCGGAAATCGATCCAGACGTGGCTGTACTGGTGGCCGAACAGCGGCCCGAAGGACAGGTACTCCTGGCCCTGGTAGACGCCCCAGTCGTTGTCGTAGGTGCGGGTCCACACGGTCCACGCATCCGGGCTGACCGGGTGGCTGGGCGAGCCCAGGGCGAGGATGTAGACCATCATCGCTTCGTTGTAGCCCATCCAGTCGTGGTCGATGAAGCCGCTTTCGGGGAACCAGCCCATGGAGATGAGCGGTGCGCGCTGCTGCAGCCACGGCCAGTCCACCTGCTTGTACAGGCTGTCGGCGATCTGCCGGATCTCTTTTTCGCGCGGGTCGTCGCCGTCGTAGTACGACTGGGCGAACAGCACGCCCATCATCAGCAGCGCGGTATCCACCGAGGACAGTTCCACCCAGCTGTCGTAGCGACGGCCTTCCTGCATGTCCAGGAAGTGGTAGTAGAAGCCCTTGTAACCGGCCTTGCCGGTGCGCTGCGGGCCCATCGGCACATCGCGGAAGAACTTCAGCGTGGTCAGGGTGCGGTCGATGGCCTGGTTGCGGCTGACCCAGCCGTTTTCGATGCCGATCGGGTAGGCGGTCAGCGCGAAGCCCACCGAGGCGATGCTGGCGAACGGACGCGACGGGTAACGGTCGGGGGTCAGGCCGTTCAGTTCATTGGTGGTATCCCAGAAGAACTGGAAGGTGCGGCGCTCGATATCGTCGAACAGCGGCGGCAGTTCCGGCTTCATCGGCCGCGGCGGTGCGTCGGCCTCGACCAGGATCACCTGCGGCTTGGGCTTGGCCGGCGCTTCCTGCTGGGCCGGTTTGCAGGCGGCGATGGCCAGGGTCATCGCAGCGGCGGTCAACAGGTGGCGTGCCTGCATGGCGCGGTTCCTCCGGTGGGCTGTTCGATGGAAGAGCATAACGTCCAAACACCTGAAATCGTTTACAGCACGGACTCTTAAAAAACCACGAAAAACGTGGCCCGGGTGTCGGCGTCATTGCCCATGCCAGTGCACCGTGCAGTCGCGGCGCACTGGCATGGGCAATGGACCGGCCATCACGGCCGGCCATTGCACAACCGGTACCGCCGGCGAACCGGCGGTACCAAGCGCGATCATCAGAAGCGGAAGCCCACTTCGGCCTTGATCTGGCGCGGCGTACCGATGATGTCACCGGTCTCGTTGTAGCTGGCTTCCAGCTTGCCGTTGCTCTTGATGTAGTTGTAGCTGGAGAAGTTGTCGAAGTTGAACACGTTGATGATGTCCAGGCGAGCGTACAGCTCGGTATCACCCGGCATCTTGAACGTCTTCGTGGCCTGCAGGTCGACCGAGCGGTAGCCGAACACCTTGCCACCGATCAGGAACTTGCCATTGGCGTTGGGCACGGCGGCCTGCGGGGTCGGCAGGGTGTAGCCGCTGGCCTGCGGAATGCCGTACCAGTCGTTGACGGCAGTCGGGGTGGCCAGGGTGATCTTGCCGCCGAAGGTGATGCCCCAGAAGCCCGCGTACGAACCGGTCACCACCAGGCGGTGGCGCGGCGCGCCGTTGGAACGGATGGTCGGGTAATCGCCGATCAGGCCGCGGTCGAACGCGTACTTCTCGTTGATGTCGCGGTTGTGGCGCGCGGTCGTCCAGGTGTAGGCGATCGAGGTGCCCCAGCCGCTTTCCTTGGTGAACGGCTTCTGCGCCGACAGCAGCACCTGGGTCGCACGGGTCTTGATGCCCTGCTGGCCGATGATCAGGCTGCCGAAGCCCGGCACGTTGCAGCTCCAGGCCTGGCTCAGGCCCGGGTCGGTGCCGCCGCACAGGCGCGGGTCATCGAAGAACTGGCCGGTCGGGTAACGGTTGCCCAGGGTGAAGGCGAAGCCGTCGTAGCTCAGGGTACGGGCGATGGTGGCGTCGGTCAGCCAGTCACCGATCTGGTTGCTCATGCCCAGGCTGAACTGATCCGAGTACGGGGCCTTCAGCTTGTTGTTCAGCAGGTCCACTTCCAGACCGGCATTGCTGGTGGCGCCCACCAGGGCCTGCAGGTTGCCGATGCCGTTGAGCAGGTTCGGGTTCCAGTCGTAGCAGGCGGCCTGGCCGTTGATGCAGGTGCCGGTGGCCGGGTTGCGGAAGTAGATGGTCGGCTGCGGCAGGGCCAGCTTGGTGGTTTCCAGCTGCAGGTTGTCGAACAGGTCGCGGTCGTAGGAACGGCCGGCACCACCGTGGATCACGTGCTGCTCGTCGGCGTTGATGTCATACGAGAAGCCCAGGCGCGGCTGCCAGGCATCCTTGAACGCCTTGCGGTTGTGGCCGTTGCTGATGTAATCGCTGATGTCCAGGCCGCCCAGCGCCAGCGAATCGGCGTAGGTCTGGCCGGCGGCAGCGCGCGGGTCCTGCGAGTAGATGGCGTCCACCACCTGCTGCGGGGTCACGAAGTCCAGGTAAGCCGGGTTCTTTTCGTAGTCCCAGCGCAGGCCCAGGTTGATCTGCAGGTGGTCGTTGACCTGCCAGTCGTCCTGGATGAACAGACCCAGCTGCTTGGCCTTGGAACGCACTTCACCGGACACGCCCGACACGCCGGTGACCGGCTTGACGAACTGTGCCTTGTACGGGATGTCCGACGGGAAGTCCGGATCGCCCAGGGTGTAGGTGAAGGTCGGGTTGATCTGCGCCGCGTCAGACGCGTACAGATCGATTTCCTTGTACTTCACGCCCATCTTGATGGTGTGGTCGCCCGCCCACTGGATGCCGTCCAGGGTCAGGTTGTCTTCGATCGACCAGCCCTTCTGGCCCTTCACCTGCGAATCCAGTGCCGAAGCGCCGCCGACCTTGACGATGGTGCGGTCTTCGGTGCCGTCCGGCGCGGTGTAGGTGATGCCGTTGGCCAGGGTCAGCGGGGTCGGGTTGTTGAACGAATCTTCGTGGGTGACCATCAATTCGTTGTAGTAACGCTCACCGCTGTGGTTCCAGCGCAGCGCATAGCGGCGATCGGTGTTGACCACTTCACGGCCGGCTTCCGGCGAGGTCTGGCCACTGAACTGCTGCTGGGTTTCGTCGCGGTCCTGGAAGGTCAACTCGATGCGATCGTTGTCGGTCGGCTCGAAGTCGACCTTGGCGAAGATCAGGTCCTGCTGGAACGGCTGGCTGGCCGGGCCGAGGCCGGCAGCGCCGTCAGCCGGCAGCAGACCCACGCTGCTGGTCACCGCACCGTCCGGCGCGATGGTGACCGGCAGGTCGAAGCGCTTGGCTTCGTAGGTCACGAAGAAGTGGGCCTTGTCCTTGACGATCGGGCCGCCCAGGGCGAAGCCGTATTCCTTCTCGGCCGAAACCATCTTTTCCTGGCCGGCCTGGCGCTCGGCCGGGGTCTTGGCGCGCATGTCTTCGTCGGTGTAGCGGTAGAACGCCTCACCCTTGAATTCATTGGTACCGGACTTGGTCGCGGCGGTCACCGCGGCGCTGGACACCTGGCCGTACTCGGCCTTGTAGTTGCCGCTGATGACCTTGTATTCGCCGATGGCCAGCTGCGGGAACGGGTTGCCGGCGCTGCCGGACTGGCCGGCCACGCCGCCGCCCTTCACGTAGCTCTTCTGGCCCACGCCGTCGATGTAGACGTTGGTGCCGTCGGCATTGGTGGCGCCGCCGCGCAGCGAGGTGTTGCCCTTGGCATCACGGGTGAAGATCATGCCCGGCACGGCGTCGGCGAACTCCAGGAAGTTGCGCGACACCTGCGGGGTGGTCTGGATCTGCTGCAGGCTGACGGTCTTGCCGACTTCGGAGGTGCGCACTTCCTGCAGCAGGGTCGGCGCGACCACGTTCACGGTGTCCAGGTTGGTGGCCGCGGTGGTGCCGCCGCCGGTGGCGGCCGCTTCGCTGAAGTTCAGCGTGGCGGTGGAGGCCACGGTGACGGTGACCTTCTGGGTCTGGCCGTTGGCCACCACGTCATAGGTGCCCGGGTCCAGGCCCATCAGCGAGTAGCTGCCGTCGGCACGCACGGTGCCACGACGTACCGAACCGGTGGCCACGTTGGTGGCGGTCACTTCGGCGCCGGCCTGGGCGCCGGACACCTGGCCGCGCAGGCTGGCGTTGGCCGACTGCGCCATCACGTTCGGGGCAGCGGCCAACATCAGGCAGCTGACCAGGGCGGTGCTCAGCAGCCGGCGTGCCGGCGTGCGGATGGTGGAATGCATCATCAACTCAATCTCCGGGTGGTGGTCCCGCTTGCGCGGTTCCTGCGATCAGTCAAAAGAAAAGGAAAGCCTCCGGCTTCAACGGCCGGATGGCGAGGTGGTGGAATCTCGAACGATCAGGCGGGGTACCAGCGTCTGCTTGTCCCCTGCCCCTTCCGTGGTAGTGCCGTCCATCAACTGCAACAGGCGCGTCATGGCCCGATCGCCCAACTCGGCGATACTGACCTGCATGGTGGTCAACGATGGGTGTACGAACCGCGCCAGCGGAATGTCATCGAAACCCGCCAGGGCGACATCGGTGGGCACGTGGACGCCTGCCTGCGCGAACGCATACAGACACCCCAGGGCCATCATGTCGTTGGCGGCGAACACGGCATCGGGCAGCGCACCGGCTGCCAGCAACTCCTGACCGGCGCGATGGCCGGAAGCTTCGTCGAAATCACCGGGCAGCTCGATGCCTTCGGCGCCGTTGCCAGCAGCCGCCAGCGCGTCACGGAAGCCGCGCAGGCGCTCGCGCGCGTCGAAGTTGAGGTCCGGGCCTGAAATGAAAGCGATGCGGCGGTGGCCGGCATCGAGCAGGTGGCGGGTCATGGCCATCGCCCCTGCGTGGTCGTCGATGCTCAACACCGGGTGGTCCTGCGTGGGCAGGTAGGTGTTGATCAGCACGGTGGGCAGCGACTGCGGCAGGTTGTCGGTCAGGAACCCCGGGCTTTCCGCATACGGGGACAGCACCAGCAGGCCATCGACGCGGCCGCGCATGGCGCGCAGCGCAGCGCCCTGCTGTTCCTGGTCGCCGTGGTAGCTGGACACCAGCAGGTGCTGGCGGCGACTGCGGGCCACCCCGTCGATGCCGCGCATCAGTTCGGAGAAGAATTCACCGTACAGATCGGGCAGCACCACGCCCACCGTATTGGTACGGCGGCTGCTGAGGCTGCGCGCGGCAGCATGTGGGGTGTAGCGCAGCCGCGCGGCCACTTCCAGCACAAGCTGGCGGACCGGTTCGGCAACGTTCTCATGCCCGTTGAGCGCGCGGGAAACCGTGGCCACGGAGACCCGGGCTTCGCGTGCGACATCTTTGATTGTTATGGCTGCCTTGTTCACGAAGCCGCCCTCCACGGCTTGGACCTACCAGCTTGGCGCGGAATGTAAGCGTTTCCATCTGCGCTTGTAAACTGTCCGTTAGGCGAATGTCCCATTCCGGACACAAAAAGTTGTCCCGCGCAGGCCCGCACGGTGACCTGCAAAGACAGTATCTGGGTCATGTTCAGCCCTGTTCTGACGGGGTATGTGCACGGATGGACAGCGCATGGATGTCGGTGTCCATCAGGCTGCCCAGCGCGGCGTAGACCGCGCGGTGGCGCGCAAGCGGGGCCATGCCGGCGAAGCGTTCGCTGACCACGTGCACGTTGAAATGGCCGCGCCCATCGCGCGCGCCGGCATGGCCGGCATGGCGATGACTGTCGTCTTCGATCTCCAGCACGCTGGGGGCCAATGCTTGTTGCAGCGCATCACGAATCTGTTTGATGCGCCGCGCGTTCATGGCAGCACCTTGCGGAACGGACGCACCTGGGTGCGTACGTACACGCCCGCGGCCACGTACGGGTCGGCTTCGGCCCATTCCTGTGCCTGCGCCAGCGAGTCGAATGCGGCGATGACCACCGAGCCGCTGAAGCCGGCCGGACCCGGGTCTTCGCTGTCGATGGCCGGGCAAGGACCGGCCAGCAGCAGGCGCCCCTGGTCGTTCAGCGCCTGCAGGCGCGTCAGGTGCTGCGGGCGTACCTGCAGCCGCCGGGCCAGCACATCCTGGCCGTCATAGCCTTCAATCACGTACCACATGGGGTGGTTCCTCGTTCATGTTGCGGTGCGCCGATTCTAGCCAATGCCAGCCGGTTGCCTGCCGTTGCTGGACACTGGCGCGGCAAAGCCTTACCCTAGGGTCAATTGCACGTGGCTGGATGCAGCAGCCCGTCGGTTTCCGCGGCTTCCGCAGCCCCCGACGATCGCCCCGCCGCTTCCTGACGGGCCACGTAGACGACCTCCCCGTAGTCTTGTCGCTGCCGCTGTTGTGCAGCGCGTGCTGCTGTTTCATATGTGTGGAATCGCGCCGAGACAGGCGTGCCTGGTGCCCCCGTGGCCGTGGCGTTGGCCCGGCATGGCGGGTACCGCGACTGGTCCGTTGCAATGCTGACGTCCATTAGATGACTTCCGAACTCGCGCTCGACGCGAACCCGCCAACCCGGCCGCCCGCCCCCCAGCAGCAGGAAATGCCGCTGGCCGTGGTGCATGGGCAACCGGTCCTGCAGATTCCGCAGGACCTGTACATCCCGCCGGACGCGCTGGAAGTCATCCTGGATGCCTTCGAAGGGCCGCTGGACCTGCTGCTGTACCTGATCCGCCGGCAGAACCTGGACGTGCTGGACATTCCCGTGGCCGAGATCACCCGGCAGTACGTGGAATACATCACGGTGATGCGCGAGCTGCGTTTCGAGCTGGCCGCCGAATACCTGGTGATGGCCGCGATCCTGGCCGAAGTGAAGTCGCGCATGCTGCTGCCGCGACCGGTCAGCGAGGACGGCGACGAGGCCGATCCGCGCGCCGAGCTGGTGCGCCGGCTGCAGGAGTACGAACGCTTCAAGCAGGCGGCGGAGGATATCGACGCCCTGCCCCGGCAGGACCGCGACACGACGGTGGCGCATGCGTTCATGCCGGAACGGGCGACGGTGAAGCTGCCGCCGCCGGTGGACCTGAAGGAAATGCTGCTGGCCCTGCACGACGTGCTCAAGCGCGCCGAGCTGTTCACTGGCCATGCGATCAAGCGCGAGGCACTGAGCGTGCGCCAGCGCATGGGCGAGATCCTGGGCCGCATGGAAGATGGCCGGTTCTACCGGTTTGAAAGTCTGTTCACCGCTGAGGAAGGCAAGCTGGGCGTGCTGGTCACCTTCCTTGCCATGCTGGAACTGGCCAAGGAACAGCTGCTGGACATCGTGCAGGAAGAACCGCTGGCGGCGATCTACGTGAAATCGCTGGCGGCCGGCAACACCAACGCCCCGCTGCAGTTCAGCAGCGAGTTCGACGACAACGACGCCGCCAACGAGAACGAGTGAGCGCTGCCTGCCGATGGACCAACCGCTGATCAACCGTATTGTCGAAGGTGCCCTGCTGGCGTCCAGCCAGCCGCTCACCCTGGCCCAGCTGAAAGACCTGTTCCCGGAAGACGAGCCGGCGCCGCCGGGCAGCATCGAGCGCGCCCTGGAACAGCTGCGCGAGGCCTGCACCGGCCGCGGCGTGGAACTGCTGGAGGTGGCCTCCGGCTTCCGCTACCAGGTGACCGCCGAAGTGCATGGCTGGATCAGCCGGCTGTGGACCGAACGCAAGACCCGCTACACCCGCGCCACCCTGGAAACGCTGGCGCTGATTGCCTACCGGCAGCCGATCACCCGCGGCGAGATCGAGCAGGTGCGCGGCGTGGCCGTCAGCAGCAACATCATCCAGGCGCTGGAAGAACGCGAGTGGATCCGCGTGGTCGGCCACCGCGACGTACCCGGCAAGCCGGCGCTGTTTGGCACCACCAAGGGCTTCCTGGACTATTTTGGGCTGAAGCGGCTGGACGAATTGCCGCCACTGTCCGAACTGAAGGACCTGGGCGAGCTGGAGCCGCAGCTGGCACTGGACCGTGACGGCCCGGCCGCCGCCGGCGCCGCCGGCCCGGACATCAGTGCCGACCCTGACGGCGCTGCCAATGATGACACCCGCCTGGACGCAGGCACTGGCAACACCCCCGATTCCGCCGGCGCAGCCCCTGCACCGGCCAGTGACGAGCAAGCACCTTCGCCCTTCGATGCTGGGCACCCCGATTCCGCGCCGGGCGAGCGCGCGGTTCCCGTGAACGAACGCGAAGACAACGCCGTCGCGATGACGACCGTGGCTGTTGACCAAGCCGATTCCGAACCAGAGGCCGACCTCGAAACCGTCGGCCGGAGCAAATCTGATGAGTGACACCCCCCGTAACAAGCTGTCGCTGAAGCGCGAAGCCACCTCCGAACAGTTCAAGCTGGAAGAGCGCCTGCACAAGGTGCTGGCCCAGGCTGGCCTGGGTTCGCGCCGCGCGCTGGAACAGCGCATCGCCGAAGGCCTGGTCAAGGTGAACGGTGAAGTCGCGCAGACCGGCATGTCGGTCAAGAGCGGCGACAAGATCGAGCTGGACGGCCGTGGCTTCGTGGCCACCGCGCTGGCCGAGCCGTCGCGCGTGCTGGTCTACAACAAGCCGGAAGGCGAAGTGACCACCCGCGAAGACCCCGAAGGCCGCCCGACCGTGTTCGAAGCGCTGCCGCCGCTGAAGGGCGCGCGCTGGATCGCGATCGGCCGCTTGGACATCAACACCACCGGCCTGCTGCTGGCCACCACCGACGGTGAACTGGCCAATGCCATGATGCACCCGTCGTTTGAGGTCGAGCGCGAATACGTGGTGCGCGTGCGTGCGCCGGAAGGCGAAGAAAAGGTCAGCGACGCGATCGTCGACCGCCTGGCCCGCGGCGTGGCGCTAGAAGACGGCCCGGCCAAGTTCGACGAGATCGAACGCATCGGCGGCACCGATTCGCACGACTGGTTCCGCGTGGTGGTGAAGGAAGGCCGCAACCGCGAAGTGCGCCGCCTGTGGGAATCGCAGGGCTGCCAAGTCAGCCGCCTCAAGCGAACCCGCTACGGCAAGGTGTCGCTGCCGCGCGAACTGGCCCGTGGCCAGACCGTGGAACTGCCCAGCGCCCAGGTGGAAGCACTGCGCGCGCAGCTGAAGCTGGAAGAAGGCGCGCCGTCGGCGCTGACCCTGCAGCCGGTGATCGGCCAGCGCCGCGCCGCCAAGACCACCGTGCGCGTGCGCGAAGGTGGCCGCGGCAACGCCTACGTCAATGGCCACAGCACGGCCGATGAAGGCCGCGAACTGCGCCGCTTCGACAACGTGCGCGAAGACCGCGGCCGTGGCCGTGGCGGCAAGGGCGGCGGCTTCAAGGGCGGCCTGACCGTCAGCGGTGAAGCGGCGGCCAAGCAGTCACAGAAGCCGTTCAAGCAGCGCGCGCCGAAGAACGATCGTTCGCTTCCGGAAGGCAACCCGGCCGCGTTCCGCACCTGGTATGTGCCTGATGGCGTGAGCACCGGCCCGAGCGGCCACCGCAACGCCGGCCCCGGCGCGCGTGGCCCGGGTGCCCGTGGTCCGGGCGCAGGCGGCCAGGGCCGTCCGTACGGCAAGCCGAAGGGCCCGGGTGCGGGTGCCGGTGGCGGCCAGGGCCGTGGTGGCTTCGGCGGCGAAGGTCGCGGCAATGCCGGCGGCCAGGGCCGTGGCGGCTTCGGCGGTGAAGGCCGTGGTGGCGCCGGTGGCGGCCAGGGTCGTCCGGCCGGTGCGGGCAACCGCTCGCAGGGCCAGGGCAACAAGCACCCGTACGGCCATCCGGGCAATGCCCCGAGCTTCCCGTCCGACCATGCCACCCCGGGCTTCAACCCGTATGGCAGCCCGAAGCCGGCGCACGGCGCCCGTCCGGGCGGTCGCGGTCCGGGTGGTCCCGGTGGCAACCGTGGCCCGGGCGGCAACCGTGGTCCCGGCGGTCCGGGTGGCAACCGCGGCCCGGGTGGCCCCGGCGGCAACCGTGGCCCGGGCGGCCCGCGCCGCAGCGGCCCGCGCGGCGGCTGATCGCGGTCCTCGCTGAAATGAAAAACCCCGGCTTCGGCCGGGGTTTTTTGTTGGTGACTGGCTCCTGAGGGCGCCTGATCGTTGCGCGGGTCTTCTCTAGGAATTGTTTGAAAACAGGCCATTTGTGCCATAGGTCGCCGCATCTGGTGCGGCCGCTGCCTATCGTCAAGCCTCACTCACACGACAAGGCAACACCCATGACCGGCATCACCCCCGACCAGGCCCGCGCCAACGCCGACCTCGCTGGCCGCACCACCGGCGAATTCATCCAGGACATCGATCATTCCATCGACGCCAACTCGCGCAAGGGCGAACGCCGCATCGTAGTGTCCCTGCCGCGCGGCCAGGCCCGCGAAGGCCAGGCCGAAGCGGTACTGGCGCATTACCAGGATCGCGGCTACGTGGTCGAACAGCTCAGCGTGACCGGCCACGCCTGGCACCTGCAGATCGGCTGGTAAGGCTCAGCGGCGGCTGATGGTGAACGCCGCACCATCCACGCCCAGGTCCCAGCCCTTGCCGGTGCCGGACAGGGCCAGCGAGATGTCGCCCTTGGTCATCACCTGGGCGTTGCTGGATTTCACCGCACCGGCATGGGCACCGACCGAGGCATAGGTGCCCAGCAGCTCACCCACGCTGCTGGCGCCGGTGAAACTGCCACGGCCATCGGTGATCTTCGACTTGCCCACGGTCAGGCCACCGCCCTTGAGCTGGATGCGCACCGGCATGCTGGCGCCGTTGCTGCAGCGGACCGTGCCGGTGCCCGAGGCGGTCTTGTAGATCAGCGACCAGCCGGACAGGTTGTAGCGCAACTGGCAATCCAGGTTGCCGCCGGCCTGCGCGGCCGGGGCCAGGGCGCTGGCGGCAAGGGCCAGCA
Organism: Stenotrophomonas sp. B1-1; assembly: GCF_010894375.1. Lineage (NCBI taxonomy): Bacteria > Pseudomonadati > Pseudomonadota > Gammaproteobacteria > Lysobacterales > Lysobacteraceae > Stenotrophomonas > Stenotrophomonas sp. B1-1. The sequence goes on along the minus strand of NZ_JAAIUZ010000027.1, from coordinate 86,913 downwards.
GCAGGGCAAGGGACTTCTTCATCGGCAGCACTTCCACTTCATTCGGACTGCCGGCGAATCTAGCAGCGCGCGCGTGCACGGTGGATGCAGGCGCGCGCGTGGGTGCGGCAAGCGTTCAGCCGCCGCAGCGTGCGCTCAGGCGCGCTCGTCCAGATGGAAGGCGTCGGCATCGAGCATGGCCGGGAAACGCGCGCGGTGCGCGGCCAGGGCCTCGGCCGAGATGGTGGTGGTGACCACCTGCTCGCGCTCGCGGATCTCCACCTGCGGCTGGCCCAGGAAATCGATCACCGCACTGTCGCCGGCGTAGTGCAGCTGGTTGCCGTCCACGCCGATGCGGTTGACCGCCGCCACGAAGCACAGGTTCTCGATGGCGCGCGCGCGCAGCAGGGTCTTCCACGCATAGGCACGTGCCGAGGGCCAGTTGGCCACGAAGATCTGCAGGTCGAAATCCATCTGCCCTGCCCGCTCCACGTTGTAGCGGTTGCGGCAGAACACCGGGAAACGCAGGTCGTAGCAGACCTGCGGGTTGATCCGCCAGCCCTTCCATTCCACGCTCAGGCGGTCGCGGCCGGCGGCATAGCGTTCGTGCTCGCCGCCATAACGGAACAGGTGGCGCTTGTCGTAGTACTGCAGCTCACCGTCAGGCGTGGCAAACAGCAGGCGGTTGTAGACCCCCTCGCCTTCGCGCAGCTGCACGCTGCCGATCACCGCGGCATCCAGCGCACGTGCCTGCCCGCGCAGCCAGGCCACCGTCGGGCCGTCCATGCCCTCGGCCTGGGCAATGGCATCGTTGGAAAACCCACTGGTGAAGGTCTCCGGCAGGATCACCAGGTCGGTGCGGCCGGCCAGCGGCGCCAGCAGCGCGCCGTAGTAATCGCGGTTGCCCGCTGGGTCATGCCAGCGGGTGTCGCCCTGGACGAGGGAAATGCGCAGGTCCTGCATGGTCGTGTTCCCTCAGAGCAGGCGCAGGCGTTCGATCGCCGCGTCCAGGGTGGCTTCGTTCTTGGCAAAGCACAGGCGCACCAGGCGCTGGCCCACCGGCGCGGTTTCGTAGAACGGCGACAGCGGAATGGCGGTCACGCCCTTTTCAATCGTCAGCCACTTCACGAATTCGTGGTCGGGCAGATCGCTGATGTCCGAATAGTCGACCAGCTGGAAGTAGCCGCCCGGCACCGGCAGCGGCTTCAGGCGCGTGCCGGCCAGCTGCTCGCGGAAGCGATCACGCTTGGCCTGGTAGAACGCACCCAGTTCCAGGTGGTGTTCCGGCTCGTCGCGGATCATCGCGGCAAACCCATACTGGGCCGGGCCGAAGCTGGTGAAGGTGTTGTACTGGTGCACCTTGCGGAATTCGGCGGTCAGCAGCGGCGGCGCCACCGCGTAGCCGATCTTCCAGCCGGTGCAGTGGTAGGTCTTGCCGAAGCTGGAGATGACGAAGGTGCGCTCGCGCAGTTCCGGGTAACGCAGCGCCGATTCATGGCGGCGGCCGTCGTAGATGATGTGCTCGTACACCTCATCGGAAATCAGGTAGATCTGCGTACCGCGCAGCAGGTCGGCCAGCGCCTGCATGTCGGCCTCGTCCAGCATGGCGCCGGACGGGTTGTGCGGGGTGTTGACCATCAGCATGCGGGTGCGCGGGGTGATTGCCGCGCGCACGCGGTCCCAGTCCACGGCAAAGGTCTGCGGGTCCAGCGGCACGTGCACGGCGGTGGCGCCGGCCAGCTCGATGGCCGGTTCGTAGCAGTCGTAGGCCGGGTCCAGCACGATCACTTCCTCGCCGGCACGCACCACGGCGTGGATGGCGTTGAAGATGGCCTCGGTGGCACCGCTGGTCACGGTGATCTCGGTGTCCGGGTCGATGGTGGCGCCGTACAGGTCCAGCGACTTCTGCGCGATGGCCTGGCGCAGCGGCGCCACGCCGGTCATCGGCGGGTACTGGTTCAAGCCGGCCGCCATGGCCTTGCTGGTCTCGTCGATCAGCCGCTGCGGTGCGGAGAAGTCCGGGAAGCCCTGGCCCAGGTTGACCGCGCCGTGTTCGGCGGCGAGCTGGGACATGACCGTGAAGATGGTGGTGCCGACCTTGGGCAGCTTGGTGTTCGGTTGCATCGGCCTGGAATATGGGAGAACAAGGCCCGGAAGTGTACGAAATCCACGCCCTGCCTGCGGAACCGGGCCGTTCTTTGCATATTCCACGTCGCCAGCGGCCCTGGTCCGGCGCTACCGGGGCCACATTCACCGCTACAATTGCCGCCGCACCCCGGCATGAAGATCCCTGCCCCTTGAACACCCCTGCATTGCTGGCCGCCAGCGGCCTGAGCTTCTCCCGCAATGATGAGCCCGTGTTCGGCCCGCTGGATTTCCATGTGGACGCCGGCGAGGCGCTGCTGGTGCAGGGCGGCAACGGCGCCGGCAAGACCACACTGCTGCGCGTGCTGGCCGGCCTGGCCCGGCCGGGCGCCGGCCAGGTGCGCATCGACGGCAAGCAGGCCAGCACGGCCGAGCGCGCGCGCTACGTGGCCTACCTGAGCCACCTGCCCGCGCTGAAGCCGGACCTGGACACGCTGGAAAACCTGCACTTCCTGTGCGGCCTGCATGGGCGGCGCGCACGGCAGATGCCGGGCAATGCGCTGGCCATCGTCGGCCTGGCCGGTTACGAAGACACCCTGGTGCGGCACCTGTCGGCCGGGCAGAAACGGCGGCTGGCACTGGCCCGCATCTGGCTCTCACCCGCTCCGCTGTGGCTGCTGGACGAGCCCTACGCCAACCTGGATCTGGACGGCATCAACCTGGTCAACCGGATGATTTCGGCGCACCTGCGCAGTGGCGGTGCCGCCCTGGTCACCACCCATGGTGCCTATGCCGCACCGCCGGTACGCACGCGCCTGCTGCAACTACAGCCGGATCTTGCCCAGGGAGAAGCCGCATGATCGCGCCGGGCACCGAACCGGGTCTGTGGCAGACCGCTCGCGCCCTGGTGGCGCGCGACATGCGCCTGCTGTGGCGCCGCCGTGGCGATGCCCTGCAGCCGCTGCTGTTCGCGCTGCTGGTGGTGGTGCTGTTCGCCCTGGCCCAGGGCCGCGATCCGCAGCCGCTGGCCGCCACCGCCGGTGCCGTGCTGTGGCTGGCGGTTCTGCTGGCCGGGCAACTGGCGCTGGACTCGCTGTTCCGTTCCGATGCCGAAGACGGCTCGCTGGAACAATGGCTGCTGGCCCCGGTGCCGTTGGCCTGGCTGGTATTGGTGCGGGTGCTGGTGCACTGGGCCACTACGGCGCTGCCGCTGATCGTGGTCAGCCCGTTGCTGGCGGAAATGCTGCATCTGCCGCATGACCAACTGCCGATGTTGCTGGCATCGTTGCTGCTGGGAACACCCGTGTTGAGCCTGATCGGCGGTGTGGTGGCAGCACTGACCGTCGGCATCCGGCGCTCTGGTATTCTCGTGGCGTTGCTGTCGTTGCCGCTGTATGTGCCGGTGCTGGTGTTCGGTGCAGGCAGTCTGGCGGCAGCCGGCCGTGGGCAGGATCCAGTCGGTGCGCTGCTGATGCTGGGCGCGGGGCTGGTGGTTGCCCTGGTGCTGGCACCGCTGGCCACGGCCGCGGCCATCCGTATTTCTCTGAGTTGAACGAGCTGAGAGCCAATCCATCCCTGCTGGATAGCCGCCACGCATGAATCCGATCGTCCGCTGGTTCCACCAACTCGGTTCACCTCCGACCTTCGATCGTTTCGCCGCGCGCTGGTCCCGCGTGTTCTACGCCGCAGCGGTACCGGTGCTGCTGATCGGCCTGTGGCAGGGGCTGTTCGTGGCGCCGCCGGAACAGAACCAGCACGATGCCTTCCGCATCATCTACATCCACGTGCCCAGTGCCTGGATGAGCCTGTTCGTGTTCGCACTGATGGCGGCCTATTCCGCCATCGCACTGATCTGGCGGATCAAGATCTGCGAAATCCTGGCCATGGCCTGTGCGCCGATGGGCGCCGGCTTCACACTGATCACCCTGCTGACCGGCAGCATCTGGGGAAAAGGTACCTGGGGCACGTGGTGGGACTGGGACCCGCGCATGACCAGTGAGCTGATCCTGCTGTTCCTGTACCTGGGCGTGATCGGGCTGTACCACGCCATCGAGGACCGCCGCAGCGCCGCGCGCGCCGCCGGGCTGCTGGCGATCATCGGCGTGGGCCTGCTGCCGGTCATCCGCTATTCGGTGGACTGGTGGGGGGCGCTGCACCAGCGCCAGTCGATCAATGTGTTCGGCGAAAACGCGGTTCGCCCGGAACTGATTGCGCCGCTGTGGTGGATGGTGGTGGCGACCAAGCTGTGGTTCGTCGGCTCGCTGCTGGCCAAGGCGCGCGCCGACAACATCGCCCGCGAGGCCGGCAAGGCCTGGATCGGCGAACGCTTCGGCACGCCAGCGGCAGCCCGCCACACGGAGCCACGGCCATGACCCACCTGCCCTATCTGATCGCGGCGTTCTCGGTGTTCCTGCTGGTGCTGGGCTGCGATGCGCTGGGTTCCTGGCTGCGCCTGCGCCACGCCCGGCAACAGGCGCAGCGCCGCCAGCAGCGGTTGCAGGCGCGCAGCAACGGCCCGGCAGCGGCGCCGCTGGCCACCGAGCTCAGCCGATGACGCCGGTGCAGCGACGCCGCATGGTCTGGGTAATGCTGCTGCTGTTGGCATCCGGGCTGGCGACCACCCTGGTGGCCTTCGCCCTGCAGCGCAATATCGCCTATCTCTACACGCCGTCTGAAGTGCTGCGCGGGGATGTCGACGCGCAGTCGCGCTTCCGCCTGGGCGGCATGGTGGTGAAGGGTTCCTTTGATCGCCCCAGTGGTTCGCTGCAGGCACATTTCGTGGTGACCGATGGCGATGCCACGCTGCCGGTCAGCACCGATCGCATCCTGCCGGACATGTTCCGCGAGGGCACCGCCGTGGTCGCCAGCGGCCGCCTGCAGGACGGGGTGTTCGTGGCCGACGAAGTGCTGGCCAAGCACGATGAGAATTACGTGCCCAAGGAAGTGGCCGACAAGATGGGCGATGCCCATCGCAAGCACGACGTGCCGGTAACGGCGCCCGAGGTGCGCTGAGTGCTGCCGGAGCTGGGTCAGATCCTGCTGTTGTGTGCGTTGCTGGCAGCGCTGCTGCAGGCCGGCCTGCCGCTGGCCGGCGCGCAGCGCGGCAACAGCGCCTGGATGGCCACCGCACGCCCGGCCGCCTTCGCCCAGCTGCTGCTGGTGGCCGCTGCCTTCGCGGTGCTGACGGCCGCCTTCGTGCAGCAGGATTTTTCGGTGCGCTACGTGGCCGAGAATTCCAATTCGCTGCTGCCGCTGATCTATCGCTATTCGGCGGTGTGGGGCGCGCACGAGGGTTCGCTGCTGATGTGGGCACTGGTGCTGGCGCTGTGGACCGGTGCGGTGGCCCTGTTCTCGCGGCAGCTGCCGGCGCCGGTGCAGGCCCGCGTGCTGGCGGTGATGGGCGTGGTCAGCGTCGGCTTCCTGGCCTTCCTGATCTTCACCTCCAACCCGTTCCTGCGCCTGAACCCGGCGCCGCTGGAAGGCCGCGACCTGAATCCGCTGCTGCAGGACCCGGGCCTGATCATCCACCCGCCGATGCTGTACCTGGGCTACGTCGGGTTTTCGGTGCCCTTCGCCTTCGCCGTGGCCGCACTGCTGGAAGGCCGCGTGGATGCACGCTGGCAGCGCTGGACGCGGCCGTGGACCAACGTGGCCTGGGGCTTTTTGACCCTGGGCATCGCGCTGGGCAGCTGGTGGGCGTATTACGAACTTGGCTGGGGCGGCTGGTGGTTCTGGGACCCGGTGGAGAACGCCAGTTTCATGCCCTGGCTGGTCGGCGCCGCACTGATCCATTCGCAGGCCGTCACTGAGAAGCGCGGCACGTTCGGCAGCTGGACCCTGCTGCTGGCCATCGCCGCCTTCGCGCTGTCCCTGCTGGGCACCTTCCTGGTGCGCTCGGGCGTGCTGACCAGCGTGCATTCGTTCGCCGCCGACCCGTCGCGTGGCCTGTTCATCCTGATCTTCCTGTCGCTGCTGGTCGGTGGCAGCCTGCTGCTGTATGCGCTGCGTGCCGGCCGTCTGGGCATGGACAGCGATGATCCACGCCGCGGCTTCACCGCCACCTCGCGCGAGACCCTGCTGCTGGGCAACAACCTGTTGCTGGCCACGGCCTGCGCCATGGTGCTGCTGGGCACCCTGTACCCGCTGCTGGCCGATGCCTTGTCGCTGGGCAAGATTTCCGTAGGCCCACCGTACTTCGGCAGCCTGTTCCTGCTGCTGATGGCGCCGCTGGTGCTGCTGCTGCCGTTCGGGCCGCTGGTGAAGTGGCAACGCGACCAGCCCTCGCGCGCCCTGGCCCTGCTGGCGCCGTGGATGGGGCTGGCCATCGTGCTGGGTGCGCTGGCGTGGTGGCAGGCGCCGCAGAATGGCTGGAAGGCAGGGCTGGGCGTCGCGGCCGCGGCCTGGGTCGGCCTGGGCACCGCCCGCTTCGTCTGGCAGCGTCTGCGCGGCAATGGCCGCTTCACCGCCGAAATGCTCGGCATGATCGTGGCCCATGGCGGCATGGCGGTGTTCCTTGCCGGGGCGCTGCTGGTGGAAGCCCTGAACGTGCAGCGGGAAGTGGCGCTGGCGCCGGGGCAGCAGCTGGTTGTGGGCCGCTACGAAGTCCGCTTCGAAGGCGTGGACCACCGCGAAGGCCCCAATTTCGTGGCCGACCGCGGCCACCTGCGGGTGTTCCGCAACGGCCGCGAGCAGGCCCTGCTGCACCCGGAAAAACGCCAGTACGCCAGCGGCGGCCAGGTGATGACCGAGGCCGGCATCGATGCACGCCTGAACGGTGATGTCTACGTGGCATTGGGCGAGCCGCTGGGCAACAATGCGTGGGCGGTGCGGGTGCACATCAAACCGTTCGTGCGCTGGATCTGGCTGGGCGCACTGCTGATGGCACTGGGCGGATTCATCACCGCCGCCGACCGCCGTTTCCGTCGTCCGTAGGAGTTTTCATGTCGTCGTCCCCTGCTCCGCGTCCATCGCGCCCGCTGCCCCCCATCGCCATTGTCATCGGCGTGCTGTTCTTCTTCGGCCTGCTGGGGTTGATGGTGTACGGGGTGATGAAGTCGGGGGATCCGCAGCGCGACGTGCTGCCTTCCGCGCTGATCGACAAGCCGGCCCCCGCCTTCGCGCTGCCGGTGCTGCACGACCCCGGCATGACCGTGCGCAGCGAAGAGCTGCGCGGTGCGCCCTACCTGCTGAACGTGTGGGGCAGCTGGTGCGCGGCCTGCCGCGAGGAACACCCGGTGCTGACCCGCTTCGCCGAAAGCAAGCGCGTACGCGTGATCGGCTACAACTGGAAGGACGAGCCCACCGATGCGCTGCACTGGCTGGAGACGCTGGGCAACCCGTTCATGGTGGTGCTCAGTGACATGGAAGGCCGTACCGCGATCGACTGGGGCGTTACCGCTGCGCCGGAAACCTTCCTGGTCGATGGCAGTGGCATCGTGCGCTGGAAGTACAGCGGCGCGATGACCCAGCAGGTGGTGGACGAAAAGCTGATTCCCGCGCTGCAGAAGATCGAAAAGGCCCAGGGCCATGCCGATACCGGCCTGCACGGCAATCCGTAACGCGCTGCTGGCGCTGCTGCTGTGCGCGGCGCTGCCCGCACTGGCCCAGCAGCCGCTGCACGACCCACGGCCGCTCGCCTTCCGCAGCGCGGCCGAAGAGGCCCGCTTCCACGACCTGGCCGCGCAGCTGCGCTGTGTACAGTGCCAGAACCAGTCGCTGGGCGATTCCAACGCACAGATCGCCCAGGACCTGCGCCGTGAAGTGCTGCAGCTGATGCAGCAGGGCCACGACGATGCACAGATCAAGCAGTTCCTGGTCGCCCGCTACGGCGAATTCGTGCTGTACCAGCCGCCGCTGCAGCCGGGTACCTGGCTGCTGTGGGGCGGGCCGTTGCTGATCCTTGGCGGTGGTGCCCTGCTGGTGCTGGGCATCGTGCGCCGGCGCGGCCGCACAGTGGCACCGGCAGCGGCCGACCGCAACGCCGATGAAGGAGATGGCTGGTGAGCTACACACTGCCCGTGCTGGCCGGCCTGGTGGCCGCGGTGATGGCCGCGCTGGTGCTGTGGCCGCTGCGCCGGCAGGGGCGCCGCGGTTTCGTACTGGGCGTGTTCGCGCTGGGCGTGGCCGGTGCCTGCCTGTACCTGCTGGTGGGCGACCCGCGCGCAGCGCAGGTGCAGCCGGCGCCGTCGGTGGCGACCCTGCGCGAGGGTGTAACGGCGCTGCAGCAGGCCCTGCAGCGCGATCCGCAGCGCGCCGATGGCTGGGCACTGCTGGGCCGTTCACAGACCGAACTGGGCGATGCACAGGCGGCGGCCGATGCCTTTGCACGTGCCGCAGCATTGGCACCGGACGATGCAGGCGTGCTGGTGGAAGCGGCGCAGGCGCGCGCGCAGGCCGATGCCGGCAAGCAGTTCGATGACACCGCCATGGCGTGGTTGCAGCAGGCGCGGCGGGTGGCACCGCAGGCCGAGCGGGCCAGCTGGCTGCTGGGCATTGCCCTGCGCCAGCGCGGCCGCAATGCCGAAGCGGCCGAGATCTGGAGCAGCCTGCTGCCGCAGTTGGAACCGGGTGCCGCGCAGGCCCTGCAGGCACAGATTGCGATTGCCCGCGAAGCCGCGGGACAGTCAGTCGATCCTTCCACCACGGCGGCACCGGCGTTGCTGCAGGTGCAGGTGCAGCTGCCCGACGCGGTGAAGCACGGCGACTGGCCGGCCAGTGCGCAGGTGTTCGTGCTGGCCCGCGCCGTGGGCGGCCCGCCGATGCCGGTGGCGGCGCGCAAGCTGCCGTTGACCGCCTTCCCGGCCACGGTCGGTCTGGGCGACGCTGACAGCCCGATGCCGACCGCACCGCTGTCGGCGCACCGCGAGGTGGAGGTGCTGGCGCGCATTTCACGCAGCGGCAGCGCCAACCGCGGTGAAGGCGATCTGCAGAGCGAGGCGGTGCGGGTAACGCTGCCGCATGACGGCGCGGTGGAACTGCGGTTCCCGTGATCCACACACCGCTGCGCTCGCCGGGCCGCATGACCGGTAGCGCCGGGCCATGCCCGGCGGCTTTGCGCGCATGCCGTCCATGGAAACCAGCGTGCCGCCAGCTCCACGTGCCGCCCCGCTAGAATGGCGCCATGACTGAATTCATTCCGCCCGGCACCCGCTTCCATGCCTTGCCCTCGCCGTTCCCGTTCAAGCGCGGTGGCGCCCTGCACGGCGCGCGCGTGGCCTACGAGACCTGGGGCACGCTGGCCGCCGACAGCCGCAACGCGATCCTGATCGTTACCGGTCTCTCGCCCGATGCGCACGCAGCCGCCAACGGGGCCAACCCCGCGCCCGGCTGGTGGGAAGCCATGGTTGGTGCAGGCAAGCCGATCGACACCGACCGCTGGTTCGTGGTCTGCGTGAACTCGCTGGGCAGCTGCAAGGGCTCCACCGGCCCGGCCTCGTTGAACCCGGCCACTGGCGAGCCCTATCGCCTCGACTTCCCGGAACTGTCGGTGGAAGACGGTGCGCGCGCAGCCATCGAGGTCGTGCATGCGCTGGGCATCGAACAGCTGGCCTGCGTGGTCGGCAATTCGATGGGCGGCATGACCGCGCTGGCGGTGCTGATGCTGCAGCCGGGCATCGCCCGCAGCCACATCAACATTTCCGGCAGCGCGCAGGCGTTGCCGTTCTCCATCGCCATCCGTTCACTGCAGCGCGAAGCGATCCGCCTCGACCCCAAGTGGGACGGCGGGCGCTACACCGAGATCGATTATCCGGAATCGGGCATGCGCATGGCACGCAAGCTGGGCGTGATCACCTACCGTTCCGCGCTGGAATGGGATGGGCGCTTCGGTCGCGTGCGGCTGGATTCGGACCAGACCGATGATGATCCGTTCGGCCTCGAATTCCAGGTGGAGAGCTATCTGGAAGGCCATGCACGGCGCTTCGTGCGCTTCTTCGATCCGAACTGCTATCTGTATCTGAGCCGTTCGATGGACTGGTTCGACCTGGCCGAGTATGCCGACGGTGACGTGCTGGGCGGGCTGGCGAAGATCCGTGTCGAAAAGGCGCTGGCCATCGGCGCCAACACCGACATCCTGTTCCCGGTGCAGCAGCAGCAACAGGTGGCCGACGGCCTGCGTGCCGGCGGTGCCGATGCGCAGTTCATCGGCCTGGACTCACCGCAGGGCCACGACGCATTCCTTGTCGATTTCGATCGCTTCGGCCCGGCCGTGCGCGGTTTCCTCGACGGACTGTAAGTGGCCTGGCGGCGCAACCTCGCGCTGGCCGCGTTCGGCGCGCTCATCGCGTTGACGGTCAGTGGCGTGCTGCCGCTGTGGCTGGGCGGCTGGTGCGTGCTGGCCAGCGTGGTGTCGTTCGGGCTGTACGGGCATGACAAGCGGGCGGCACAGCGCAAGCAGTGGCGCATTCCCGAACGCACGTTGCAGCTTCTGGCCTTCGCCGGTGGCTGGCCCGGTGCGCTGCTGGGCCAGGCGCTGTTCCGGCACAAGCACCGCAAGGCGGAATTCCAGTGGGTGTTCTGGCTGTGCGTGCTGGCCAACGTGGCCTCGATCGCAGTGATGCTGCGCGAGTTTTCGCGGTAGCCGTTCGAACGACGCGGCACGACGCCAGTAGATCCACGCCATGCGGGGATGTGCCGGTCGGCACGCCATCACGCAAACGGCCGCCGGGCATGGCCCGGCGCTACCACCGCGATTACGTTTCCCGCTCCAGCACACCGTCACGCAATCGGTACTGCGCATCCACCACGCCGTCCGGCAGCTCGTCGTGGGTGATCATCAACAGGCTGCGGCCGTCCAGCAGCGCCGGCAGGTCGCGCAGCAACGCGTGCGCGGTATCCACGTCCAGCCCTTCGGTGGGTTCGTCCAGCACCAGGATGGGCGCATTGCGCAGCATCGCCCGCGCCAGCGCAAGGCGACGTGCCTGCCCGACCGACATCGTCGCGCCGTTCTCGCCCACCCAGGTGTCCAGACCGCCGTTGCGCTCGGCCCATTCGCCCAGCCGCACCCGGCGCAGCACGGCCCACAGCGTGGCATCGCTGGCTTCCGGGTCGCCCAGGCGCAGGTTGTCGGCCACGCTGCCGGCGAAGACCGGTGCGTTCTGCGGCAGCCAGGCCAGTTGCCGATGCCAATCGGCCTGGGCGAACGTGCGCAGGTCCTGGCCGCCATAGCTCAGGCGCCCCTGCTGCGGGTCCCACAAGCGCAGCAGCAGGCTGGACAGGGTGGTCTTGCCGCACCCGCTGTCACCACGGATCGCGATGCGTTCGCCCGGCGCCAGATGCAGCTGCAGCCCGCACAGCACCGGCCGCGCCGCGCCCGGCCACTGGAAATGCACGTCTTCCCACTGCACCGCCGATGCCTGCGGCACCGGCTGCGGCGCTTGCGGCTCGTCCACGGCGGCGGGTTGTTCGACGATGGACTGCAGGCGATCGGCCGCAATACGGCCAGACTGCAGCGATTGCCAGGCCAGGCCCATGCCGGCCCACAGCTCGATCAGCGCCACGGTCAGGAACACCAGGCCGGCGGCCATTTCCGCGGCAATACGCTGCTGTTCGGCCGCGTGCAGGGCCAGCGCCAACATGCCGACCAGGCCCAGCCCAGCCACCGCGCCGTGCAGGGTGGACGCTGCAATCAGGCGCCAGCGCCGGCGCCGATCGCGCGCCGCCAGTTGTTTGGCTGCAACGCGCACCTTCAACTGCCACGCGGTACCCGCATGCAGGGCCGCAAGGTCACCCGCGCCTTCCAGCCCTTCGAACGCGGCGGTGCGCAGCGCGGCGCGATGCGCAGCGCGGTCGGCTTCTTCAGCATCGCGCCCGCGCACGCCCAGCCACGGCACGCCGAAGCCGATCAGCACTGCCAGCACGGCCAGCAGCACGGCCGCCGCGGGCAGGATCAGCGCGGCCGATGCAATGGCCACCAGTGACAGCGCAGCGAGCGCGAACAGCGGCCCGAGCGCGCGCACCAGCAGTCCATCCACTTCGCCGATGTCACCCAGCAGGCGTGCCAGCAGTTCACCGGTGCGAGTGGCCCCCAGCCGCGCCGGTGCCAGCGGCAGCGCGCGGCGGAAGAACCACACGCGCAGGTCGCGGGCGATGCGCAATGTGGCATCGTGGCCCACCAGCTTCTCGAAATAGCGCGAGACGATGCGGGCCATGGTCAGACCGCGGATGCCGGCTGACGGCGAGAAGAAATTGAAGCCCTGCGCCAGCCCTGCGGCACCGGCCAGCGCCGCGGCGGTCAGGAAGCCACCGGACAGCCCCAGCAGCGCGGTGCCGGCCAGCATGGTGATCCACAGCAGCAGCACGGTCAGCAGCAGGCGCGGACGGTGGCGCATGAATACCGCGCGCAGCGAATCGGGCGAGCGGCTCATGCGCGCACCGCCTGCGCCGGGTCGACCAGGCGGCCTTCGGGCAACAACAGGCAGCGGTCGGCCCAGGCGATCACCGCCGGGCTGTGGGTGGCCACCACCACGGTGCGGCCGCGCGCATAGGCGGCCAGGCTGCGCAGCAGTGCGGCCTCGGTGTCGGCATCCAGGAATGCAGTGGGCTCGTCCAGCAGCAGCACCTGCGGATCGCGCAGCAGCAACCGCGCCAGGCCGATGCGCCGTGCTTCGCCACCGGACAAGCCGAAGCCGCGCTCACCGATCATCGTGTCCAGGCCCTGCGGCAGGCGCTGGGCGAACTGCAGCACCTGTGCCGCCTCGGCCACCGCGCGCAGGCGCGCATCACTGGCCCCGGGATCGGCCAGGCGCAGGTTATCGGCAATCGAGCCATGGAACAGGTACGGGCGTTGGCTGGCGTAGGCGACCTGCACGCCGGGCCGCACCAGCACGCGGCCTTCGCGCGGCGGCAGCCATCCCGCCAGCGCTTCCAGCAGGGTGCTCTTGCCCGAACCGCTGGGGCCGACCAGGGCCAGGCGCTGGCCGGGTTCCAGGCGTACATCCAGCCCACTCAGCACATCCTGCGGCGCGCCCAGCGGGCGCAGCACCAGACCCTGCGCCTGCAGCGGCGGCAACGCGGCCTCGGCCGGTTCGGGTGCGCGCGTGGCCATGCCTTCCTCCGGCAACGCCGTTTCTTCTGGCAATGCGTGCAGCAGGCGTTCCACTTCGGCGGCAGCGGCCAGCGCGTTGGCACGGTCGTGGTAATGGGCCGCCAACCGCCGCAGCGGCGCGTAGAACTCCGGCGCCAGCAGCAGGCAGAAAAGACCCGCACCCAGGGTGGGCACGCTGGCATGCAGTGACATCAGGCCCAGGTAGCTCAGCCCCAGGTAGAGCGCCACCATCGCCACGCTGACCGAGGCGAAAAATTCCAGCACGGTGGACGACAGGAAGGCGATGCGCAGCACCTTCATCGTGCGCACCCGCACCCCTTCGGCCGCCGCTTCCACACCGGCCAGTTCGGCATCGCCGCGGCCGTACAGGCGCAGCAGGCCCAGGCCCTTGATGCGATCGGCGAAGTGCCCGCTCATGCGCGCCAGTTCACCCAGCTGCGCACGCCCGGCGGCTTCGGCACCCCAGCCGACCAGCATCATGAAGAACGGCACCAGCGGCGCGGTGAACAGTAGGATCAGCGCCACCACCCAGTCCACCCAGGCCACCGCCGCCAGGATCAGCAGCGGCACCACCACCACTTCGGTGCGTACCGGCAGGAACCCGCTGTAATAGTTCTCAATCGCATCACCGTGATGCAGCATCAATTCACCCAGCTCGCCGGTGCGACGTTGCCGCAGCCACAGCGGGCCCTGCCCCAGCAGGCGTGCGAACACGCGCTCGCGCAGGGCCAGGCGCGCGGCGTCGGCCACGTCGCCTGCGGCGGCCTGGCTGGCGCCGGCCAGTGTGGTGCGCAGCAGCAGGATGACCACCAGCCCGGCCAGCACCGGCAGCCCCGACGCCAGCGGCGCACGCTGCACCAGCACGTGCTGCACCAGCCAGGCGATGGCCGCGGCCTGGCAGATCAGCAGTGCGCCGGACAGGCCCAGGCACAGCCCTGCCAGGCGCTGGCGGCCACGCGCCGCGCGCGCCAGATCGGCCAGCCAGGCCGTACGGGTACGCCGCTGCAGGGCCGATTCGGCGTGCGGGTCGGTGGCAACAGCGGAAGATTCGGCAGCGCTCAAGGGGGTCACGGGCAACAGGGCATGGCCGGCATTGTAGGCACACACAGGCGCCCTCCCCTGCGGCCAGCGGTCGCAGTCTTCATCCGGTTTGGCATACGATCCCCGTGCAGAGCCATTCATACATTGATCTGGATCAAGGCTGTTTGAAGTAGTCGGTCACATCATCCACCCCGTAGACCACCCTTCCCGCCACCTGCAACGGCACTATCCAACGAGGTAGCCAGGCCATGATTGATCAGACAGTCGTAGAACTGTCGCGGCTGCAATTCGCTTTGACCGCGATGTACCACTTCCTATTCGTACCGCTCACCCTTGGCCTGTCCTTCATGGTGGCCATCATGGAAAGCGTGTACGTGATGACCCGCAAGCAGGTCTGGCGCCAGATGACCCTGTTCTGGGGCGCCCTGTTCGGCATCAACTTCGCCATCGGCGTGGCCACCGGCCTGGTGATGGAATTCCAGTTCGGCATGAACTGGTCGTACTACAGCCACTACGTGGGCGATATCTTCGGTGCGCCGCTGGCCATCGAAGGCCTGATGGCGTTCTTCCTGGAAGCCACCTTCATCGGCCTGTTCTTCTTCGGCTGGAAGCGGCTGAGCCCGGTCAAGCACCTGACGGTGACCTGGCTGATGGCGCTGGGCACCAATCTGTCGGCGGTGTGGATCCTGATCGCCAACGGCTGGATGCAGAACCCGACCGGCGCGGTGTTCAACCCGGAAACGATGCGCATGGAAGTGGTGGATTTCGCCGCCGTGCTGCTGAACCCGGTGGCCCAGGCCAAGTTCGTGCACACCGTCAGCGCCGGCTACGTGACCGGTGCGATCTTCGTGATGTCGATCAGCGCCCTGTACCTGCTGCGCAACAAGCACCGTGACATGGCCCGCCGCTCGTTCGCGGTGGCCGCTGCGTTCGGCCTGCTGTCGTCGCTGTCGGTGGTGGTGCTGGGTGACGAAAGTGGTTACGCCGCCAGCGAACACCAGAAGATGAAGCTGGCCGCCATTGAAGCGATGTGGGAAACCGAGCGTGCGCCGGCCGACTTCACCGCCTTCGGCATTCCCAACCAGACCACCCAGCAGAACGACTACGCGATCAAGATCCCGTACCTGATGGGCCTGATCGCCACCCGTTCCACCAACCAGCCGATTCCGGGCATCCTGGAACTGGTGGAGCGCGCCGAGCACCGCATCCGCGGCGGCCAGCTGGCCTACGGTGCGCTGGAACGCATCCGTGCCAACAAGGACGATGTGGAAGCGCGCGAGATGTTCGACCGCCACTGGCAGGACCTGGGCCACGGCCTGCTGCTGAAGCGTTACCGCGAGGACATCCTCAACGCCACGCCGGAAGAAATCTCCAAGGCGGCGCTGGATACCGTGCCGCGCGTGGCGCCGTTGTTCTGGACCTTCCGCGTGATGGCCGGCCTGGGCTTCTACCTGATCGCCTTCTTCGCCCTGGCGTTCTACTTCTCCTGCCGCAACAACTTCCAGGACAAGCGCTGGTTCCTGAAGCTGGCGGTGTGGTCGCTGCCGGTGCCGTGGATTGCGATCGAGTGCGGTTGGTTCGTGGCCGAATACGGTCGCCAGCCGTGGGCGGTGGATGGCGTGCTGCCCACCTTCTATGCCGCGTCGGGTCTGGCCCTGCATGAAATCCTGACCACGCTGGCCATCTTCACCGCGCTGTACACGGTGCTGCTGGTGATCGAGGTGAAGCTGATGCTGAAGGCGATCCGCAAGGGTCCGGACGAGATCCTGCCGACGCTGCAGGCCGACATCCGCCCCGCATCCCCCAATGCCGCAATGCCGGCCCCCGGCCAGGTCTGAGGCAGGAGAACGCACATGGAATTTCTTGGATTGGATTACACCACGCTGCGCGTGATCTGGTGGCTGCTGCTGGGCATCCTGCTGATCGGCTGGGCGGTGATGGATGGCTTCGACCTGGGCGTGGGCACCCTGCTGCCTTTCGTGGCCAAGACCGATGAAGAGCGCCGGCTGGTGATCAACACCGTCGGCCCGGTGTGGGAAGGCAACCAGGTGTGGCTGGTGCTGGGTGGCGGCGCGATCTTCGCCGCATGGCCGCCACTGTATGCGGTCAGCTTCTCCGGCTTCTACCTGGCGGTGTTTGCCATGCTGTTCGGGCTGATCCTGCGCCCGGTCGGCTTCAAGTACCGCAGCAAGCTGCCCAGCAAGCGCTGGCGCGACAACTGGGACCGGGTGCTGTTCGTCGGTGGCCTGCTGCCGGGCCTGATCGCCGGTGTGGCGGTGGGCAACGTGCTGCTGGGCGTGCCGTTCCACTTCGATGACAGCATGCGCATCTTCTACACCGGCTCGTTCTTCGGCCTGCTGACCCCGTTCGCGCTGGTGGCAGGTCTGGTGAGCGTGGCGATGCTGGTGTCGCACGGCGCAGCCATGCTGGTGATCAAGACCGATGGCCCGGTGGCCGATCGTGCCGCGCGCTACGGCAGCGTGGCGGCGATCATCAGCTGCGTGCTGTTCGCCGCAGCCGGTGCCTGGGTGGCCTTCGGCCTGCCCGGCTACCAGATCACCTCGCAGGTGGTGACAGACGGCCCGACCAACCCACTGCTGAAGACCGCGGCCATCGGCACGGCCGCCGGTGGCTGGCTGCGCAACTACAGCAGCATGCCGCTCACCGTTGTGTTCCCGGTGCTGGGCCTGCTGGGTGCACTGGCCAGCGCGGCGCTGCTGCGGGCCCGTCGCGGCGGCCTGGCGTTCATCGCCTCGGGCGCGTCGATTGCCGGCATCATCCTCACCGTCGGCTTTGCCATCTTCCCGTTCCTGCTGCCGTCTTCCAGCCAGCCCGGTTCCAGCCTGACCGTCTGGGACAGCTCGTCCAGCCACCTGACGCTGGGCATCATGCTGGTGGCCACGGCGATCTTCCTGCCGATCATCCTGGCCTACACCACCTGGGTGTACCGCGTGCTGAAGGGCAAGACGACCACCGAAGAGATGGACCAGAACCCGAACGCGTATTGATTTGAAGGTGTGCCGACCCACGGTCGGCACCTACCCACAAGCAAGATGTGCCGACCCACGGTCGGCACCTTCACCGAACGAAGGAGAAACGAACATGTGGTATTTCGCCTGGATTCTCGGCACCGGCCTGGCCTCCACCGTGGCCATCCTCAACGGCATGTGGTTCGAATCGCGCGAGGAGAACCGGCTCGAACAGGAAAACCGTCGCTGAGTTGTAAAAAAACCTTGCCGCCTTGGCCTTCACACGGTATCTTAGGCGGCTCCTTCGGGGTGTAGCTCAGTCTGGTAGAGCGCTACGTTCGGGACGTAGAGGTCGCAGGTTCGAATCCTGTCTCCCCGACCACTTTTGTGGTCGCATTGAAGCCTGGTGAAGTTGTCCAGGCTTTTTTGTTCCCTGAAGTGACACTGCCCTGGCAGTGTGAAGGAAACCGCTTTCACCCCTTGCCGCCATCGGGGTGAACAGCTAGAATAGGCGGCTCCCTTCGGGGTGTAGCTCAGTCTGGTAGAGCGCTACGTTCGGGACGTAGAGGTCGCAGGTTCGAATCCTGTCTCCCCGACCACTTCGGTGGTCAGCAAGAAGCCTGGAAGACGACAGTCCTCCGGGTTTTTTTGTATCTGAAATCGGCGCCCCGCCCGCATGGCGGCCGCAATGCCGCGGCCACGTACAATGGCCCCCTGCCCCCACCTGTCGCACCGGCCCGGTCCGGTGCCGCCGCTGCACGCCCACGTTCCCGCGTGCGCCACCTGCAAGGATTCCGCATGACCACCGCCTCCCACGACTCGCCCTCACTGCTGCACGGGCGGCTGCTCGCCTTCGCTGCCATCCTGCTGGCGGCCGTGAACCTGCGCACCGCTGTCACCTCCATCACCCCGCTGCTGGACGTGCTGGGCCAGCATTTCGGCTTCGGCACCACCATGACCGGCGTGCTGGGCATGCTGCCGACCGCCTCGTTCGCCCTGTTCGGCGTGGCCACCCCGGCCCTGGCCCGGCGCCTGGGGCTGGAACGCACCACCCTGCTGGCCATGACCCTGGCCATGGCCGGCCTGCTGCTGCGCTCCAGCGCCGGCAACGTCGGCACCCTGCTGCTGGGTTCGGTGATGGCACTGGCCGGCATGGGCATCGGCAACGTGGTGGTACCGCCGCTGGTGAAGCGCTACTTCGCCAACAAGGTGGGCACCATGAGCACGCTGTACATCAGCATGCTGCAGCTGGGCACCATGCTGCCGGCGCTGCTGGCGGTGCCGGTGGCGCAGGCGGCCGGCTGGCGCGTGTCGCTGGGCATGTGGGCGCTGCTGGCCCTGGCCGCCGCCCTGCCGTGGCTGATGCTGGCCCGCCGCGCGCCGCACGCGCAGCTGGCGGCCAACGATCCCAGCGCCCAGCCGCACGGCAAGGTCTGGCGCACGTCGCTGGGCTGGAGCATGTCGCTGATGTTCGGCATGACCTCGCTGATGACCTATTCGATGTTCACCTGGCTGCCGCGCATCGTGGTGGAAGCCGGCGCCACGCCGGCCTTCGGCGGGGTGATGGTGGCCGTGTTCTCGGCGCTGGGGCTGCTGCCGTCGCTGGTCATCCCGTCGCTGGCGGTGCGCCTGCAGAACCCGTTCCCGCTGGTGCTGATCGGCTTCTTCTCGTTCGTGATCGCCTTTGCCGGCCTGCTGCTGGCGCCGATGAAGGTGCCCCTGCTGTGGGCCGCCCTGCTGGGCGTGGGCCCGTCCACCTTCCCGCTGGCACTGACCCTGATCAACCTGCGCACGCGCACCGCCACCGGCTCGGCGGCGCTGTCCGGCTTCATGCAGGGCGTGGGTTACAGCTTCAGCTGCCTGGGGCCGTTCCTGGTCGGCTGGCTGCACACGGTCAGCAACGGCTGGGGCCTGCCGTTCGGCTTCCTGTTCGGTTGTGCCACGGTGATGCTGTGCGCGTCCTGGGTGGCGTGCAAGCCGCGCCGCCTGGAAGATCTGTGGTGATCCGGGCCACCTTCCCCCGCGCGTGTACACACCGCTTCGGCGCGAACTGACGTAGCGTGTCCAAAGCTGACGCGGGGCGCTTCCAGGCCCATTGGCCGGGGCGCGCCCACCGTGCCTGCGCACCGCGCCGCTGCGGCGGCCGGTTCAACGTGATTTCGCAGTCCAAGCCTTTGGCGGAAGGGACGGTGCGACGGAAATGGCCTGTATCCGGTGGCGCTTGCGTGTAGAGGGAACAGCGAGGCTCTGGCCTCCTTGGGGCGTGTCGGCTAAAGTTGGCATGTGATGTGCGTCACACTTTTTGCACATCGTCTAAGAATGGATGCTGAAGGGGGAATTCATGGTTGTTCATCGACCGCTGGCGCTCTGCGTCGGCCTGGCCTGCGCCGCTCTGGCGTCCGGGGCCCACGCGGCGCCGCCGCCCACCCAGGCCACCCGTGCCGATCGGCTGGCTGAAATCGGCCATTACCGTGACCAGGCCCACTGGGTTGATGCGCTGGCCGCCATCGAGCGCGCGCAGCAGGTCGAACCCAACGATGACCTGCTGTACAAGCTGCAGGTGCTCACCCTGGGCGACATCGGCAATGCGCACCGCGCCTGGCGCCTGTACCAGGCACGGCCGCAGTTGTTCGATGCCGACCAGAAGGCCCGGCTGGAAGCGAACTACGTAGCCAAGCTGGTTAACTGGAGCCTGGCCTACGGCCAGACCGAAGATTCGCGCCTGGACGAGGCCGAGGATGCGCTGGCTGAAATGGAGCAGTACGTGCAGCGCGACGGCACGCCGCTGGCGCAGGCCCCCCTGCGCATCCGCATGGACCGGCTGATCCTGCTCAACCGCCTGTCACGGCACGCACAGGTGCGCGATGAAGCACGCGCCCTGCAGGCCGAAGGCCATGCCCTGCCCGACTATGTGCTGCCGGCGGTGGGCGATTCGATGATGGCCACCCAGCACCCCGACGAAGCCATTCCGCTGCTGGAAGCGGCGGTGAAGAACGATCCGTCGCGCTTCCAGTCGCGCTCTGAATTGGCCTACGCCTACCTGGAAACCGAGCAGGCAGAAAAAGCCATCGGCTACCTGCAGGCGTGGCAGAAGGACGAACCGGCCTGGCGCTGGGGCGGCGGCAAGAGCCCGTACGCCAACTGGGCGCGCTACGAGGCCGACGTGAACCTGGCGATGATCCGCGCCTACAGCGGCGACCTGCCCACCGCGCAGCGCGAACTGGAAGCCCTGGTGGACGTGGGCCCGGGCAACGGCGGCCTGCAGACCGCGCTGGGCAGCGTGTACCAGATGCGCGGCTGGCCGCGGCGTTCGCTGGAACGCCACCAGATGGCCTACACGCTGGACCCGCGCGACGTCTCGCCGCGCCTGGGCATGCACGAAGCCTACGTGCAGCTGCAGCGCGACGATCTGGCGCGGCCGCTGCACGACGATCTGCTGGAACGCTACCCCAACCAGCCCTCGGTGCTGCGCATGGACCGCGACTGGCGCGCACACCGCGGCTGGCAGCTGCAGGCCACCGTTGAAGGCGGCCGCAGCTCGGGCGGCGGCGGCACCTCGCCGCTGGGCAACGACGACCTGCATTACGGCATGGAAGTGGCCACGCCCATCCTGGACGACCGCTGGCGGCTGTTCGCCTTCGCCGACCGCCGCTCGGTCACCTTCCAGGACCAGAAGATCAACCCGCTGTGGATGGGTGCCGGCGTGCGCTACCGCTTCGGCCACGCAGACGCCGAAGCCGCCGTGCTTCGTCCCAACGACAGCATCGGCGACACCGGTCTGCGCGGTGGCTTCGGCTGGCAGTTCAACGACCAGTGGCATGCCGGCGTCACTGCCGCGCGCAACGATCCGGAAGCCTCGATGCAGGCCCGCGTCTCGGGCATCACCGCCGACAGCGTGGCCGTGGCCGTGGACTACACCCGTAACGAGCGCACCCACTGGAGCCTGGGTGGCAGCCAGTTCCGCTACGACGACGGCAACCGCCGCGACACCCTGACCAGCGCCATCGAACAGCGCCTGCTGACCCGCCCGCGCCTGCTGATCGATGGCCTGGGCAGCGTCTACACCAGCCGTGGCAGCCAGGACGACGCACCGTACTTCAATCCCTCGCGCGACCGCTCGGTGGAAATCGGCCTGCGCATCGACCAGCAGTTGTGGCGCCACTACGAACGCCACTTCCGCCACCGCCTGACGGTGTCGCTGGGCGACTACTGGCAGGAAGGCTATGGCAGCGCACTGATTCCCAGCGTGGCGTACCGCCACGAATGGCAGTTCAGCCAGGGGCGCATCCTGGAATACGGGGTGAGCTGGTCGCGGCCGGTCTACGACGGCCAACGTGAACGTCATATCGGCTTCGATGCCGCGCTGCGCTGGGGAGAGTGAGATGGAACGGATGCTTCGCTACCTGATGACCACCGTGCTGCTGGGCCTGCTGGCCCTGGCACTGCCGGCCGCAGCCCAGCAGCCCACCGAGCTGGATGCCAGCGACAACGGCCTGCTGATCCTGAGCTACCACGACATCCGCGATGACGTGCGCGAAAAGGCCGACGCCGACGCCTACGCGGTCAGCACGCAGAACTTCGCCGCACACCTGGACTGGCTGTCGGCGCACGGCTACCACCCGATCTCGCTGTCGCAGCTGATCAAGGCCTCGCGCGGAGAAGCGACGCTGCCGCCGCGGCCGGTGCTGCTGACCTTCGACGACGGCCTGCGCAGCGTCTACACCCGCGTGTACCCGCTGCTGCGTGCGTACAACTACCCGGCGCTGGTGGCAGTGATCACCGACTACGTGGACATGGCACCGGGCCGCACCATCGACTATGGCTACCGGCCGTTCGGCCATGACGATTTCCTGACCTGGGCACAGCTGCGCGAGATGCAGTCCAGCGGACTGATCGAACTGGCCAGCCACACCGACAACCTGCACCACGGCGTGCAGTCCAACCCGCAGGGCAACCAGACCCCGGCGGTGATCACCCGCGTGTACGACCCGAAGGCGCAGCGCTACGAAACCGCGCAGGAGTACGAACAGCGCCTGCGCGCCGACCTCGGCCGCAGCGTGCAGTTGATCAAGAAAGAGCTGGGGGTGACGCCGAAGGCGATCGTCTGGCCGTACGCCGCTTACAATCAGATGAGCAACGACATTGCCGAGCAGTTGGGCATGCCGGTGTCGTTCGATCTGGAAGGCCGCAGCACGCCGGTGACCCGCGACCTGCACGGTCTGGCGCGCCTGCTGGTGACCAACAATCCGAACACCGCCTCGCTGGCCTTTGAACTGCGCCGCAATGTCAGCCTGGATGGCACCCGCGCGCTGCAGATCGACATGGATGCGGTGTACGACGCCAACCCCGCGCAGCAGGCGCGCAACCTGGATGCGCTGATCGAGCGCGTAAAGAAGGTCGGCCCGACCCACGTCTACCTGCAGGCCTTCGCCGATCCGGACGGCAACAACACCGCCGATGCCCTGTACTTCCCCAACCGCCACCTGCCGATGCGTGCGGACCTGTTCAACCGCGTGGCCTGGCAGCTGAAGACCCGTGCCGGGGTGAAGGTGTATGCGTGGCTGCCGGTGCTGGGCTACGAACTGCCCGACGCCGCACAGCGCACCGCGCTGGGTATCGCCAGCCCGGAACACGATGGCATGTACCGGTTGGACTTCACCAAGCCGCAGGCGCGGCAGATCATCAAGGACATCTACGAAGACCTGGCCATCAATTCGTACTTCGAAGGCCTGCTGTTCCATGACGACGCCTACGTGCGCGACACCGAACTGGCGCAGCTGCCGCAGGAAGGCCCCGATGGCGGCCGCACACAGGCACTGATCGACTTCACCCTGGAACTGCGTGACAGCGCGCAGCGCTGGCGGCCGAAGCTGGGCACGGTGCGCAACCTGTACGCCCAGCCGGTGCTGGAACCGCAGAGCGCCACCTGGTTCGCCCAGCGCCTGGACCTGTTCAACAAGGCCTACGACCGCACTGCACTGATGGCCATGCCGTGGATGGAAGGCAGCCGCCACCCCGAGCGCTGGCTGGACCGCCTGGTCACCGCCGTGCGCGCGCACGACCCGGACCTGAAGCACACCATGTTCGAACTGCAGACCGTGGATTGGCGCACACAGACGCCGATCAGCGGCCAGCGCCTGCGCGCCCAGGTGCGCCGCCTGCAGGCACAGGGTGTACGCCACTTCGCGTGGTACCCGGACGATTTCATTGCCGACAAGCCGTCGACCGTGGACGCGCGCGCCGCGATGTCTGCGCGCAACTTCCCGTACCCGGAGAAGTGACATGGACATGAGCCCCTGGCTGTATGCCCTGTTCCAGTTCGCCTTCTTCTACCCGATGGTGATGGCGTTCTTCTGGATGTCCGGTGGCCTGTACTACTTCTTCCGCCGCGAGCGGAAGTCGCGGCCGCGCAACGATCCGCCACCGATGGCCGAATACCCGTTCGCCACGCTGCTGATTCCCTGCCACAACGAATCGGACAACCTGGACGACACCATCGGCGCGGCGCTGGCCCAGCGCTACCCGGATTTCGAAGTGATCGCCATCAACGATGGCAGCCGCGATGACACCGGCGCGCGCCTGGATGCACTGGCCGCACAGCACCCGCGCCTGCGCGTGGTGCACCTGGACCGCAACCTGGGCAAGGCCAATGCGCTGCGCATGGGCGCGCTGGCCGCGCGTTCGGAATACCTGGTGTGCATCGATGGCGATGCGATGCTGGAAGAGTTCGCCATGCACTGGATGGTCTGGCACCTGACCAGCGGCCCGCGCGTGGGCGCGGTGACCGGCAATCCGCGCATCCGCAACCGCTCCACCCTGCTGGGGCGCCTGCAGGTGGCCGAGTTCTCCTCGATCATCGGCATGATCAAGCGTGCCCAGCGCGTGTACGGGCGCATCTTCACCGTGTCCGGGGTGATCGCCGCGTTCCGCCGCACCGCCCTGCACCGCATCGGCTACTGGGCCGACGACATGGTGACCGAGGACATCGACATCAGCTGGCGCCTGCAGCTGGACCACTGGGACATCCGTTACGAGCCCAACGCGCTGTGCTTCATCCTGATGCCCGAAACCCTGAAGGGTCTGTGGCGGCAGCGCCTGCGCTGGGCCCAGGGTGGCGTGGAAGTGCTGCTGCGGCATGGCACTTCGCTGTTCAGCTGGCGCAAGCGGCGCATGTGGGGGGTGTTGCTGGAGTACATCCTGAGCGTGTTCTGGGCGTACACCATGTTGCTGATCGTGGTGCTGTGGGCGCTGGGCAAGTTCGTTCCGCTGCCGGCCCCGCTGTACATCGATACGCTGCTGCCGCAGTGGCATGGCGTGATCCTGGCGCTGGTCTGCCTGCTGCAGTTCGCCAGCAGCCTGATCATCGACCGTCGTTACGAAACACACATTGGACGCAACTACTTCTGGGTCATCTGGTACCCGATGGCGTACTGGTTGATCAGCCTGTTCACCACTCTGGTGGCGTTGCCGAAGACGCTGTTCAAGCGCCGCGGCAAGCGCGCCACCTGGGTCAGCCCTGACCGGGGGATCCGATGAGCACCGTACGTGGCACCACCACCAAGAAACCGTCCAACCGCTTCGATTCGCGGTTGATCCAGAAGCCTCGCCAGCAGCCGCGCCTGCAGCGCACGGCCTGGGGCTTCGTCACCCTGGCCTTCTGGGGCTTCTACTTCTACCTGTGGGCACCGCTGGTCACGCTGATCTCGTGGCTGCTGGGCGGGCAGATGGCCTTCGTGCAGTTGTACCAGCACAAGCAGCACCTGGACCCGTTCGTGATGATCGCGCTGCCGATCATCCTGGTGTGCTGCGCGCTGCTGCTGATCGCCTGGGCCGAGTACAACCGCTACCGTTTCGCCGGCAAGGAACGGCGCGCGCCGCGGGTGGATTCGAGCCGGGCGGAGATCGCCCACTCGCTGGGTGCCAGCGATGCACTGGCCGATCTGCTGGTGAATGCCAAGGCGGTGACGCTGCACATGGATGACAACGCACGCCCGGTGGGCCTGACGCGGCAGCCGCTGGTGTAAGGGGGAGTTGTTTCGGCAGGGCTTGCAGCCCTGCACCTGCTTCAAGCCAGAGCAACGGCAACGGCAACGTCAAAAGCTGGGTATCCGTGGGATGGCGGGGCGGTGTGGGTGGGCAGGACACGCCGCAAGTACGTCCGTGTAGGCTCGTAGGCGCCATCCATGGCGCCTGCGGTCCTGCCCACCCACACCGCCCCACCTCTGACAGGTTCACTCGGCTGTTGGCAACGGCGACTTTTCGAGCGCGCGGCTATTGGTAGGTGTCGACCTTGGTCGACACAGTAGATCCACGCCATGCGTGGATGATCTTCCATGGAAATCGAATATTGAACTCGGGGTCAGAGCCCGTTGCCGTTCCGACAAATCGCGCTGTTGGTAGGTGTCGACCTTGGTCGACACATCTGTCAGTTACCGAATGAATCATCCACGCATGGCGTGGATCTACTGACGGATGCCGAAACAATTGCGGGGTCAGAGCCCGTTGCGCAGCAACGGGATCCGACCCCATGCCGTTCCCACAGCGCTCGCCAACGGTAGGTGTCGACCTTGGTCGACACATCTGTCAGTTACCGAATGAATCATCCACGCATGGCGTGGATCTACTGACGGATGCCGAAACAATTGCGGGGTCAGAGCCCGTTGCGCAGCAACGGGATCCGACCCCATGCCGTTCCGACAGATCGTGCCGACAGTAGGTGTCGACCTTGGTCGACACATCTGTCAGGTATCGAATGAATCATCCACGCATGGCGTGGATCTACTGACGGGTGCCGAAACAATTGCGGGGTCAGAGCCCGTTGCCGTTCCGACAGATCGCGGGAAACTGTCAGAGGTGGGGCGGTGTCGGAATGCGGGGTGTCAGCCGCATGGATGCGGCTGCCAAGCCTACAGGGGTGAGGGCGCTTTGCTTGCGAAGCACTGCTTCGCAAGCGCCCGAACGCACAGCCGCCAGCGGCTGGGCCGGGCCCCGGAGGGGGACTTGCGGCGTCCCCGCATTCCGACACCACCCCGCCATCCCACGGAATGCACGCTTTTGACGTTGACGTGCAGCAGGTGCAGGGCCGCAGGCCCTGCCGCAAAGCCCCCTACCGGGTCTGCCCTTCGCCACGTACCACGAACCGTTCCACGGTCAGCGCTTCCAACCCCATCGGGCCATACGCGTGCAGGCGCGTGGTGGAAATGCCGATCTCGCTGCCCAGCCCCAACTGGCCACCATCGGAAAAACGCGAGGACGCGTTGACCATTACCACCGCCGAACGCAGCGCGTTGACGAAGCGCTCGGCATTGCCGGCGTCTTCGGTCGCAATCACTTCGGTATGGTCAGAGGTATACGTGCGGATGTGGGCGATCGCCGCGTCCAGGTCATCGACCACGCCGACTGCCAGCACCAGATCGAGGAACTCGGCAGCGAAATCCTCGTCGGTAGCGGCCGTGCTGCCCGGAAGCAACGGCTGCGCGCGCGCGTCGGCACGCAGCTCCACCCCGCGCTCGCCCAGCGCCTGCGCCGCGCGCGGCAGGAACGCCTCGGCCACGTCGCGGTGCACCAGCAGCGTTTCCAGCGAATTGCAGGCCGCCGGGCGGCTGCACTTGCCATCCACCAGCAGCGCAACGGCCTTGTCCAGATCAGCGCTGGCATCCACGAACAGATGGCAGACACCCTTGTAGTGCTTGATGACCGGAACCCGTGCGTGTTCGGCAACGAAGCGGATCAGGCCTTCACCGCCACGCGGAATGGCCAGGTCGATCAGCTCGTGCAGCTGCAGCAGTTCCAGCATGGCCTCGCGGCGCAGATCGGTCAGCACGGTCACCGCCGCCGGCGGCACGCCGTTGGCCTTCAGTGCACCGGCCAGGGCCTGGGCGATGGCGGTGTTGGAATGGATGGCCTCGGAACCACCGCGCAGGATCACCCCGTTGCCGGCCTTCAGGCACAGCGCGGCGGCCTCTGCGGTCACGTTCGGGCGTGCCTCGTAGATCATCGCGATCACGCCCAGCGGCACGCGCACCTTCTGCACGCGGATACCGTTGGGGCGCACATCGTCGCGGGTTACCTGCCCAACCGGATCGGGCAGCGCGGCCACGTCGCGCACCGCTTCGGCCATGCCGAACAACCGCGCCGGGTCCAACGCCAGGCGGTCCAGCATCGCCGCGCCCACGCCTTTTTCCCGCGCTGCTGCCAGATCGCGTGCGTTGCCAGCCAGGATCAGGCCAGCGTTCGCTTCCAATGCCTGTGCCATGGACAGCAGCAATGCACGGCGCGCCGCACTGTCCAGCCCGGCAACCACCGTGGCCGCATCACGGCAGGCCCGCGCCTGCGCTTCGATTTCACTCATGGGGATATCCTGCGGTTGGTTCATGGCAGCACCAGATCGTCGCGATGCACGACCGTGCCACCGTAGTTGTAGCCGAGCACGGCCTGGATGTCGCGCGTGTGGCGCCCGGCGATGCGGCGCACATCGTCGGCGGCGTACTGGCTGACCCCGCGCGCCACGCAGACCCGCCCCGCGTCGCTGTTCCAGCACACCTGCACCATGTCACCGCGACGGAACGCGCCGTCGGCGCCGATGATGCCGCCGGGCAACAGCGAAGCGCCCTTCTCGCGCATGGCCTGCGCGGCACCGGCATCGACCAGGATCGCGCCCTTGGCCAGCGGGGCATGCCGCAGCCAATGCTTGCGCGCCGCTTCACGGCTGCGGGCGGCGTGGATGCGCGTGCCAAACAGCCGATCGCGGGTCAGCGCGCGCACCACGTCACCGCTGCGGCCGTTGAACAGATAGGTTTCAATGCCGAGCCGGCCGGCCTTGGCAGCGGCTTCCAGCTTGGTCCGCATGCCACCGGTACCGGCACGCGAGCCTGCACCGCCAGCCATGGCCAACACGGCATCGCTCAACTCGGCAACGTCGTGCAGCGGCTGCGCGTCGGCCACCGTGCGCGGGTCGGCGCTGTACAGCCCGTCGATGTCGGTGGCGATGAACAGCGCATCGGCGTCGACCAGCGCGGCCACCGTGGCGGCCAGGTTGTCGTTGTCGCCAAGCTTGAGTTCGTCCACCGAAACGGTGTCGTTCTCATTCACCACCGGCAGTGCGCCCAGCCGCAGCAGCTCGTTCAGCGTTGCGCGCGCATTGAGGTAGCGGCGGCGGTTGCGCAGGTCGTCGTGGGTCAGCAGCACCTGGGCCACCGGGCGCTCGAAGAAGCGCTGCCACAGGCCGATCAGCTGCGCCTGGCCCAGTGCGGCCAGGGCCTGGCGGGCGGCCATGGCCGCGCCGGGTTCATCCACGCGCGGCAGGATCGCCCGCCCCGCCGCGACAGCGCCGGAGGAGACGATCACTACTTCGCGGCCGGCCAGCACATGGGCCGACACGAACTGGGCCAGGCCCAGCGCATGGCGCGGTGACAGTCCGCCACCATCGGCGGCCAGCAGACTGCTGCCCACCTTCAGCACCGCACGCCGCCACGGCGGCAGCGCTTGTTCGGGGAACGGCGAGGCGACGTGGGCAGCGGGGTGTGTCATCAGCGGGATCTCAGCGGGTACGCCATTCGTGCACGGTCAATTGCGAGGCGTGCATCGTCACCAGCGGATCGGTGGCTACGATGGCCTGGGCCTGCGCCAGGCTGTCCACGTTGCACAGCACGTAGGCGCCGCCGCTGCCATCGGTGAAGCCACCGGTCAGCTGCAGCTGGCCCTGCTCGCGCAACGCGTCCAGGAAATCCAGGTGCGGCTGCACCGCGGCCTGGGTGAACGTGGGCAGGCGCAGGGCCATGACCAGATAGACGGTGCCGGACATCAGGCCAGCGCCAGCCAGCGCGCGCGCAGTTCGTCCAGGCGCAGGTCGGCGGCCGAACCGGGCGACACGCGCGC
Organism: Stenotrophomonas sp. B1-1; assembly: GCF_010894375.1. Taxonomy (NCBI): domain Bacteria; kingdom Pseudomonadati; phylum Pseudomonadota; class Gammaproteobacteria; order Lysobacterales; family Lysobacteraceae; genus Stenotrophomonas; species Stenotrophomonas sp. B1-1. The sequence goes on along the minus strand of NZ_JAAIUZ010000027.1, from coordinate 57,918 downwards.
GGCCAGGCTGCCTTCCGGGGTACGCCCCTGCCCTGCACTGTCAGCGCCGGCAGCGGCGGCCTTGTAGGCCTCGCGGAACGGCACACCGGCCACGGCCGCTTCCACCGCAACGTCGGTGGCATACATGCCCGAATCGATCGCTGCACGCAGCTTGTCGTCGCGCCACTCCAGGTTGGCCAGCAGCGCCGGCAGCAGTTCCAGCGCGGCCAGGCCGCGACCGAAGCCGTGGAAGATGGCGCCCTTGGACGACTGCAGGTCGCGGTGGTAGCCCGACGGCAGCGACAGCAGCTGTTCGATCTCGGTACGCGCCGCGGCCACGCTGGCGTGGGTGGCGCGCATCAATTCGATGACGTCCGGGTTGCGCTTGTTCGGCATGATCGAGCTGCCGGTGGTGTACTGCGCCGGCAACGCGACGAAACCGAATTCGGCACTGGTGAACAGCGAAAGATCCCAGGCGATGCGGCGCAGGTCCAGGGTCGCTCCGCCCAAGGCCTCCAGCGCAGCCAGTTCGAACTTGCCACGCGACAGCTGTGCGTAGATGGGCGACACCTGCATGCGCGCAAAGCCCAGCGCAGCGGTGGTGTGTTCGCGGTCCAGCGGCAGGTTCACGCCATAGCCGGCGGCGGTGCCCAGCGGGTTGGCATCCACCAGTGCGTAGGTGTCGCGCGCGCGCACCGCATTGTCGATGAAGGCTTCGGCCCAACCGGCCCACCACATGCCCGCCGAAGACACCACGGCACGCTGGATGTGGGTGTAGCCGGGAATCGGCAGGTCCTTCTCGGCCTGCGCGCGGTCCAGCGCCACCTTGGCCACTTCGGCGCTCAGATGGGCCACGCGCTGCAGTTTCTCCTTCAGCCACAGGCGGGTGGCCACCAGGATCTGGTCGTTGCGGCTGCGCCCGGTGTGGATCTTGCGCCCGGCATCGCCCAGGCGTTCGGTCAGGCGAGCTTCAATCGCCGAATGACCATCTTCGTACTGCGTGTCCAGCACGAAACGGCCAGCGCGGAAGTCCTGCGACAGCAGGTCCAGTTCGCGCAGCAGGCCCTCCAGTTCGTCGGCACTGAGGATGCCGATGTGCTGCAGGCCTTCGGCGTGCGCGGCACTGGCGGCGATATCGTGCAGGAAGAACTCACGGTCGAGGATCACGTCATCGCCGGCGAGGAAGGTCTGGATCTGTGCGTCGACCGCGACGCCCGGCTTCTGCCAAAGAAGGTCTGCCATGGGGGGCTCCGTAATACGAGTTCAGTGCGGGATCGACGTCAGTTCGTCGATACCCAGCGCAAGGTTGAGGTTCTGCATGGCCTGGGTGGCCGCGCCCTTCAGCAGGTTGTCCAGGGTGGCTACCACCACCACCCGCTTGCCACCGGGCGCCAGGGTGAAACCACCGACCTGGGCACCGTGGCGGCCGGCAATGCGGCTGACCCACGGTGCTTCGTCCACCACCTCCACCAGCGGTTCGCCGGCGTAGGCCTGCTCAAAACGCGCGACGATCTGCTCGCGGGTCTGCACCTGGTTCAACCACAGGTTCGCGGTCAGGGTGATGCCACGGAAGTGCGGCGCCACGTGCGGCATGAACTCCACGGCCACGCCCAGCTGCACCGACACTTCGCGCTCGTGCACGTGGTTGGTCAGCGCGTACGGCATCAGGTTGTCGGCCAGCAGCTCGACGTTGTTCTTGTCCGACGGGCTGGTGCCCGCACCGGAATAGCCGGACACACCGAAGCACTGCGGCGGGCCGGCCAGCAGGTCCAGCAGCGGGTGTACGGCCAGCTGCATCGCGGTGGCGTAGCAGCCCGGGTTGCTGATGTGCTTCTGGCCGCTGTAACGGCTGCGGGTGAGCTCGGGCAGGCCGTAGTACCAGCCGTTGTCGAAGCGGTAGTCGGCCGACAGATCGACGATCACCGTGTCAGGCCTGGCGGCGTCCAGCGCGGCCACGAACGGGGCGGCCAAGCCATTGGGCAAGGCCAGGATCACCGCATCCACACCCTTGGCGGCCACGGCATCGGCATCCAGGCTTTCGTACTGCAGGTCGCCCTGCACTTCCGGATGGTGGTCGGCCAGGCGCTGGCCGGCACGCTCGCGCGAAGACACGAAGGCCAGCTTCAAGCGCGGGTGGGCGGCCACCAGCTTGATCAGCTCGGCGCCGGTATGGCCACGGGCACCGACAATGCCCAGGGTGAAAGTCGAATCGTTCATGCGTGTTGGTCCAGGCGGTGCTGCAGGTGGCGCTTCACGCCCTGCCATTCCGCGTCGATGATGGAAAAGATGACAGTGTCACGCGGCGTGCCGTCGGCATGCCGCTTGTGGTTGCGCAGCACGCCGTCCTGCTTGGCGCCCAGGCGGGCGATGGCGGTGCGCGAGGCATGGTTGAACCAGCTGGTTTCCAGCACCACGCTGATACAGCCCATCACCTCGAAGGCGTGCCGCAGCAACAGCAGCTTGGCCTCGGTGTTCACCCCGGTGCGATGCACGCGCGGCGCATACCAGGTGTACCCCAGGCTGAGTTTGGGAACATCGGCTTCCAGGCCATAGAAGCGGGTGCTGCCGACGATGGCGCCGGCCGCATCACGAATCACGAACGGCAGCACCTTGCCTTCGGCCTGTGCATCCAGCGCGGCCTGCACGTAGTTCCCTGCCTGCTGCGGCGAAGGCACCTGGGTGTACCAGAGCTGGTCCAGGCCGCTGCCTTCCAGCGCCGCGGCCAGGCCGGGCACGTGCGCACGCTGCAACGGTTCCAGCAGTACGTGCTGGCCGCGCAGGGTGGGAACGCTGTTCCAGGCATCGGCAGGCATCATGGCTCAGCCCTGCAGGCTCGGCGTGCGCTGGGCGCAGTGGTCGACATAGGTCTTGATGCGGTCGATGCCATCGGCGCCGAACCAGAACACCTTCCACTGGTCCTGCTTGTAGCAGCCATCGGATTCGGCGTAATAGAAGTGGTTGATCGGGTTGCCGTGGCGCGAGCGCCAGAACAGCTGCGGGGTTTCGTCCAGCATCACGTTCCACACCGCCCGACCCAGGCCTTCGCCCTGCGCATCGTCCAGCACCGCGAACTTGTCCAGGTACACGCCCTCGGCCTCGTCGGTGAGGATGACCGCGGTGCGGTAGTTCTCGCTCACATAGGCGCGCAGCAGGCGGGTCTTCTGGAAGTAATCGGCCACCAGGGTGCGGCCGAAGCTGGATTCGATCAGCCCCTTCAGGCGCGGCAGGTCCAGTTCGCTCCATTCGGTGGCGCGCAGCACTTTCTCGCCCTTGCGCACCAGCGTGCCCGAGCCCTTGTGGGTGAACAGTTCCTTGGCCAGGTCCGCCGGACGGGTGATCGACACCGACGATTCCAGCGGCAGGCGATCCAGCAGGTCCTTGATCTGTTCGATCTTCACCTTCATGCCGCCGTGGATCCACGGCTGCGCGATCAGGTGGTCGTACTCGGTGGACAGGTTGATCGAATCGATCACCGTGCCCTGCTCGTCCAGCAGGCCGCCGGTGCCGGTCAGGAAGATGATCTTGTAGGGCTGCAGTTCCTGCACCAGCTCGTTGGCGGCGAAGTCGGCGTTGACGTTCAGGATCTGCCCACCGGCGGTTTCACCCAGGCTGGTGATGACCGGAATGGAGCCGGCGCGCAGGCTGGCTTCGATCGGCGCCAGGTTCACCTTCTTCACTTCGCCCACCAGACCGTAGGTGTCCAGGTCCAGGTATTCGGCTTCGAACACGCCGCCGGTAATGGACGTGGCACGCGCGCCGTTCTGCTGCAGGGCTTCGACCAGGCGCAGATTGGACTGCTGGAACACCCGGCGCACGATGGCCAGGGCTTCCGGCGAGGTCACGCGCAGGCCGTTGACCGTCTGCTTTTCGATGCCGGCCGCGGACAGTTCCGCATCCAGCTGCGGGCCGGCGCCGTGCAGCACGATCGGGGTCAGGCCCACTTCCTGCAGGAAGGACAGCGAGGAGGTCAGCGCTTCAAGGTCGTCGCGCAGCACGGCACCGCCAACCTTCACCACAGCGAAGCGCTTGGCATCCAACTGCGAAAAGCGCTTGAGGTACTGGCTGATCTCCTTCGCGCTGGCCATGCTGGAAAGCAGGCGCACGATGGTCTGGCGGGTCTGGCGGTGGGGCTGGAGGGCAGGAGACATTTCGGTTTCGTCGGAAAGGAGGAATCAGGCGCCGGCGGCGATGATGCGGTGCACGGCGTCGGTATAGCGCTGCAGCTGGTCCAGCGTCACGAACTCATCGGCGGTATGCGCCTGGGCGATGTCGCCCGGGCCGAACACCAGCGTGGTGTAGCCACCGGCCGAGAACAGCGAGGCTTCGGTCCAGAAATCCACCGCGTTGCCGATCGGCAGGTCCAGCGCATCGGCCACGTCGCGCGCCAGCAGGCGGCGGTGCTCGGCTTCGGCAATGTCACCGGCCGGCAGGCTGGGGCCACGGAAGGTTTCGGTGAACACCGCCGCTTCCGGCTCGGCAAAGCCGGCGAAGGTCGCCAACAGCGCATCGATGTCCATCGACGGCAGCGGGCGGAAACCGAAGCGCACCTCGGCGGCAGGCGCGATCATGTTGGCCTTGATGCCGCCTTCCACGCGGCCGATGTTGAAGCGCAGGCCGGTCAGGCCGCCGAAGCGTGCCGAGGCCAGCGATTCCACGTGGTCCAGCGCACGGTTGCCCCAGCGCATGGCCTGGTGCAGCGCACTGGCGGCGGCATCCTGCTTGCCCGAGGCATGGCCGGCGCGGCCGGCGAACTGCATCAGCACCGAGCTGATGCCACGGTGCGCCAGCACCGCCTCGCTCATGGTCGGTTCGGCCACCAGCACCGCTTCATAGGGCAGTCCACGGGCCAGGAACGCGGCGATGCAGCGCGGATCGTTGGCTTCTTCGTCACTGGAGAACAGGAACGCCGCATCACCATCGCTGGCGTTGGCCGCGGCCACCAGGGCTGCCGCCGCGCCCTTGATATCGCACACCCCCAGACCAACCACGCGGTCGTCCAGGCGGCGCATCACGTGCGGATCGGCAGTCCAGTGCGGCGAATCAGGCACGGTATCCAGGTGCACGTTGAACAGGTACTTCGGCGTACCGCGCACCGCGTACAGGCTGACCGCACCGGCGCCGTGGTCGATCACCTCGACGTTGAAGCCGGGCAGATGGTCGCGCAGGTAATCGAAGATGCCGCCAGTGGTGATCGCACGCGGCGGGTTGCGGGTGTCGAAGGACACCAGGGCCTGCAGATGCGAGATCGTCTGTTCAAGCATGAATCAAAGATCCTGTGGAATTCCGCCGGGCATGGCCCGGCGCTACCGTAATGCGTCTGGTGGAGAGCCCCCTTCTTGTTGAAGGGGGCGCGCCGAAGGCGCAGGGTTAAGGAGAAATGCGTGGGCTCGTGCTCAAGTCAACCGCGGTTGACTTGAGCAAAGAGCGTCGAGCTCATGCCGAACAGCTTGATGAAGCCTTCGGCTTCTTCCACGCCCCAGTCGGCCGACTGCGCGTAGGTGGCGCCCTTGGTGTTGAGCAGGTGCGGTGACTTCACCGCCACCGCGTCAACGCGGCCGCCACGGGTTTCCAGCACCACTTCGCCGTTCACCTTGGCCTGCGAGGACTTCAGGAACGCTTCGATGTCGGTCTTCAGCGGGTCGTGGTAGAAGCCTTCGTACACCAGCTCCACCCACTTGCGCGCCACGTCCGGCTTGAAGCGGTTCTGCTGCTTGGTCAGCACGGCATCTTCCAGCGCGCGGTGTGCGGCCAGCAGCGAAACCAGGCCCGGGGCTTCGAACACGATGCGGCCCTTCAGGCCGATCACGGTGTCACCGGTGTAGACGCCACGGCCGACGCCATAGGGGGCGAACAGCTTGTTCAGCTGGGCCAGGATCTGGTCGCCCGGCAGGGCCTTGCCGTTCAGTTCGACGGCTTCGCCTTCCACGAACTTCAGGGTGACGGTCAGCGCCTGTTCCGGCCACTCGCTGCGCGGCGAGCACCAGCCGCGGGCGCCTTCGCCCGGCGCTTCCCAACGGTCGATCTCGCCGCCGGACATGGTCACGCCCAGCAGGTTCTCGTTGATGGTGTAGGCCTGCTGCTTGGCGCGCACGCCGAAGCCGCGCTCTTCCAGGTACTTCTGTTCGTAGGCGCGGGTCTGGGTGTGTTCCTTCTGGATCTCGCGGATCGGCGCGATGATCTGGTAGTCACCCAGGGCCTTCACGGCCAGGTCGAAGCGGACCTGGTCGTTGCCCATGCCGGTGCAGCCGTGGGCGATGATGTTGGTGCCCAGTTCGGCGGCACGCTTCAGCGCGGCATCGACGATCAGGTAACGGTCGGACACCAGCAGCGGGTACTGGCCCTGGTAGCCTTCGCCGGCCCACACGAACGGCTTGACGAAGCCTTCCCAGATGGCCGGGCCACCGTTGACGGTCACGTGGCTGGTGACGCCCAGTTCGGCGGCGCGCTTTTCGATGAAATCGCGCTCTTCATCATCCACGCCGCCGGTATCGGCGAACACGGTGTGCACGTTGTAGCCGCGCTCCTGCAGGTAGGGCACGCAGAAGCTGGTATCCAGGCCGCCGGAGAAGGCGAGAACGACGTCTTTGTTGCTCATGGGGAGGGTATGTCCTGGTAGCGCCGGGCCGTGCCCGGCGGAAATGATTGAATCGGAAAAAAAATCAGCGCCCGGCAACGGCGGCCATGATCGCCTTCTGCACGTGCAGGCGGTTCTCGGCTTCGTTGATGGCGATGCACTGCGGCGAATCCATCACGCCGTCGGTGGCCTTCACGTTGCGGCGCAGCGGCAGGCAGTGGCTGAACACACCGTTGTTGGTCAGCGCCATCTTGCGTTCGTCCACGATGAAGTGCTTGTACTGGTCGCGGATCGGCTTTTCCGGCTCCCAGTTGCCGAAGAACGGCAGCGCGCCCCAGCTCTTGGCGTACACCACGTCGGCACCGGCGTAGGCGCTGTCGATGTCATGGCTGATCTTCAGCGAACCGCCGCTCTCGGCCACGTTCTGCTCGGCCCAGCCCATGTAGCGGTCGTCCAGGATGTAATCGGCGGTCGGGCACAGCAGGGTCACGTCCATGCCCATGCGGGTGGCGATGGTCAGCGCCGAATTGGCCACCGCGGTGTTCAGCGGCTTGGGGTGGTAGGTCCAGGTCAGCACGTACTTCTTGCCACGCAGGTCCTGCGTACCGAAGTGTTCCTGCAGGGCCATGATGTGGGCCAGCTCCTGGCACGGGTGGGTGATGGTCTCCATGTTGATGACCGGCACCGGGGAGTACTTGGCGAAGCTGTTGAGGACGATGTCCTGGCGGTCGTAGGCCCAGTCCACGAACTTGGGGAACGCGCGCACGGCGATGATGTCGCAGTAACGGCCCAGCACCTTGGCCACTTCGGCGATGTGCTCTTCGGTATCGCCATCCATCACCGTGCCGAGGTTGAACTCGATCGGCCACGCATCCTTGCCCGGCTGCAGCACCACCGCGTGGGCACCCAGCTGGAAGGCGCCCAGTTCGAAGCTGGTACGGGTGCGCATGGACGGGTTGAAGAACACCAGCGCGATCGACTTGCCCTTGAGCTGGTCGCCGATCTTGTTGCGCTTGAACAGCTCGGCCTGGGTCAGCAGGGCGTCAAGCTCGCTGCGGCTCCAGTCCTGGGTGTTCAGGAAGTGCTTGGGGGACATCATCTTTCCTTGCGTGGCGGCGCCGGGCTGCGGCGCGGTGGAAGGGAAAACCGGCAAACAGGGTGGTGCGAAATGGTTGCAGATGAAGCTTTCAGGACGCGGAAACGAAAAAACCCAGCCGGCGGGCTGGGTTTTTTTCGGACGAACAGCAGAAAGCTCCGGTTACCCAGCGGAAATGTGGGGTTCCGGTCGACGGGCACGCGACGTCATGCCAGTGGCCTGGCGGGCGGCGCTGCTGTCGTGCTGGAAGTCGGTGAGCTTCATGGCCGAACATCTTTGCATGGGCGGGGGGCCTGCGCAAGGGGCAGGCGTCGCAGAATCAGGGCGAAGCGCCAGCGGTCTGGTCGGCGCCCACCCAAGGGGTGATCGACACCCGGATCTTCAGCCGGTTGCCGGGGTCTTCCGGCAGCCGCGAGCGGTACTTGGTGCCCTTGTAGACGTAATCCACGTCGTAGGCGATGGGGCGGCGGAATTCACGGCCCACCGGCACGATGCGGCAGTCGCGGGTCAGCATGGGGCCATTGTTGGCCGGGGCCGGGGCCGGATTCTCGGCGGCCACCTCGGCGGCGGCCTCCTCGTCGCTGCGCTTGAACATCGAGCGCACCGAATCCCAGAAGCGGCCGATCCTGCCCTTGTCCTCCACCGGCTCCTCGCCGGTCACGTTCACCGGGGCCAGGGTGCGGGTGGACACCGGCTCGCAGTGCTCTTCGGTGCGGGTGGCGCGCAGGGTCTGGAACACCGGCTCGACGTTCAGCACCTGGGCGTAATCGAACTTCACGTTCTCCACGATCACCACACGGTTGCGCGGCTCGGCCTCCTGGGCCCGGACCACGAACGGCGCCGCCGACAGGCAGGCCAGGGTCAGCAACGCGGTGGTTTTCATTGGCGACGGAAGGAAGGACACGGCAATAGTGTAGGCAGTGACGACCGCAAGGGGCTGAACATTACCCGTCCGCGCCGCTCCTGCCCACCCCACCCCGCCCGCCGGTGGGCCCCGGCGCCCCCAAAGGGGCCCGACACGTTCTAAAATCACAGGCTTGTCCCCCACCCCGATCCCCATGACCCTGCGCCTGCACAACAACCTGACTCGCCAGCTCGAACCGTTCACCCCGATCGATCCGGCCTGTCCGACCCTGTATGTGTGCGGCCCCACGGTCTACAACTACGTGCATATCGGCAACGCCCGTGGCCCGGTGGTGTTCGGGGTGCTGGCCGACCTGCTGCGCCGCCGCTTCGGCGCGCTGCGCTACGCCCGCAACATCACCGACGTGGACGACAAGATCAACACCGCCGCGCGCGAGCAGGGCGTGCCGATCAGCACCATCACCGACAAGTTCGCCGCCGCCTACCGTGAAGACATGGCCGCGCTGGGCGTGGTGCCGCCGGACATCGAGCCGGAAGTAACCGCGCACATGCCGCAGATCATCACCATGATCGAGCAGCTGATCGACAACGGCCATGCCTACGCCGCCGAGGGCCACGTGCTGTTCGCGGTGGCCAGTTTCGATGGCTACGGCAAGCTTTCGCGCCGCGACCCGGAAGAAATGCTGGCCGGCGCCCGCGTGGAAGTGGCGCCGTACAAGCGCGACGCCGGCGATTTCGTGCTGTGGAAGCCGTCCAGCGACGACCTGCCCGGCTGGGAATCGCCGTGGGGCCGCGGCCGCCCGGGCTGGCACATCGAGTGCTCGGCGATGGCCGCCGCCCACCTGGGCGAGACCATCGACATCCACGCCGGCGGCGTGGACCTGCAGTTCCCGCACCACGAGAACGAGATCGCGCAGAGCGAATGCGCCCACGGCGGCAAGGTCTTCGCCCGCTTCTGGCTGCACAACGGCATGCTCAACTTCGGCGGCGCCAAGATGAGCAAGTCGCTGGGCAACATCGAGCGCGTGCACGACCTGGTGCGCCAGCACCCGCCCGAAGCGCTGCGCCTGGCCCTGCTGTCGGCCCACTACCGGCAGCCGCTGGACTGGTCCGATGCACTCATTGAACAGTCCGCGCGTACCCTGGACCGCCTGTACGGCACCCTGCGCGACCTGGTGGACGTGGATGCTGCGGCCGTCATTCCGGCGTCGGTGGAAGCCACCCTGGACGATGACCTGAACACCCCGCAGGCGCTGGCCGAGGTCGCCCGCATTGCTGGCGAGGCCCGCCGAGCCACCGACCCGACCGAGCGCGCGCGCCTGAAGGGCGAACTGCTCGGCGCCGGCCTGGCGCTGGGCCTACTGCAGGCCGACCCGGCGCAGTGGTTCGGCACCGCCGCCAGCGAAGGCGACGACGATGCGCGCATCCAGGGCCTGATCGACGAACGTGCCGCGGCCAAGCAGGCCCGCGATTTCGCCCGCTCCGACGCCATCCGCGACCAGCTGGCCGCCGAGGGCATCGTGCTGGAAGACACCCCGCAGGGCGTGCGCTGGGTGCGCAAGCGCGCCTGACCGCCCTGCCCCGTGGCCGGCGCCCCCGGCCACGCCCCCACTGCAGAGACCGTTGTGACCGACTCCCCGTTCCCGCTTGAACCCACCGCCGCCGAGGCGCAGAGCGCCATTGCCGAAGAATTCGCCTTCTTCGGTGACTGGTCCGAACGCTACCAGTACCTGATCGACCTGGGCCGCAAGCTGCCGACCTTCCCGGAAGAGTGGAAGACCGAAGAGCACCGCCTGCTGGGCTGCCAGTCGATGGTGTGGATCGTGCCGGAAGGCAACGCGCAGTCGCTGCGCTTCCACGCCATCAGCGATTCGGCCATCGTCTCGGGCCTGATCTTCCTGGCCCTGCGCGTGTACTCGGGCCGCTCGGCCCAGGAAATCGTGGCCACCGAACCCAGCTACATCCAGGACATCGGCCTGGCCCGCCACCTCTCGCCCACCCGCAGCAACGGCGTGGCCGCGATGCTGGCCTTCATCCGCGAGACCGCGCAGGCCCAGCTGCAGCGCGAACAGCCGTGACCGCCGCCGCCACTGGAGAGGAAGGCGCGCTGGCCCTGCTGGGCCGGCCCGGCTTTGCCAAGCTGCTGGCCTACCGCATCTTCGCCATGCTGTCCTACCAGGTGGTGGCCGTCACCGTCGGCTGGCACATCTACGAAGTCACCCGCAATCCGTTCTCGCTGGGCCTGGTCGGCCTGGCCGAGGTGCTGCCGTTCTTCTGCGTGGCGCCGTTTGCCGGCTACCTGGTGGACCACCTGCCGCGGCGCCGGCTGGGCATGGTTGCCTGCGCCGGGCTGGTGGCCACGGCCATCGTGCTGACCTGCGTGGCAAAGGGCTGGTTGCCGTTCCACGGGGTCTGGCCGATCTATGCGGCCATCGCCCTGACCGGCATGGTGCGTGCCTTCCTGTCGCCCATCTACAACGCCCTGTTCGCCCGCGTGCTGGCCCGTGAGCAGTTCGCGCGCGGCGCCGGGCTGGGCAGCGTGGTGTTCCAGTCGGGCATGGTGGTGGGCCCGGCGCTGGGCGGCATCCTGGTCGGCTGGGGCGGCAAGGGCCTGTCCTACGCGGTGGCCACCGGCTTCGCACTGGTCGCGCTGGGCTGCCTGGCCACACTGAAAGTGAGCGAGCCGGTGCATGACGGCCCGGCTGCGCCGATCTTCAAGAGCATCGCCGAAGGCGCCCGCTTCGTGGTCGGCAACCGCATCATGGTCGGCGCGATGGCGCTGGACATGTTCTCGGTGCTGCTGGGCGGCGTGGTGGCGATGCTGCCGGCCTTTCTGCAGGAGATCCTGCACCATGGCCCGGAAGGGCTGGGTATCCTGCGCGCGGCACCGGCACTGGGTTCGATCGCGGTCGGCCTGTGGCTGGCCCGCCACCCGCTGCAGAAGAACGCCGGGCGCGTGCTGCTGTTCGCCGTGGCCGGGTTCGGCCTGTGCGTGGTCAGCTTCGGCCTGTCCCAGCACTTCTGGCTGTCGGCGCTGATCCTGCTGTTCTACGGGGCGTTCGATGGCGTGTCCGTGGTGGTGCGCTCGACCATCCTGCAGCTGGCCACGCCCGAGGAAATGCGCGGGCGCGTGTCTTCCATCAACGGCATCTTCATCAGCTCGTCCAACGAACTGGGCGCGTTCTACGCCGGCACGATGGCCAAGCTGCTGGGCCTGGTGCCGGCGGTGGTGCTGGGCGGCTGCGCGGTGCTGGGCGTGGCCGGCATTACCGCCTGGAAGAACCCGACGCTGCGGAAATTGAATCTGCGCGACCTGCAATAAGCTCGCCGTTGTAGAGTCGAGCCATGCTCGACTGCTCTTCAGAAGCGCCAGTCGAGCATGGCTCGACTCTACAAGAGCCAGGCAGTCGAGCATGGCTCGACGCTACAAACAAAAAACCCGGCCAAGGCCGGGTTTTTCGCATGACCACACAACGCTCTGGAATCAGTCGCCCTGCTGCTTCTGCAGGTGCTCCCAACGCTCCTGGGCGTCGATGGTGCGCTCGGCGGTCAGGCGCGCTTCCAGGCGCTCCAGGCCGATTTCTTCACCAGTGTCCACGCAGTAGCCGTAGTCACCTGCTTCCAGGCGCTTGAGGGTGCTGTCGATCTTGCCGATCAGCTTGCGGTAGCGGTCACGGGTACGCAGTTCCAGCGAGTTCTCGGTCTCGCGGGTCGCACGCTCGGCTTCGTCGCCGATGTCACGCACTTCCTCGCGCAGGTTCTCGATGGTCTGCTTGGATTCTTCCACCAGGTCACCACGCCAGTTCTGCAGGCGCTGACGGAAGTATTCCTGCTGCAGCGAGCTCATGTATTCCTCTTCCGAGGACGGCTTGTAGCCAGCCGGCAGGATCGGGCGGCCAGTGGCCTCGTCGGTCTTGTATTCGATGACCTTGTACTTGCTGCGCGGGGCCGGCGCCGCCGAACGGGCGGTCACAGCCACGGCAACCTTGCCGACGGGGCGCGACACGGTCTTCGGAGCGGTATCAGGATTCACGGCGGATTTCACGGCGGTCTTGGCAGGCGATTTCGAAACGGGCACGGGATTCTTGGATTGCGGGGCCTTCGATGCAACCGAGGCGGCGGCCGCGGCCGGCTTGGGGGCCGGAGGGGCAGCAACCACGGGGGCGGTCTTGGCCGGGACAGGCTTGGCCGGAGCAGGCTTTGCGGCAGGCTTCGGTGCGGACTTCACTACGGGGGCCGGGGCCGGCTTTGCAGCCGGCTTGGCAACATTCTTTGCGGCCTTCTTTACAACGGCAGGTGCGGGCGCCGGTTTAGCGGCAGCCGCCTTTTTCGCGACGGGCTTGGCAGCCCCCTTGCTGGCCACCGGCTTCGGTGCCGGCTTGGGCGCGGCCTTCCTGGCAACCGGTTTGGGCGCCGGCTTGGCGGCAGCCTTCTTCACCGGAGCAGTCTTGGCAGCGGTCTTCTTCGCCACCGGGGCCTTCTTCGCCGCGGCCGCAGGCTTGGCCTTCACCGGCGCTGCCTTCTTGGCCACGGCGGGTTTGGCGGCCTTGGCCGGGGTCTTCTTTGCGGTGGCCTTCCTGGCCGCCGGTTGCGATGACGCCGCCTTCGCTGCCGGCTTGCTGGCCGACTTCGGGGCAACGGGCTTGGCCGCCAACTTCTTCACAACAGGCTTGGCGGTTTTCTTGGCGGCCTTGACGGCCTTCTTTGCAGTTTTTTTAGCAGCCACGAAACGCTCTTCCTTGGATTCCCCGGGGCCCGGGAAAGCGGGCCTTTATAGCCTACCCGACCGGCAGCAGCAACCTTGGGGGCCTGCTCCATTCAGTCCTGGAGCCAGCGGGCCCAACGTGGCGGTCCGAACAACCTGGCCGCCCTGCGCGGTGCGGAACCTGGCCGGCACCTGCAAGGGTGCCAGCACCGGTCGCAGGCCATCGGCGACATGCGACCAACGGCCCATCCTGCACAAATGCGGCCTTCATGCCAACTGGCATAAGATGACTGGGTGATCTCGCGCCTGCTCATCGCCCTGCTGCGCTTCTACAAGCGCTTCATCAGCCCCCTGTTGGGGCCGCGCTGCCGTTTCGTGCCCAGTTGTTCTGAATACGCGATGGAGGCCATCGGCCGCCACGGCCCGCTGCGCGGCAGCTGGCTGGCCGCGCGCCGGCTGGGCCGCTGCCACCCCTTCCATCCCGGCGGCTTCGATCCAGTGCCCGAGTCTTCCCACGCCCCTTCTTGCCGTTGCACAGGAAAACACTGACATGTCCTCCACCCTCATCACCAATGCCCGCATGGTCAACGAAGGCCGCACCTTCGACGGCGACCTGCGCATCGAGAACGGCCGCATCGCGCAGATCGGCAGCGGGCTGACCCCGCGCGACGGCGAACAGGTGGTGGACGCGGCGGGGCGCTGGCTGCTGCCCGGCATGATCGACGACCAGGTGCATTTCCGCGAACCGGGCCTGACCCACAAGGGCGACATCGCCAGCGAATCGGCGGCGGCCGTGGCCGGCGGCCTGACCAGCTTCATGGACATGCCCAACACCAACCCGCCCACGCTGGATTCGACCATCCTGGAGGCCAAGTACGAACTGGCCCGCGGCCGCGCCTGGGCCAACTATGGCTTCTACCACGGCGCCAGCAACGACAACCTGGAAGCGATCCGCGCACTGGACCCGAAGAAGGCCCCGGGCGTGAAGGTGTTCATGGGCGCGTCCACCGGCAACATGCTGGTGGATGACCCGGACACGCTGGATGCGATCTTCCGCGAATGCCCGACCCCGATCATCACGCACTGCGAAGACACGCCGATGATCGATGCCAACCTGAAGGCATTCCAGGAAAAGTACGGCGATGCGCTGACCCCGGACATGCACCCGGACATCCGTTCGCGCGAGGCCTGCATCAAGTCCACCCGCCTGGCCATGTCGCTGGCGCGCAAGCACGGCACCCGCCTGCACGTGCTGCACATTTCCACTGCCGACGAACTGGCGCTGTTCGAGAAGGGCCCGCTGATCCGCGCCGACGGCAGCCGCAAGCAGATCACCGCCGAAACCTGCGTGCACTTCCTGCACTTCGCGCGCCCCGATTACGCGACCAAGGGCAACCTGATCAAGTGCAACCCGGCCATCAAGGAAGTGTCCGACCGCGAGGCGATCACCGCCGCGCTGGCTGACGATGTGCTGGACGTGCTGGCCACCGACCACGCCCCGCATACCTGGGAAGAGAAGCAGAAGCCCTATGCGCAGGCGCCGTCGGGCCTGCCGCTGGTGCAGTACGCCCTGGTGGCCGCGCTGGAGCGCGTGCACGAAGGCAAGCTGACCCGCGAGCAGGTGGTGCAGAAGTTCGCCCATGCCCCGGCGCAGCTGTTCGACGTGGAAGAGCGCGGCTTCCTGCGCGAAGGCTACTTCGCCGACCTGGTGCTGGTGGAAGACGTGCCGTTCACCGTCAAGCGCGAGGACGTGCTGTCCAAGTGCGGCTGGTCGCCGTTTGAAGGCACCACCTTCCGCTCGCGCGTGGCCTCGACCTGGGTGAACGGCCAGCTGGTGTGGAACGGCAGCAAGCTGGTGGGCGAACCGGCCGGCCAGCGCATGACCTACGACCGCTGATGCGTTCGGCACTTCTGTTCGGGGCGCTGCTGTTGGCCGCGCCCCTGCTCAACGCACCGCCGGCACAAGCGCAGGATGGCATCGGCAGCCTGATCGACAGCCGCGTGGTGTTCCCGCCCAGCGCCTCGCAGGGCGCCATGGTGATCGGCAAGGTGCCGGCCGGCAGTCACGTGCGCTACGCCGGCCGCGACCTGCGCGTAAGCAACTACGGCAGCGTGGTGTTCGGCATCGGCCGCGACGAGAAAGGCCCGCTGCAGGTGCAGGTGCAGCGCCCGGATGGCGGCAGCGAGACGGCCACGATTTCGGTGACCCCGCGCGACTGGCCGACCGAGCGCGTGAACGGCGTGCCGCCGAAGACGGTGAATCCACCGCCGGCGATTGCCGAGCGCATCAAGCGCGAACAGGCGCAGGTGACCGCGGCGCGCGCCCGCGATGACAACCGCACCGACTTCACCCAGACCTTCATCTGGCCGGTGCAGGGCCGCATCAGCGGCCGCTTCGGCAATGCACGCGTGTACAACGGCCAGCCCGGCGCAGGCCATTCCGGCATGGATATCGCGGTGCCCACCGGCACCCCGGTGAAGGCGCCAGCCGCCGGCGTGGTCACCTTCGCCGGCCCGGATCTGTACCTGACCGGCGGCACGTTGCTGATCGACCATGGCTACGGCATCAGCTCGAACTTCCTGCACCTGTCACGCATCGACGTGAAGGTGGGGGATCGTGTCGAGCAGGGCCAGGTGATTGCCGCCGTCGGCGCCACCGGCCGCGCCACCGGCCCGCACCTGCACTGGGGCATGAACTGGTTCGATACCCGCATCGACCCGTTGCTGGTGCTGGAACGCAAATAGCGCGCGCAATGCGCTTGGGTGGGGTCATGATCCGGTAGCGCCGGGCCATGCCCGGCGAGCGCAATGCGCCTTGGTAGGTGCCGACCTTGGTCGGCACGATCCCCAGAGCGTGCGGACCGGGCATTCATCCACGCATGGCGTGGATCTACCGCAATGCGATTTGGTCGGCACGATCCCGTAGCGCGTGCGGACCAAGGTCCGCACCTACCAGAAGCGATCGGGCACGAGCCCGCAGCGCGCGCGGACCCGGCATTCATCCACACATGGCGTGGATCTACCGCAATGCGATTTGGTAGGTGCCGACCTTGGTCGGCACGATCCCGTAGAGCGTGCGGACCACGGTCCGCACCCACCAGCAGCGATCAGCCGCGTGCGGCCCACCACACGCGCAGCAGCGTGCGTACCGGGGTGGCTTCGATCGGCTTGCCTGCGGCCTGCGCGGCCACGCGGGCGCGGGCCAGGCTGGACCAGATACGGCGCGGACGCGGGCCCGGCACGCGGGTGCCCCACCCCTTCAGCAGATGCTGCGCCCAGCGTTGGCTGGCCGTGCTGGCGTCCTCGTCCAGCAGGCTGCGCGGCACACCGGCCACGCCAGCGTCTTGCAGGCGCTGGGCCAGGGTCTGCAGCTGCACGGCACGGCCCGCGCCCTTGCGCGGGGTGTCGTTGAACAGCACCGCCTCCACCGCCGCCACGGCCTCAGCGTACTGGGCCAGCGCGCGCTCGGCGCCGGCGGCGTCCAGCGCGACCGTGCGTGCCTCGACCAGGTCCGGCAGGGCCTCGGCCAACTGTGCCCACGGCGCGCGCACCGGCTCCAGCAGGCGCCCCAGCGGATGGCGCGAGCGCTGCCCGGCCCAGCTGCGCAGCTCTTCGCCCCACCACGCCAGCTTGGCGTCGGCCGGCAGCGGATCGCCACTGGTGTTGAGCATGTCGTCGAATTCCTGCAGCAGCGCGAACCACGCCACGGCCAGGTCACGTTGCGGCTCGGCCACGAACGGTGCGGCCACCGACCATTCCGGCCAGCGGCTGCGCCACTTGTCGAGGAAGCTTTCCAGCGCGGTACTGCTCACTACGTTGTTCCTTACGGCTGGGCCGGGGCTGCCGGCCGGGTCGGCCACAGACTGGCCAGTTGCAGAAGTTCGGCGTTTTCCACCAGCACGTCGGCCTGCCAGGCCAGCGGATCGTCGCTGTGCAGGCGGTAGCCCCACAGCGCCGCCACCGACGGCATGGCAGCCGCACGCGCGGCGAGGATGTCGCGCTCGTCGTCGCCCACGTACACGCAGTCTTCGGCGGCAACGCCCATGGCCTGCGCGGCATGCAGCAGCGGCAGCGGGTGCGGCTTGCGTTCGGCCAGCGTATCGCCACCCACCAGCACCGCGCAGCGCTGCTGCCAGCCCTGCTGCGGCAGGACCAGGCGCGCCAGGTATTCCGGCTTGTTGGTGACGATGCCCCACACCGTGCCCGCCGCATCCAGCGCGGCCAGCATGCCGGCCACGCCGTCGAACAGCACCGCGTGCCGGCCGATCAGCGCCTCATAGCGCTGCAGGAACTCGGGAATCAATGCGTCGCGCGCGGCGTCGTCCAGATCCGGGAAGGCGGCGCCGACCATGGCGCGCGACCCCTTGGACACCACCGGGCGCAGCTGCGCCGGGTCCACCGGCGCGCGGCCGCGCTCGGCCAGCATCGCATCGCAGGTGGCGACGAAGTCCGGCGCACTGTCCAGCAGCGTGCCGTCCAGGTCGAACAGCACCGCGCGCGGGAACGACGCGCTGCTCATTCCGGCTTGACCGCGTAGGCCAGGTAGTTGATGTCGGTGCGGCTGCTCAGCCGGGCGTGGTTGCGCCACGGCTCGTAGGCCATGCCGCTGACATCGACCAGCTGCACATCCGCCTCGCGCAGCCAGCGGGCCAGCTCGGCCGGCTTGATGAATTCCTGGTAGTGGTGGGTGCCCTTGGGCAGCAGCCGTGCCACGTACTCGGCGCCGACAATGGCCACCGCAAACGCGGCGGCAGTGCGGTTGATGGTGGACAGGAACAGGTGGCCGCCCGGCTTCAGCAGGCGCTTGCAGGCTTCGATGATCGCCCCCGGGTCCGGCACGTGCTCAAGCATTTCCATGCAGGTGACCACATCGAAGCTGCCGGGCTGTTCGGCGGCCAGGTCCTCGGCGGCCTGCACGCGGTAGTCCACCTTCGCGCCGCTTTCCAGCGCGTGCAGGCGGGCCACCTTCACCAGTTCCGGGGCCAGGTCGATGGCCGTCACGTCAGCGCCGGCCTGGGCCAGCGCCTCGCTCAGCAGGCCGCCACCGCAGCCGATGTCCAGCACACGCGCACCGCGCAGCGGCACGCGGTCGGTCACGTACTTCAGGCGCACCGGATTGAGCGCGTGCAGCGGCTTCTGCGGGCCGTCAGCGTCCCACCAGCGGTTGGCGAGCGCGGCGAACTTGTCCAGCTCGGCCTGATCGAAATTGGAGGATGCGTGCGGGGCGGTCATGGGAAATCCTTGCGGCGCCGTCGGTCAGGCGCGGATATGGCGGATGCGCTCGCGCCACTGGCGCGCATTGGCGATGATGCCGGGCAGGTCCATGCCGACCAGCTCGCGCTGCACCAGCTTGGGCTTGCCGGCAATCCAGACGTCGCTGACCTGCTGGCGGCCGGTGGCGTACACCAGCTGCGACAGCACGTTGTGCAGCGGCTGGGTTTCCAGCGCGGACAGGTCAACGCAGACCAGGTCGGCCTGCTTGCCGACTTCAATCGAACCAATGCGCTCGCCGAAGCCCAGCGCGCGTGCGCCGCCCAGGGTCGAGGCGCGCAGCGTGGTGGCCGCATCCAGCGCGGTGGCATCGTCAGCCACGGCCTTGGCCAGGATGGCCGCGGTGCGGTTCTCGCTGAACATGTCCAGGTCGTTGTTGCTGGCGCAGCCGTCGGTGCCGATCGCCAGGTTCACCCCGGCGCGCTGCAGGGCGCAGGCCGGGCAGAAACCGGAAGCCAGCTTCAGGTTCGATTCCGGGCAGTGCACCACGCTGACACCACGTTCGGCGCACAGGTGGATTTCAGCATCGGTCAGCTGGGTCATGTGCACCGCGATCAGGCGGTCGTTGACCAGGCCCAGGCGATCCAGCCGCGCCAGCGGACGCTGGCCGTGCAGCTTGATCGAATCGGTGATTTCCTGCGCGGTTTCATGGGTGTGCAGGTGTACCTGCATGTCCAACTGGTCGGACAGCATGCGCACGCGCTCGAAATTGGCGTCGTTCACCGTGTACGGCGCATGCGGCGCGAACGCGGTGCCGATCAGCGGGTCGCTGCGCCACTGGTCGTGCAGCTCACCGGCCTTGGCGAAGTACTCGTCATCGGTCTTGGCCCAGGCGGTGGGAAAATCGATGATGACCGCACCGACCAGCGCGCGGAAACCGTGCTTCTTGTAGACCGCGGCCTGCACGTCACCGAAGAAATAGTTTTCGTTGGCACAGGTGGTGCCACCGCGCAGCATCTCGGCAATGGCCAGAGTGGTGCCGTCGGCCACGAATTCGGGCCCGATCACCGCCGCTTCCACCGGCCAGATGTGCTGCTGCAGCCAGGTCATCAACGGCAGATCGTCGGCCACGCCGCGCAGCAGGGTCATCGGGTTGTGCGTATGCGCGTTCACCAGCCCCGGCATCAGCGCCGCCTCGGGACGGCTGACCACCTGCGCGGCGCGGAAGCGCGCGCGGGCCTCGGCACGCGGCAGGATGGCAACGATTTCGCTGCCACGCACGGCCACGGCATGGTCTTCCAGCACCACCGCATGCGGCTCGATCGGAACGACATAACCGGCTTCGATGAGCAGGTCGCAGGCTTCGGGGAGGTGCGGGCTATCGCTCATGCGGGCTCACTTGGCTGTGGGGGAACGTGATGGCAGGGGCGCGCCTGGCGGGAGGCGGTAGCGCCGGGCCATGCCCGGCGGCTGTCCGCTGCGGCGCCATGGGCGCCAGCAACGGGTCCGGGCGGTGCCCGGAAAGCCGAGCATGGCTCGGCTCTGCAGGTAATCCGGCTGCGCCGGATTACTTGACGCGCGAGGAGTATTCGCCCGAGCGGGTATCAACCTTGATGATTTCATCCTGGTTGACGAACAGCGGCACGCGCACCACGGCACCGGTTTCCAGGGTGGCCGGCTTGCCGCCGCCGCCCGAGGTGTCACCACGCACGCCCGGATCGGTTTCGGTGATCTTCAGTTCAACGAAGTTCGGCGGCTGCACGAAGATCGGCGCGCCGTTGAACAGGGTCACGATGCAGGCTTCTTCGCCCTTCAGCCACTTTTCGGCGCCGCCCATGCCGGCCTTGTCGGCCTGCACCTGCTCGAAGGTTTCCGGGTCCATGAAGTGCCAGTACTCGCCATCGCTGTACATGTAGTTCATGTCGGTGTCGACAACGTCGGCCACTTCCAGGTCGTCGGTCGCCTTCATGGTCAGTTCCACCACGCGGCCCGAACGGATGAAGCGGTACTTCACGCGGGTGAAGGCCTGGCCCTTGCCCGGCTTCACATACTCGGTATCCGTGATGACCGCCGGTTCGTTGTTGACCAGGATCTTCATCCCGTTCTTGACGTCATTCATGCCCACAGTGGCCATGCTCAAGCTCCTCAAATGGCAAAACCGCCGCGGGTGCGGCGAGCCGGATAGAATGGAAAGCCCACCGGAACCCCGGTGGGCAACTGATTTATGCCCCCATGATAACCGCAGGCCCCCTCTCCATGCAGCTTTCCGCCTTCCCCCGGCCCCAGTCTCCGGGCGCGCCCGCACGCTGGCAGCAGCTCTGGCGGCAGGCACTGCGTGACCCGCAGCAGCTGCTGGCCCAGCTGGGCCTGGACCCGGCCGCGCTGGGGGTTTCCGAAGCGGCCATGGCGCAGTTCGCGCTGCGCGTGCCGCAGGGGTTCGTCGCCCGCATGCGCCACGGCGATGCCAGCGACCCGCTGCTGCGCCAGGTGCTGCCGATCGATGCGGAAATGCAGGTGGTCCCCGGGTTCAGCTTCGATGCGGTGGGCGATGGCGCGGCCAAGAAGGCCACCGGGGTCATCCAGAAGTACCGTGGCCGCGCCCTGCTGGTAGCCACCGGCAGCTGCGCGATCAACTGCCGCTACTGCTTCCGCCGGCACTTCGACTACGGCGCGGAAAACGCCGCCAAGGGCGGCTGGCAGGAGGCGGTGCAGGCCATTGCCGACGATGCGGACATCGACGAGGTGATCCTGTCCGGCGGCGACCCGCTGTCGCTGGCCACCCACAAGCTGGTGGAACTGACCGACGCGCTGCGGCAGATTCCCCACGTGCGCCGCCTGCGCATCCACACCCGCCTGCCCATCGTGCTGCCCGAACGCGTGGACGATGAACTGCTGGCCTGGCTGGGCAGCCTGCCCTGGCCGCTGGCGATTGTGGTTCACGCCAACCATGCCAACGAGTTCGATGCCAACGTCGACGGCGCCATGGCGCGCCTGCGCGGCACCGGTGCGCAGCTGCTGAACCAGGCGGTGCTGCTGCGCGGGGTGAACGACAGCGTGCAGGCCCTGCAGGACCTGAGCGAACGCAGCTTCGCCGCCGGCGTGCTGCCGTACTACCTGCACCAGCTGGACCGGGTGGAAGGCGTGGCCCACTTCGAAGTGGACGATGTGCAGGCCAAGGCGCTGGTGGCCGGCCTGACCGCGCGGCTGTCCGGTTACCTGGTGCCGAAGCTGGTGCGGGAACTGCCGGGCGACCCGAGCAAGCGCCCGGTGTAAGGCGGGGGCCGGGGTCAGAGCCCTTTTCGTGCGAAAAGGGATCTGACCCTTGGACAACGGGTTGTCAAAGCCCCGATTCGATCATCCGCACCACTTCGGTGGCGGTCACCGGGTGGCTCAAGCGGTAGCCCTGGCCCAGGTCGCAGCCGCGCTGGGCCAGCAGCTCGAACTGCGCTTCCTGCTCGATGCCCTCGGCCACCACGGTGATGCCCAGTGCATGGGCCATGGCAATGATGGCCGTGGTCAGGGCCAGGTCATCCGGGTCGCGCTGCATGTCGGCCACGAAGCTCTTGTCGATCTTCACGCCATCCACCGGCACCTGGCGCAGGTGGCTGAGGCCGGAGAAGCCGGTGCCGAAGTCGTCCAGCCACACCTTCACCCCGGTGCGGTGCAGCTTGTCCAGCAGCTGTGCGGCAACCATTTCATCGCCGATCACCGCCGTTTCGGTCAGCTCCAGGTGCAGGCGTGATGCCGGCAGGCCGGATTCGTGCAGGCACTGCGCCACCAGGGCGGGCAGTTCACCGCCGCGCAGCTGCCGCGGCGACACGTTCACCGACACGAACAGCTCATCGCCGGCCGCGCCACGCGGCCACTGCGAGGCCTCCATGCACGCGGCGCGCAGCACCTTCGGCCCGATGATCTCGATCAGCCCGCTCTGCTCGGCCACTTCAATGAACACCGACGGTGGAATGGTGCCCAGCGTGGGGTGCTGCCAGCGCAGCAGCACTTCCACGCCCACCAGGCGGCGGTCGCGCATGCGGAAGATCGGCTGGTAGGCCAGGCGCAGTTCGCCGCGCTCCCAGGCGCCGCGCAGTTCCTGTTCCATGTGCACGCGGCGTTCGACCGCGTGGTCCATGGCCCGGCTGTAGTACCGGAAGCAGTTCTTGCCGGCCATCTTGGCCTGGTACATGGCGATGTCGCCGTTCTTCAGCAGCGTGGTGGCATCGGCGGCATCGTCGGGGAACAGGGTCACGCCGATGGAGGTGCCCAGGAACAGCTCGCGGCCCTGCACCACCAACGGCTTGCCCAGCTCGCGCACCAGTACTTCGGCCAGCAGGCGGGCATTGGCCGCCACATCACCGTCGCCGACCAGGATCACGAACTCGTCGCCACCGAACCGCGCCAGCAAGGCTTCGTCACCGCCGGCTTCGGCCACCGCGCTGGAAATGCGCTGGGCGAACTGCAGCAGCGCCTCGTCACCGGCCTCATGGCCCAGGGTGTCGTTCACCCGCTTGAAGTCATCGATGTCGGCAAACAGCAGCCCCAGGCGGTGCCCGGACGCGCGCGCCGCCATCAGGCGGTGGTCCAGCGCTTCGCGGAAGGCCAGCCGATTGGTCAGCCCGGTCAGCGCATCGGTATAGGCCATGTGCCGCACTTCGCGGTCATGGCGGGCAATCGCATCGCGCATGCGGGCGAAGCCACGCACCAGCTCACCCACCTCGTCGTCGCGGGTATTCTCGGCCAGCGGCGCCTGGTAATCGCCGGCTTCGATACGGCGTGCCGCCGCCGCCAGCTCGCGGATGGGCGTGACCAGCGTGCGCTGCACGTACATGATCACCACCACCCCGATCACCACCAGCAGGCCCAGCATCAGCAGCAGCCAGCCCAGGTGGCGGCTGCCGACCTGCTGCAGGCGTTGGCCCAGGGTTGCGTTGGCGGCCACTTCGCGCTCATGCACCTCGTCCAGCGCCATGCCCACGCGCACGCCACCGATACGCTGCTTGCCCACGGTGATCGGCATGGCGTTGTCCAGCACGGTGGGCGACTGCTGCACCACCAGGGTCTGCGCCTTCACCGCGCCACGGGCCAGCGGGTCGTCCATTTCGCGGCCGAAGCCGGCCACGTCCAGCGAGCCGTCGTGCACCAGGCGCCCGCGCTCGTCGAATACCAGCACATAGCGCACCACCGGCTGCCGCGCCGTACCGCGCACCAGCGCACCGACCTGGTCCAGGTCGTTGTAGTACAGCGGGTTGGCCAGCGAATCGGACAGTTCACGCGCCAGCGCCTCACCGCGGCTGCGCACGCTGCGATCGAACAGCTCGTGGATCACCCCGCCGCTGAGGCTCTTCACCTCGCTCTGCATCGATGCCTGGCGCCCCAGCAGCACGGCCAGGATCGCGATCACCACCAGCATTGCCCCGCCCATGGCGAGCAGGAATCGGGCCTGCATCCCGGAGCCGAGCCATTTCATTCAACTTCCATCCGCACGCGCGTCAACCCTTGTTTCAATTCGTCCAGCCGCTGCTGCGCATGCGCATCGACGCGGTGGAACCCGGATGTACCAAAAAAACGCTGCAATGCCACCTGCGCACGTGGATCGGAGGCCGCCTGCAGCAGCACCTGCTGCAGCCGCTCGCGCACCCGCGGGTCCAGGTCGCCACGCACCACTTCCACCGCGCGCGGGTAAGGCTCGGTGCGCAGCAGCACGCGGAAATCGCGGCGGAACGCTGCCGGCACCCGCGCCTCATCATCCCAGTCCACGCTGCTGACCGCACCGCCGTCGGCCAGCCCCTTGTGCACGAAGGTGGCCACGTTCAGTTCGCTGCGGGCAAACACATAGCCCACCGCGTCCGGGCCGGGCACATCCCAGTTACCGGCCAGGATCTGCGGCGTCACGCCACGCTCAAGCAGGGTCATCACCGGCACCAGGTAGGCGCTGGTGGACGCGGTGTTCTGCAGGGCCAGGCGATGCCCGCGCAGGTCTTCCACACGCTGCAGCGCACTGTCGCGGCGCACGAAGAACACCGTGTGGTACTCGCGCACGCCGCTGCGCTCGGTCAGCAGCAGCGGTTGCGCACCGCTGCGCAGGCCCAGCGCCACCGCGGTCCCGGCCGTTTCCGTGACCCAGTCGACCCGACCGCGGCGCAGATAGCTGGCCATCTGCTGCGGATCGCGCGCCATCAAGATGCGCCCTTCGCGGATGCCCACGTCGTGCATGCGGGCCACCACGTAGTCCAGCAACGGTTGCAGCTGTTCGTAATGCGCCTTCGGGTTGTCGCTGATCCGCCCCAGCACCAGCACCGGGTCGGGCGCCGGCGCAGCATGCGCCATCCCGGCCAGCAGCACCCAGGCCAGGCTCAGCAGTCCCCCCTGCATTGCCTTCCGCAGACCCGACACCACGATTCATCCCCCAGGTAATCGCGACAGACTACCTGAAAAAATGAGAACTTCGTCAGCCCTGCGGATCCTTCGGCTGCGCCAGCCGGGCCATGCGCTGGGCGTCGGCCAGGATGCCGCGCAGCAGGCGCACTTCCTGCTCGCTGGGCTCGGCACGCAGGAACAGGCGGCGCAGCTTGCGCATGGCCGATTCGGGCGCCCGCCCCTTGTGGAAATCGATCTCGTCCAGGGTCTGCCCCAGCTGGCCGAAGAAGCTCTCCAGCTGTTCATGGCTGGCCGCCTGTTCGCGCAGGCCTTCTTCAGGCTGCGCCGCCGGCTGTTCGCCCAGCAGGCGCATGCGCGTTTCATAGGCCAGCACCTGCACCGCCGCGGCCAGGTTGAGCGAACTGAACGCCGGGTCGGACGGAATATGCACGGCGGCGTGGCACAGCTGCAGCTCTTCGTTGGTCAGGCCGGTGCGCTCGCGGCCGAACACCAGCGCCACCTCGGCGCCCTGCCCGGCCTTGTCCACCGCACGGGCGGCGGCATCGACCGGCAGGAACTCTTCCAGCTGCACCCGGCGCGCGCGGGCCGTGCAGCCCAGCACCAGGGTGCAGTCGGCAACGGCCTCGGCCAGGGTGGACACCACGGGCGCGTCACCCAGCACGTCTTCGGCACCGGCCGAGCGGCGGAAGGCCTCCTCGTCCAGCGGCTTTTCGGGGGCGACCAGCACCAGCCGGGCCAGGCCCATGGTCTTCAGGGCGCGCGCGGCGGCCCCCATGTTGCCGGGGTGCTGGGTGCCAACAAGGACGAAACGGATGCGGGTGGCGGCGGGAAACTGGGACATGAACAGGGAAAAGGTCGAGCTGGACGAAGACCAATGGTAAACTGTGCGGCCGGCCACTGCGCCGGACCCGCTCTTTTCCCCCGCCAGCCCTTCTCTTCTGCCTTTCCGGGAGCCCACGCCATGCAGAAACCCGCCGTCACCGTCATGGTCAAGGCCGCCCGCCTCGCCGGCAACGTCCTGTTGCGCAACATCAACAAGCTCGAGGCGCTGAATGTGGTGCAGAAGGGCCGCATGGACTACGCCAGCGAAGTCGATGCCGATGCGGAAAAGGTGATCGTCAAGGAACTCAAGCGCGCCTACCCCGACTACGGCATCTTCGGTGAAGAAGGTGGCGTGCAGGGCGAGCGTCGCCAGATGTGGGTCATCGACCCGCTCGATGGCACCAGCAACTACCTGCGCGGCGTGCCGCACTACTGCGTTTCCATCGCCCTGGTGGAAAACGGCGAACCGACCGACGCGGTGATCTTCGACCCGCTGCGCAATGAACTGTTCACCGCCAGCCGCGGCGCCGGCGCCGTGCTCAACGACCGTCGCATCCGCGTGGCCGACCGCAAGGACCTGGAAGGCACCATGATCCACACCGGCTTCGCGCCGCGTGAGCGCAGCCGCGCCAGCGCACAGCTGAAGGCCTTGGACGCGCTGCTGGTGCATGCCGAAGACGTGCGCCGCACCGGTTCGGCCGCGCTGGACCTGGCCTACGTGGCCTGCGGCCGCGCCGATGCCTACTTCGAAGCCGGCGTGAAGGCCTGGGACGTGGCCGCTGGCCTGCTGCTGGTGCGCGAAGCCGGCGGCAAGGTGTGCGACTTCAAGGGCGCCACCCTGGGCCGCATGGACAACCGCGGCCCGGACACCCACCAGATCGTGGCCGGCAACCTGAAGGTAGCCGAAGCCCTGCAGAAGGTGCTGGTGAACACCGCCTACGCCGCCGAGTTCGACGCGAAGTTCTGAGCGTCCACGTCACGTAACGCGATTCACTGAAACGGCACCTGCGAGGGTGCCGTTTTCGTTTGTGCACCCGGAGATTGGTTTCCGCGACCGCGGAGGGGTGTCACTTTCTTTGCGCGCAAAGAAAGTAACCAAAGAAACGCTCCGCCGACCGCGAGCCGACGTGCTGCGCACGCCGGTGCCCTGCGCTTCTCGGCGAATCAGGGGACGGCGCCGAACTCGCTGCGCTCAAACATCGGCGCCTCTTCGCCCCTGCTTCACCTGCGATGCTCGGCTCGCTCAAGGCGGACTGGAAGGTCAAGATCAACAGCAACAGCATCCACGCGTGGCGTGGATCTACCGGGTGTAGTTGTGGCATTACCGACGCATGCATCACCGCAAACAAGAACGCCCGGCGCGAGGCCAGGCGTTCCTGCACTACCTTGAAAGCCGAGGCTTACGCCACCGTCGAAGCCCGCAGCGCGGCAATGCGCTCTTCCAGCGGCGGGTGGCTCATGAACAGCTTCTTGGCGGTCGAGCCGGCAATACCGAAGGCGGCGATCTGGCTGGGCAGCGTGCTCTGGCCATGGTTCAGCTGCAGGCGCTCCAGCGCGGCAATCATCTTCTGGCGACCGGCCAGCGATGCACCACCGGCGTCGGCACGAAATTCGCGATGGCGCGAGAACCACATCGAGATCATGGTGGCGAACAGGCCGAACACCATCTCCAGCACGAACACGATGATGTAGTACGCAAAGCCACGGCCGCCGCCTTCGCGGTTACCCGACAGCGCACTGTCGATCACACCACCGACCACGCGGGCCAGCACGATCACGAAGGTGTTCAGCACGCCCTGCAGCAGCGCCATGGTGATCATGTCACCGTTGGCCACGTGGGCGATCTCGTGGCCCAGCACGGCCTCGGCCTCGTCTTCGCTCATGTTGTGCAGCAGGCCGGTGGACACGGCCACCAGCGCGTTGTTGCGGTTGGCGCCGGTGGCGAACGCATTGATTTCCGGGCCGTCATACACGGCCACTTCCGGCATGCCGATGCCGGCGGCCTTGGCCTGGCGTTCAACGGTGGCCAGCAGCCAGCGCTCGGTCGGGTTGCGCGGCTCGGTGATCACCACCGCGCCGGTGGAACGCTTGGCCATCCACTTGGACAGCAGCAGCGAAATGAAGGAGCCGCCGAAGCCGAAGATCGCGGCCATCACCAGCAGGCCGCTCATCTGGCTGGGATTGACCCCCAGCAGCGACATCACGATGCTGGCCAGGATAAGCACGGCAAAGTTCGTGGCTAGAAAGAGTGCGATGCGGGTGAACATGGGAAATTCCGGCTCGGAAGGGGTCGATATCTGCCAATTTGCGGTGCAGTCAGCTTGAATTCAAGCGCCAACCTGACCGACGATTCAGCCAGCATGACCTCCTCCATTCCCTGCGGCCGCTTTGCGCCCTCGCCCACCGGCCTGCTGCACCCCGGTTCCCTGCTTGCCGCCTTCGGCAGTTGGCTGCTCGCGCGCCACGCCGGCGGCCTCTGGCGGCTGCGCATTGAAGACGTGGATCCGCCGCGCACCGTGCCAGGTGCCGCGCAGGCGCAGCTACGCACCCTGGCCGATTTCGGCCTGGCCCACGATGGCCCGGTGCTCTGGCAGAGCGAGCGCAACGCCGTCTACCAGGCCGCGCTGGATGTGCTGCTGGCCAGCGATCTGGCCTTCGTCTGCCACTGCAGCCGCAGCGATCTGACAGCCAGCGGCGGCATCCACCACCGCTGCGTGGCCCGCACGCCGCGACCGGACCCGGCCGTCCGCTTCCGGGTGCCGCCGGGCAGCGTGGTCCGCTTCATCGACGGCCTGCGCGGCCCGCAGCAGCAGGACGTACACGCAGAGGTTGGCGATTTCGTGCTGCGCCGCGCCGACGGCTGCTGGGCCTACCAGCTGGCGGTGGTGGTGGACGATGCCGCACAGGGCGTGACCGAGGTGGTGCGCGGCGCCGACCTGCTCGATTCCACCGCCCGCCAGATCCTGTTGCAGCAGGCCCTGGGCCTGGCCGTGCCGCGCTACTGGCACCTGCCGCTGCTGCTGGATTCACCGGGCCACAAGCTGTCCAAATCGCTGGCGGCCCTGCCGGTGGACAGCGCGCGGCCGCTGCCAGTCCTGCGCCAGCTGTGGGCACTGCTGGGGCAGCCGCCGGCGGCCCTGGACGACTGCGCAGACCTGCACACGCTGCTGCAGGCCGCCCGGCGCGCCTTCGATCCGGCGCGCCTGCCACGGCAGGACATCCTGCTGGCCGACGGCGCACTTTCCGCGCCGATGTTGCAGAATCCCCTTTCCCCCACCTGAAACCCGGACAGCATTCCATGACATCTCGCGTCGCACTGGTCACCGGCGGAACCGGCGGCATCGGTACCGCCATCTGCCAACGCCTGGCCGACCAGGGCCACCGGGTCGCCACCAACTACCGCGACGAAGCCAAGGCCCGCGCCTGGCAGCAGGCCATGACTGCGCGCGGCTACAACGTGTCGATCTTCCCCGGCGATGTCTCCGACCCGGCCAGCGCCGAGGCCATGGTGCGCGCGGTGGAAGCCGAACTGGGCCCGGTCGAGATCCTGGTCAACAACGCCGGCATCACCCGCGATACCACTTTCCATCGCATGCGCGCCGAGCAGTGGCACGATGTGATCAACACCAACCTCAATTCGGTGTTCAACGTCACCCGCCCGGTGATCGAAGGCATGCGCCGCCGCGGCTGGGGCCGGGTCATCCAGATCAGCTCGATCAACGGCCTGAAGGGCCAGTACGGCCAGGCCAACTACGCCGCGGCCAAGGCCGGCATGCACGGCTTCACCATCTCGCTGGCACGCGAGAACGCCGGCTTCGGCATTACCGTCAACACCATTTCGCCGGGCTACGTGGCCACCGACATGGTGATGGCCGTGCCCGAAGAGGTGCGCGCCAAGATCATTGCCGACATTCCCACCGGGCGCCTGGGCAAGCCGGAGGAAATCGCCTATGGCGTGTCGTTCCTGGTGGCCGACGAGGCGGCCTGGATCACCGGCAGCAACCTGGACATCAACGGCGGCCACCACATGGGCTGGTAAGCCGCGCAACCCGGGCGGCCGCGCCGCTCCGGGGCGGTCGCGGCGCGCCCATGCTGCGCAGCACGCAAACCCTTGCTGCGCAACATGATCGGCGTGCAAAGCCAAGCCCGGCGGGGGCTGGGGCGGTTGCCAAGGCTTGTGCACTGCGCCATGCTGCACATCTACTGTGACGAGTACCGCTTCATGGCTGCGACCCGCATCATCAAGAAGTATCCGAATCGTCGTCTGTACGACACCGAGATTTCCAGCTACATCACCATCGAAGACGTGCGCCAGCTGATCCTGGATGGCGAGGATTTCGAGGTCCGCGACGCCAAGAGCGGCGACGACCTGACCCGCTCGGTGCTGCTGCAGATCATTGCCGACCAGGAACAGGACGGCGAACCGATGCTGTCCACCCAGCTGCTGAGCCAGCTGATCCGCTTCTATGGCGATTCGCTGCAGGGCTTCATGGGCAACTACCTGGAACGCAGCATGCAGGTCTTCCTGGACCAGCAGCAGCAGTTCCGCCAGCAGATGGGCAATCTGCTGGGGCAGACCCCGTGGGCGATGATGAACCAGCTGACCGAACGCAACCTGGAGCTGTGGCAGGAATTCCAGCGCAACATGGGCGCCGGCTTCGGCGGCCCGCGCCCGGGCGGCACCGGTACCGGCACTGGCAGCAAGCCGAACGAGGGCGGTGCCAGCACCGGCACCGGCACCGGCGGCAAGACCCGCCGCTGAGCCCGGCCATCGGCTGCAACGAAAACGGCGCGCCCCTGGCGCGCCGTTTTTTTTGTTGCAGCCGTCGTTGCCGCGTCATCCACGCGTGGCGTGGATCTACCGCTTGCACCCCGTGCACACGCGCTCGACCTTGTAGCCCTTGGCCTTCAGCTTTTCCACCACGCCATCGCTGCCCAGCAGGTGCAGCCCGCCCACCACCACCAGGGTGCCACCCTGCCCGGCCTGCAGGTACGGCACCAGCTTGGGCACCCAGGCGTCGTTGCGGCCGGTGTTGATGCGCTGGTAGAGCTGCGGGTACTGCTGGCGCATTTCCATGGCCATCTTGTTCCACAGCAGGCGCTCATCGCCGCGGCGCCAGGCATCGTGCAGCTGGCGTGCCTGCGCATCGCCCTTGGCCACCTCGTCCAGCGACTCGGCCAGCATCTGCCGCTGTTCGGTGGCGCTCATGCCGTCCAGCATGCTGATCTGGGTATCGATGTCTTCCAGGCCCGCGGTCCTGCGCCCGGTCTTCTGCGCGCGCTCCATGAAATGGCGGTCCAGGCCCAGCGCCGGGTCCAGGCCCATCTTCTGCATCTGCCCGACCGAAATGGTCAGGCCCACGAACCAGGCCTTCATGCCCTGCAACTGCGCCAGCGGCAGGTTGTTGCTGGCCGCAAACGCCTGCAGCTTCTGCCAGGTCGCCTCGTCCAGGTCGCGCTTGAGCTCGCTGCCGTCGGTGCGGGTGGCAGCCTGCACCATGCGGCTGGCCAGCTGCGGCGACTGCATGTCTTCCGGTGACAGTTCAAACACCACGCGCTGCGAGGCGTCGAAGGCCTTTTCGACATCGGCCGACAACGGATAGTCCTGCGCGGTGAGCAGGTGGAACGAGCCGAGCAGGTACAGGCGCGCATCACCGGCGCCGGTCACCTTCCACAGCAGCGGTACCGGCGGCTTGCTGGCGCCGCTCTCGGCAGGCGCACCGCGCGCGGCCGCCAGGGGCGCAACGGCACAGGCCAGCAACAGTGCAGCACTTCGCACCAGGGTTCTGATCGACATGGTCAGCCCTCTCCCGGGGGCAGGTGGTAGGCCTTCTCGCCCGCATCCACGCGCAGGTCCATCCGGTTTTCCGGCGGCGACAGCGGACAGGTCGCGAAGGCGGTGAAGGCACAGGGCGGGTTATAAGCGTGGTTGAAGTCCAGGGTCAGGCTGCCGTTCGCGGCCGGCGCGGCGGTGTCCAGGTAGCGGCCGGCCGGATAGCTGCCATGGCCGCTGGTGCGGTCGGCGAAGATCAGGAACAGGGGCTGGCCCGGTTCACCGATGGCTTCAAGGCGCCATTGCCGTCCATCACGCTCGAACTCCACCGCCCCTGCATTGGGCATGTCGGTGGTCAGGCCGGTGATGTCGACGATGGGCAGGGTCTTGCCCGCCGGGTGGGCGATGAACCGCGCCGGCACCTGCCACTGGGTACCGCCCGGCCAGTACTGCAGGCCGGCGAAATCGCGCCGGGCCGCCGCATCGGCGTGCTTCACCCGCAGCGCGTCACGCGGGCCACGGCGGATCAGGCTCAACTGGCCCTTGCCGCCATCGAAGGCCAGCAGCGTGGGCTGCGCGTCCTTGTCGGTGTCCATGCGGATCCGGCCCCGCACCGGCTGCCCCTCGTGGGTCACGTCGGTGCCGGCTTCGGGGGTGAACCACCATTGACTGCCTTCACGACGCAGCAGGCCCAGCTTGGCCGGGCCCACCGCCAGGCGGATGCCACTGGTGGCACCGCTACCGATGAAGTGCGATTTGTTCTGCAGCCAGTGCAGGCCCACCAGCGCGGTCCAGCCATCGGGCCGCACCAGATCCTGGTAGCGCTGCACACGCCACTGCTGCTGTTGCGCGGCGAAGGCCGGATCTTCGGTCTGTGCCGGCACCGGCGCAGGGGCCGGACTGCAGGCTGCCAGCGCCAGGGCGACCAGCAGGCCGCCCGCTCCCCAGTAACGCATGGATGCTCCCCTCCAGGTAGCGCGGCTCAGCGGCCGCGCAGGAACCAGCGGTCGATCTCCGCCAGCGAAAAACGGGCCCAGGTCGGCCGACCGTGGTTGCACTGGCCGGACCGCTCGGTGATCTCCATGTCGCGCAGCAAGGCGTTCATTTCCGGCACGGTCAGGCGACGGTTGGCGCGCACCGCGCCGTGGCAGGCCATGGTCGACAGCAGTTCGTCACGCGCACTGGCAATGCGCCGGCTCTGACCGTGCTCGCGCAGATCGGTCAGCACGTCGCGCAGCAGGCCCTCCGGCTCGGCATTGGCCAGCAACGCCGGAATGCTGCGCACATGCAGCGCACCCGGGCCGGCACGGGTCACTTCAAACCCCAGCGCGGCCAGCGTTTCGGATTCGGTTTCCGCGGTATCGGCCTCGCGCTCGCCGACGGCCAGGGTGATCGGCACCAGCAACGGCTGCGACTGCAGGCCGATGCCATCGTGCGCATTCTTCAGCCGTTCGTAGCCGATGCGCTCGTGGGCGGCATGCATGTCCACCACGATCAGGCCCTCGGCGTTCTCGGCCAGGATGTAGATGCCGTGCAGCTGGGCGATGGCGTAGCCCAGCGGCGGCACGCCGGCATCGGCGCTGGTTACCGGCAGGCCGTTCTCGCTCGGCATGGGCGGCAGCGCGCCGCTGCGTTCACCGGCACCGGCGCTGGCATACAGCGCCGCGTAGGCGGCCGGCGCATCGGCCACCTGCAGGCCCAGCGGCTGCTGCGGGCGCCAGCCGGAGAAACCACCACCGCCACCGCCCGAACCGGGCGCGGGGCCGCGCACCAGGCCAAAGCCCGACGCCCCGGCAGTGGACGGCACCGGCGCACCCGCGGGGTCTACGGGGTGGGCCGCACCGGCACCGATCTCCTGCGCGGACACGCCGGCGCGGGTATCGGCCAGCGCGTCCTTCAGCGTGCGGTAGACGAAATCGTGCACCAGCCGCGAATCACGGAAGCGCACTTCGTGCTTGGCCGGATGCACGTTCACGTCCACCCGGGTCGGGTCCAGTTCCAGGAACAGCACATACGCCGGCTGGCGGCCGTGATACAGCACATCGCCGTAGGCCATCTTCACCGCGTGCGCCACGCTGCGGTCACGCACCGAACGGCCGTTCACGTACAGATACTGCTGGTCGGCGCTGGCCCGCGAATAATGCGGCTGGGCGATCCAGCCGTGCAGGCGCAGGCCGGCACCGCTGTGGTCCACGCGCACCGCCTGGGTGGCGAAATCCTCGCCCAGCGTTTCCGCCAACCGCGTATCGGAGTACAGATCACCCGGTTTGTAGCGCCGCGATGCCTTGCCGTTGTGCGACACGCGCAGCTCGACATCGGGCCGTGCCAGCGCCAGCGAACGCAGCCACTCTTCGATATGACCCAGTTCGGTGCGCTCGGCGCGCAGGAACTTGCGCCGTGCCGGCACGTTGTAGAACAGCTCGCGCACTTCCACCGTGGTGCCCGGCGCATGCGCGCGCGGGGTCACTTCACCGATCTTGCCGCCTTCGATCTGCAGCGCCGAACCGTGTTCGTCATGCGCGCGGCGCGAGGCCAGGGTGAAGCGGCTGACCGAGGCGATGGACGGCAGTGCTTCGCCGCGGAAGCCCAGCGTGGCCACCGATTCCAGATCGTCCAGATCGGCGATCTTGCTGGTGGCGTGCCGCGATACCGCCAGCGGCAACTGTTCCGGCGCGATGCCGCTGCCGTTGTCGCGGATGCGGATCAGGCGCACGCCGCCCTCTTCCAGATCGATGTCGACGCGGCTGGCGCCGGCATCGATGGCGTTCTCGACAAGTTCCTTCACGACCGACGCAGGGCGTTCGACCACTTCGCCGGCGGCGATCTGGTTGATCAGGATTTCCGGCAACGGCCGGATCGGGCGCGGATGAGCATCAGACTTCATCCAGCGATGATAACGGAGCCGCCATGGGTAGAGTCGAGCCATGCTCGACTGACGGGTTGCCGGTAAGGTCCAGTCGAGCGCGGCTCGACTCTACAGAAAGCAGAAACCCGCCTTCGGCGGGTTACTTGCTGCCGCCGGCCATGGTGGCCGCGGCGTCGATCTCGGCCTGGGCACGGGCGGCGTACAGCGTGCCCGGCGGCGGCTGGCGGCTGAAGAAGGTGTGCACGCCATCCAGCACGGCGCCGGCAACCTTGCGCTGGTACGCCGGGTCGATCAGGCGGCGCTCTTCGTCCGGGTTGGAGATGAAGGCCGTTTCCACCAGCATGGCCGGCATGTCCGAGGTGCGCAGCACCGCGAAGTTGGCCCGCTCGATGTTCGGCTTGTGGTTGTTGCCGATCCGCTTCAACCCGCCCAGCACGTGCCCGGCCGCGTCTTCGGATGCCTTCATGTAGCCACTCTGGGCGAGGTCCAGCAGTACGTTGGCCAGGGTGCCTTCGGTCTGCTGCAGGCGCACTCCGCCGACCAGGTCGGCCGCGTTTTCCTTGTCTGCCAGCCAACGCGCACGCTGCGAGGACGCGCCCTTGGTGGACAGCACGTACACCGACGAACCGGTGGCCGAGCGGTTTTCCGCGGCGTCGGCGTGGATCGAGATGAAAATGTCGGCCTTGTTCGCACGCGCCTTCTGCGCACGCATCGGCAGCGGGATGAAGACGTCGCTGTCGCGGGTCAGGAAGGCCTTCAGGCCCGGCGTTGCGTTGACCTGGCGCGCCAGTTCACGCGCAACCGCCAGGGTCACGTCCTTTTCGCGCTTGCCGGTCGGGCCGATCGCGCCCGGATCCTGGCCACCGTGCCCCGGGTCGATCGCCACCACCAAATGGCGCATACCGGGCTGCATGCGGATACGCGAGGCATCGCTGGGCATGGCCGGGCGCGGCGCCTCGGTGGGGGCTGCGGGCGTCGGCGCCGGTGCGGCCGGCGTACTGACCACGGCGCGGGTCGGCTGCCCGGCCAGAATGGCGGCCGGGGAACCGGCAGGCGGTGTACTGGCGGCCACGGTGCCCGCTGCAGCTACCTGTGCCGGAGTGGTCGTGGGTGCGGGCGCCGGTGCCACCGGAGCCGCCGCGCTGGCGCTGGCCTGCTGCTGCACCTGCGCGGTCAGCAGCGCGGTAGCGCGGGCGGCATCACCGCGGGTCTGCGCGCTCTGCGCCGCCAGCGTGGGCGCGGGCGCCGGGCTGGCAACGGGGGGCTGCGCGGCCGGCGCACTGGCAAGCGGTGCCGCGCCGTCACCGGGCCACTCGATCACCAGCTTGGATTCATTGCCTTCGCGCTGCATCTGCGGGCGGAACGGCGCGACCGATTCGGCCAGGTCGAAGACGACGCGGAAGGTGCCGGGCACCGGCTGGCCGGTACGCACAGCCGTAACCACGCCCTGCGCCGCCGGCATCTTCAGGTTGCGCACCGCGCTGGAGTCGGGGAAATCGACCACCAGCCGGTTCGGCGAGGACAGCGACAGGGTCTTGTAGCCGCCACTGCCAACCAGCGCGATCTCGGCGCGGGTGCCGGTCGAACCGGTGTTCAGCACCACCTGGCGAACCTCGCCCGCCCACGCAGCCGCGCTCGTCAGACCCAGTCCGACGGCGGCACAGATGGCGATGAGACGGTTCCCCAGGCGCATGGCTCAGGATTCAATCACCGCGCTGAACGGAATGCAACACCTTTTTCCTTAATAATCCGTAACCTGCCGATGTTTGTTCTCGTCAGGCGACAGAAATGGCCTGCAAGTCGCCCCCATCGGGAAGCCGATCCAGCCATTCCCGGCCTGCGTCGCTGGCGCCAGTGAGACGGACGCGCCGGCCATGGCCTTCGATGTCCAGCGCCACCACCAGGTCGGTGGGCGGCAGCGCACCAGCGCCGCGCTCGGGCCATTCCACCAGCCACAGCACCGCACTGCCCTCGTCCAATCCCAGGAAATCCAGCTCGCCGGCCTGGCCGATGCGATACAGGTCCAGGTGCCAGGCCTCGCCACCGCTGGCCAGCGGATAGCGCTCGATCAGGGTGTAGGTCGGGCTGCGGATGGCCCCCTGCACGCCCAGTGCACGCAGCAGCGCGCGCGCGGTGGTGGATTTGCCCGCCCCCAGGTCGCCACGCAGTTCAACCACCGCCTGCGGCGGACGGGTCGCGGCCAGCCACTGGCCCAGCAGGTCGGTGGCCTCGGGATCGGCCAGGAAGAATTCAGTCATCGGGGGTGTTCCGGGTTGGCCAGCCGCCGCAGGGGCGCCAGCAGATCAGTAGGAAGCAGGCCGCGCGCACCATCGGCCGCCGCGGCATCGCCGGCCAGGGCGTGCAGGAGCGCGCCAGCGGCCGCCGCGTCGAAGGCGGACAGGCCCTGCGCGCGCAGGCTGGCAATGATGCCGGTCAGCAGGTCGCCCATGCCACCCACGGCCATGCCGGGGTTGCCCGCGGCGATCAGGCGCGGCGTCTGCCCCGGCGCAGCAACAATGCTGCCGGCGCCCTTCAGCACCACCACGGCGTGATAACGCTGCGCCAGTGCCTGCGCACTGCCGGCACGGTCGGCCTGGATGGCCGCGGTAGTGGTTTCCAGCAGGCGGGCTGCTTCGCCGGGGTGCGGGGTCAGGATGGCGTCGGCAATGCCGTGCGGGTCCTGGGCCAGCAGGTTCAGGGCATCAGCGTCGATCACCAGCGGCTTGCCGCAGACCGTTACCCGCGCAAACAGCGCGCGCGCCCAATCGTCCTGGCCCAGGCCCGGACCGATCGCCACCACGCCGGCCCGGCCCAGCAGCGCCGGCAGCGCGTCACCGTCTTCAAGCGCATGGGCCATGGCTTCGGGCAGACGGGCCAGCAACGGGCCCACGTGATCACGACGCGTGCCGATGCTCAACAAGCCCGCACCCGCGCGCAGGGCGGCTTCGGCGGCCAGGGCGATGGCGCCGCCACTGCCGTGATTACCGCCCACGCACAGGACGTGGCCCGATTCCCCCTTGTGCGTGTTGGCCCGTCGGGGCGGCAGCAGTGCCGCCAGGCGATCACCCGTCCAACATTCAGCGGCCGCTTCCACGCCCTGCCAGGCCGCCTTGGGCAACTGCAGCGCCGCCAGGGCGTGTTCGCCCACATGCTCCAGTGCGCTGCCGGTATACAGACCGCGATGCGGCACGATGAACTGCAGCGTCAACGTGGCATGTACCGCGACACCGGGCACGCTGCCGCGTTCGGCGTCCACGCCGCTGGGCACATCCAGCGCCAGCACCGGTGAGCCCTGCGCGTTCAACGCGTCGATCAGCGCCTTGGCCACGCCTTCCGGCGCACGGTCGAAGCCCAGGCCGAACAGGGCGTCCACCCAGACATCGGCGTCGGGCAGCGTTCCGTCGAACTCGGCCAGGGCGCCCCCGACGGACTTGAAATCCGATGCGGCGCGCCGTGCCAGCGGGGTGCCCGGCGGTCTGCCCGGCTGGGTCAGCACGCTCACCCGGCGCCCGGCCAGCTGCGCATGGCGGGCCAGCACCAGGCCATCGCCGCCATTGTTGCCACTGCCCACCACCACGCCCACGTGCAGCGCCTGCGGCCAGTGCCGCAACAGGCGCTGCCAGGCGGCCAGCCCGGCCTGGGCCATCAGCTCCCAGCCGCCATCGCCGGCGAGCGCCGACGCCTGCGCATCGAGCGCACGCGCGGCAGCGGAATCGAACAGATCGGCAAGGTTGGCCATGCGGAGATTTTATACTGGTGCGCATGTCCCCTGCCCCTGCCCCCCTCGATCCGGCCCTGGCCGTGCAGCGCATCCGCGATCTGGCGCGCGCGCACGGCTTCCAGCGCTGCGGCATTGCCGGCATCGAGCTGGGCGAGGATGAAGCGCACCTGGCCGATTGGCTGGGCCAGGGCCTGTACGGCACCATGGACTGGATGGCCCGCCACGGCACGCTGCGCGCCCGCCCCGCTGAACTGTTGCCCGGCACCGTGCGGGTGATTTCGGTGGGCATGGATTACAGCCACAAGGACGACACCGAAGCCTGGGCGACCTTGGCCGATCCCGGCCGCGCCTACGTGGCGCGCTACGCGCTGGGCCGCGATTACCACAAGCTGATGCGCAACCGGCTGCAGAAGCTGGCCACACAGATCAACGACGAAGTCGCCCCGCTGGGCTACCGCGTCTTCGTCGATTCCGCACCGGTGCTGGAACGTGCGCTGGCACGCAACGCCGGGCTGGGCTGGATCGGCAAGCACACCTGTCTGATCGATCGCCATGGCGGCTCGTGGTTCTTCATCGGCGAAATCTACATCGACATTCCGCTGCCGATCGATGCAGCGGCCACCGCGCACTGCGGCACCTGCACGCGCTGTATCGATGTGTGCCCCACCCAGGCCATCACCGCGCCGCATCGACTGGATGCACGCCGCTGCATTTCCTACCTGACCATCGAGCACGACGGCGCGATTCCCGAAGACATGCGGCCGCTGATCGGCAACCGCATCTATGGTTGCGATGACTGCCAGCTGGTCTGCCCCTGGAACAAGTTCGCCAAGCGCACCGACGAGGCCGATTTCCGCGCGCGCAACAACCTGGATACCGCGCGCCTGGACCAGCTGTTCGCGTGGGACGAAGCGGAGTTCCTGCGCCGTACCGAGGGCAGC
The DNA here is from genome assembly GCF_010894375.1 of Stenotrophomonas sp. B1-1. NCBI lineage: Bacteria > Pseudomonadati > Pseudomonadota > Gammaproteobacteria > Lysobacterales > Lysobacteraceae > Stenotrophomonas > Stenotrophomonas sp. B1-1. Next base: position 18,991 of record NZ_JAAIUZ010000027.1, on the reverse strand, counting down.
CCGATCCGCCGCAGCGGCCATGAACGCTGGCTGCGCAATATTGCCGTGGCGCTGGGCAATGCGCCGGCATCGGCCGAGGCACTGGCCGCGCTGCATACCCGCGCCAACGATCCCTCGCCCGTGGTGCGCGAGCACGTGCAGTGGGCCCTGGCCCAGCACGGCGCAGCCTGACGTGCGATCCTGAGCCCCCGTTCCACCCGCCACGCGCCGCATCCATGCAATCTCGCAACAACGACATCCTCACCCCCAGCCAGCTCAACACGCTGGCCCGCGACCTGCTGGAAGGCAGTTTCCCGGCCATCTGGGTGGAAGCAGAACTGGGCAGCGTGGCCCGCCCCGCCTCCGGGCACCTGTACTTCACCCTGAAGGATGCACGCGCGCAGCTGCGTGCCGCCATGTTCCGGATGAAGGCGCAGTACCTGAAGTTCGTGCCACGCGAGGGCATGCGCGTGCTGGTGCGCGGCAAGGTGACACTGTATGACGCGCGTGGTGAGTACCAGATGGTGCTCGACCATATGGAAGAGGCGGGAGAAGGCGCCCTGCGCCGCGCGTTCGAGGAACTGAAGGCACGGCTGCAGGCCGAGGGGCTGTTCGACCCCGCGCGCAAGCGGCCCATGCCTGCGCACGTGCAACGCCTGGCGGTGATCACCTCACCCACCGGTGCCGCCGTGCGCGACGTGCTGAGTGTGCTGGCGCGGCGCTTCCCGCTGCTGGAAGTGGATCTGCTGCCGACCCTGGTACAGGGCAGCAGTGCTGCCGCGCAGATCACCCGATTGCTGCAGGCCGCCGATGCCAGCGGCCGCTACGACGTGATCCTGCTCACCCGTGGTGGTGGTTCACTGGAAGACCTGTGGGCCTTCAACGACGAGGCGCTGGCCCGCGCGATCGCTGCCAGCGGCACGCCAGTGGTCTCGGCCGTCGGCCACGAAACCGACTTCAGCCTCAGCGATTTCGCTGCCGACCTGCGCGCACCCACACCGTCGGTGGCCGCCGAACTGCTGGTGCCGGACCAGCGCGAACTGGCCCTGCGCCTGCGCCGCAGCGCGGCGCGCATGGTGCAGCTGCAGCGGCATACGATGCAGCAGGCGATGCAGCGCGCCGACCGTGCGTTGCTGCGTCTGAACGCGCAGAGCCCGCAGGCGCGACTGGACCTGCTGCGCCGCCGCCAGGCGGATCTGGGCCGACGCCTGCATGCCGCGTTCAATCAACAGCAGGAGCGTCGTGCGGCGCGCCTGCGCCATGCCGCGGCCGTGCTGCGTGCGCACCACCCGCAACGCCAGCTGGACGAGATGCAGCGGCGCCTGATCGTACTGCGCGGGCGTCCGCAGGCCGCGTTGCAGCGGCTGCTGGAACGCGATGCCCTGCGCCTGCGCGGGCTGGCGCGATCACTGGAAGCAGTCAGTCCGCTGGCCACCGTGGCGCGCGGCTACAGCATCCTGACCCGTGCCGACGATGGCGCACTGGTGCGGCACATCGACCAGGTGCAGCCGGGCGATGCCCTGCGGGCCCGCGTGGGTGACGGCGTGATCGACGTACAGGTCAAGTGAGGGGTTGTTCGGCAGGGCTGCGCCCTGCACCCCTGTAGAGTCGAGCCATGCTCGACTGAAGCAACGTCAACGTCAACGTCAACGTCAACGTCAAGAGCCTGCATTCCGTGGGATGGCGGGGCGGGGTCGGATCCCGTTGCATAGCAACGGGCTCTGACCCCGCATTCTTTTCGGTGTCTGACAACTTCATCCACGCATGGCGTAGCTCTACTGTGTCGACCAAGGTCGACACCTACCAGAGCAGAACGCCGTGTCGAAGGCGGCTGTGGGTAGGTGTCGACCTTGGTCGACACGTCTGTCAGATGTCGAATGAATCATCCACGCATCGTGTGGATCTACTGTGTCGACCAAGGTCGACACCTACCAGAGCAGAACACCGTGTCGAAGGCGGCTGTGGGTAGGTGTCGACCTTGGTCGACACGCCTGTCAGATGTCGAATGAATCATCCACGCATCGTGTGGATCTATTGTGTCGACCAAGGTCGACACCTACCAGAGCAGAACGCCGTGTCGAAGACGGCTGTGGGTAGGTGTCGACCTTGGTCGACACGTCTGTCAGATGTCGAATGAATCATCCACGCATCGCGTGGATCTACTGTGTCGACCAAGGTCGACACCTACCAGAGCAGAATGCCGTTCCGACAGACCGCGGCGATCTGTCAGAGGTGGGGCGGTGTCGGAGTGCGGGGTGTCAGCCGCATGGATGCGGCTGCCAAGCCTACAAGGACGTACTTGCGGCGCCCCCGCAATCCGACACCGCCCCGCCATCCCCGGGAAACCCGCCTTTGACGTTGCCTTTGACGTTGCCGTTGCCGTTGCCGTTGATCCAAGCAGGTGCAGGCTGCAAGCCCTGCCGACCACCCCCTACCGCGCCTGCTCGCAGAATTTCTGCCGGTACTCGAGGGCCTTGGGCATCAGCGCCTGCAGGTTCTGGATGCGGGTGCCGGGATTGGGATGGGTCGACGAAAACTCCGGCGGCGACTGGCCACCACTGGCCTGCCCCATGCGCTGCCACAGGGGAATCGCCTCGCGCGGGTCGAAACACGCCGCCGCCGCCAACATCAGACCCACTTCATCGGCCTGCGTCTCGTGGCTGCGCGCGTACGGCAACAGATAGCCGTAACCCATCGCCGACATCATCATCTGTTGCTGCTGCGCATCCATGCCACTGGCCGCACCGGCCATCTGCCCGATCTGGGTCAGCTTCTGCTGGGCCATGCGCTGTGCACCATGGCGCAGCAGCGCATGGGCGATCTCGTGCCCCATCACCACCGCCATGGCATCGGTCGTACGCGCCACCGGCACCAGCCCGGTGTACACGGCCATCTTGCCGCCGGGCAGGCAGAAGGCGTTGGCCTGGTCACTGGGAATCACGTTCACTTCCCACTCGAAATCGCGGGAAAAGTGCCCCGGCTGCAACCCATGTTCCTGCGCCAGCGCGGTTTCCACCACATCCACCTTGGCGATCAGGCGCTGGGCGATGGCGCGCACATCGCGTGAGATCTGCGCGTTGGGGTCCAGTGGCCGTTCCTGCGCCAGGATCTGCTGGTAGGCCTGCAAGCCCAACGCACGTTCTTCGCTGGCATCCAGGCTGCTGTCGATCAGCACCTTCTCGCCGGTGTACGGGTCCACCGTTCGGTTGGAAAACCAGTAGTACGCTGCATAGCCGGCGGCCAACAGCAGTACCCACCAGCGGATGTTGCCGAACAGGCCGCGCCGTGGCGAACCCTGTTGCGGCGAGCGGGAAAAGGGATCGTTGCGCATCGGCAGGTCTTCCGGCGGACCCCGCCGGCCGGCGGGCACGCTGCAATCTTAGTGCGCCGCCGCCTGCGCGGGGTGAAACAGGCGCATCAGATGCCGCGCACCAGGCGGAAGCCGATGCGGGCGTTGGTGGTGTCTGAATCCTGGGATTGCCGCCACGCCGCACGGGTCTGCTCGGGCGCGTTGGCCCAGTTGCCGCCACGGATCACCCGCGAACGGCAGCCAGGGTTGTACCAGGCCACGCCATCGGACGGGGCGCGGCGGTAGCTGGAATGCCAGCAATCGGCCACCCATTCGCTCAGGTTGCCGCCCATGTCGTGCAGGCCGAAGGCATTGGCCTGGAAGCTGCCCACCAGCGCCGGCCCCCACCAGCCATCGCCATAGCCCACGAAGGCGTTGTGCCAGTGCCGGCCCGACGGGGAAACATCCTGGCTGCCGGTGTAGTTGCCGCTGCCCGCAGGCGGCAGACCGGCATCCCCCCAGGGGTAGCGGCCACTGCCGCCGGCCCGCAGGGCGTACTCGAACTCGGCTTCGCTGGGCAGGCGGTAGGCGCGGCCGGTCTGCTCGGACAGCCAGGTGGCGTAGTTTTCCGCATCGCGCACGCTCACGTGCATCACCGGCGAATTGCCCATCGCGCGACTGCCATCGTAGTCCGAGCGCCAGTCCACGCCGCTGCGGCGGATGAAGTTGCCGCTGCGCTCGTCATACACCACCGAGTGGCCGCGACGGGTCGCACGCGGGCGCGCGCTGGTGGCCTTCACGAAACGCTCGAAATCGGCGACGGTCACTTCAGTGATCGCCATGGCAAAGCCACGTTCAAACCGCACGTAGTGTGACGGTCGCTCGGCGTCGCTGGCGCCCGGTTCGGTGTCACCGGCGCCCATCTGGAAGCCGCCATGCGGCACCACGATCATCTGCGGCCCGCGCCCGCCATCGCGCAGGGGGTCGCTGAACACCTGCCCTGGGCGGAAACTGCCGTAGTGGGTGGCCAGGTCGATGCGTTCGCGCAATTGCGCCACCACGGCATCGCCCGGCAAGGCGATGCGCAAGGCCTCGGCCAGCTTTTCACGGGCCGACTTCAGTCCCTGCGGCGTTTCCAGGTCGCGCAGCCCGCCGTCACGCAACTGCACCAGGGTCGCTGCACGGATCTGCTCGATGCGTTCGAACGCGTCGGCGATGGTCGGCGACGAATCCCGCACCTTGCTGGCTTCGGCCAGCCAGGCCCCGGCGGAAGCAAAATCGCGGCTGCGTGCGGCGTCTTCGGCGCGCCGGATCAGCGCGCTTTCGGCGGCGGCCAGGCCCTGCCGGGCACGGCGGTTGTTGGCATCCAGTGCCAGCGCCTCACGGAACGCCGGAATGGCCCCGTCACCGTCCTCGCCCACCCGACCGGCGCGCAGATCCTCCTCGCCCGAGCGGTTGTAGGCCACCACGCGCTGGGCGGTCTCCACCCGGCTCTGCAGCGCGCGCACCTTCGGCTCGTTGGGTGCCAGGGTCAGCAGCACCAGCGCCTGCCGCCCTGCCTCGGCCAGTGCCTCGCGCTGCTGCAGCGGCCGCGCCAGCAGGGCGTCGGCCTGCTGCTGCAGGCGCTGCCGGGCACGCTGCAGACCGGCGCGGGCCGCGCGGTCGTCCGGGGCTTCTTCCTGCACCGCCAGCCACAGCGGAATGGCCGCCTCGGCGTCCTCGTACAGCCTCCCGTCGCTGAACGCCTGTTCGGCGGCACGGCGCAGCTGCGCCAGCGTCCGCCCCTGCCGATCCACCCGTGCCGGGGTCCAGCGCTGCACGTCCTCGCTGGCATCCTCGCCGGCAATGGTCACCGTGCCCGTCGCCGCCGCAGCAGCCGTGTCGTCCACCTTGGGCCGCGGCCGTTCCGGTTCGCCGGCCGATGGGCTTGCAGGCGGCGACGGCGTACACGCGGCCAGGGCCAGGCCCAAGGCGGTACACAGCGCAATCGGCAGGGCAAAACGCAAACGGAGGCTCCTTCGGTACGGGTGCGCACCGACGTTAGGCTATTCTCCCCTGCCTGAGCAAACCCGAGTAGCAGGCCCCCACCCGTGGCAATCTGGATCACCACCCCCGCCGAGCTGGACGCCTACCGCCAGCAGCGCCCGGCCCGTATCGGCCTGGACACCGAATTCATCCGCGAACGCACCTTCTGGCCGCAGCTGGCTCTGGTGCAGATGGCCGTGGGCAACGACATCCTGTTGATCGATCCGCTGATTCCCGGCATGCCCGAAGCGCTGGCACCGTGGCTGACCGATGAATCGATCATCAAGGTCATGCACAGCGCCAGCGAAGACCTGGTGGCCTTCAAGTGGACCTGCGGCGTGCTGCCCCGGCCCTTGTTCGACACCCAGATCGGCGCGGCGCTGGCCGGTATCGGCGGTGGCATGGGCTACCAGAAACTGGTGCAGGAAATTACCGGGGTAACGCTGGCCAAGGGCGAAACGCGCTCGGACTGGATGCGCCGTCCGCTGTCTGAATCGCAGTTGCAGTACGCCGCCGACGACGTCGAGCATCTGTTTGCCCTGCACGATGCGATCGAAGCCAAGCTGCAGGCGCTGGGCCGCCGCCAGTGGCTGCAGGACGATGCCGAACGTCTGCTGGCCAACGTTGCCAACGATGAAGACCGTTGGCCGCACCTGGGCATGCGCGCGGCACAGTTCCTCGACGCGGCCGCCCAGCGCCGCCTGCTGCGCCTGCTGCGCTGGCGCGACGGCCAGGCCCGCAGCAGCGACCGCCCGCGCAGCTGGATCCTGGACAACGAACTGGCCGCCACCCTGGCACGCACCCCGCCGGCCGACCTGGCCGCGCTGGGCAAGCTGTTCGAGCAGTTCCCGAAAGCCCCGCGCAAGCTCACCGCCGCCGTGTGGCAGGCGCTGGAAACGCCGCTGCCCGATGAGGCCGAAGCACCGCTGGCCGTGCAGGCCACCGACGCCGACAAGAAGACCATCAAGAAGCTGCAGGATGCGGTGGCCGAGCGCAGCCGCGAGCTGGGCCTGGCCGACGGCGTGCTGGCCTCGCGCAAGCACCTGGAAAGCTATCTGGAACGCCGCCAGTGGCCGGCCGCGCTGGCCGGCTGGCGCCAGCAGGAACTGGAAGCACGCCTGCAGGCCTTGCTGCCAGCATGACAGGCCGCCGCGCCTGACCGGCGCGGCACTCCCCTATCACACGTAGCCGGCCGCCTTCAGGCGCGCCCAGCGCTGCGCACCGATCGCCTTGCGCATCGCCGGCAGCGGGTCCACCGCGCCGGTGTTGTCGGCCACCGCCACCACGAAGTCCTCGGTGGTGTGCAGGTGGGCGCGCTGTTCCGGCGCATCCAGCCACGCCGCCACCCGCGTGAGCAGGCGCATCGCCGAGGTGGTACTGCCGCGCATCTCCATCAACCGGCCATGGCGCTTGCACGCGTCCAGCAGGGCCGGATCGTCGAACCAGCACTCATCGTCGTCGCGCTGGCCGGCACGCATCTCGTCCGGTGCCCACAGGTAGTAGGCAACGTCCTCACCGCGTTCAAGCACCGCCTGCCGGTAGGACTGGCGCCCCCAGGTGATGAACGGTGGCCAGGCCGAACTGAAATCGCCATCGGTGAAGCACAGCAGCAGGCAATACAGCGGCTCGTCGCGTGGAATCAGCGGCAGCTGCGTGGCGATGGCCTGCATCAGCCGGCGCTCCACATCGGCAGCGGCGGCGGCCAGGGTTTCGCCGCGGCGCGGGCGCTGGTACTGCAGGCGCTGGCTGCCGGTGGGTGTGCCGTCTTCATGCAGATACTGCAGTTCGATACGGTCCAGGGCGCCGGCCTCATCGTAGCTGTAGACATCCTGGCACCACCAGCTCGGGCGCTCGTCCCCCCAGTTGCGCACCACCACGCGCAGCAGCACTTCGCCGTCCCAGTGATACGTGCTGTCGTGACCGCGATGGCCAACGGTCAGCTCACTGCTCTGCAGCCGCCCGCGGGGTTCGTGCCAGGCGCGGGCCGAGGCAATGCGTCCACCGCGGTAGAAGCTCAGGCTGTGCCGCTGCTCGGTGCCGTGCAGCCACACCGTGGTCCTGGCCCCGTTGTCAGCCACGGCAAGCACGATGCGCTCCTGCGCGTCGAAACCATGGTGCACATGCGCATCCGGGTCCGCCTTGGCATCGTCCAGCCAGCGACTGCGGCGCACGCCATACTTTTCGGCCATGAACGGCGCGTCATGCGCCATGTCGCCGCTGGCCCAACGCCAGCGCACCACCTGCGCCCGGCATTGTTCAATCAGGGTCTCGGCGGCGCGAGCATCGGCATACTGCTGGTACAGCGTCTGGATCATGGTCGAAGTCCGTTCAACACAGCGCGGCAGCCTAGCATGCAAGGCCGCCCTGCACCGCCGTGCCGCAGGCGCCGTGCTAGGGTTGCGCCGTGCAGACAAGGAGACGTCAATGAATCCCCTGAAGATCGCAGCAGCGTGTGCCCTGCTGCTGGCAGCGCCCGCCATGGCCAGCAGCGCGACGCGGCCAACCTACGGGCAGGAAAAGGAAAACAGGGCCAAGCTGGTGGACATCATTGATGGCGCCACCCGCGACGGTCTGGTTGCCGTCCTGGTGCCGGCCCCGTATGTCGTGCACACCGGCGGACCCGGTGTCGGCTCTCCCATCACCGGCTTCCATCTGGGCCGCCGCTCGACCGACCTGCCCGGCTTCTCCGCGCGCGTGTCCTGGCAGCACAAGGACGTTCCCTCGCAGGGCTATGTGCAGCTGTTCAATACCAACGAACTGGAAACCGGCCCGCAGCGCACGGTGCTGATGGACGTGTTCGAAGTCCATCTGATCCCGCCGGGCACCTACCTGCTCAATGGCGCGGAAAACTATCGACTGAACACCCGGGTGGCCAAGCTGAAGCCATTGGGCGACAAGGACGAGGTCTCCAAGGACATCGGCGCTACCCGCCTGGCCGACGTGGACTATCGCTTCTATTCGTGGAAGAAGGTCTGGGTGCCGCCCTACACGGCAACCGACCAGCACTCCCGGCAGGTGTGTACCTCCGTGCACGTCGCGTCGGGCAACTGCATGTCCTGGGGCACGCAGAACTACCAGACCTCGGAAGCCAGGGAAGGGTTCTGGGAAGACCGGATCGTTCCCGATACCATCCCGGCCGTGCGCATCCAGGCGGTCATCGCCAAGGCCCATGCGCCGCTGGCCTTCACCGCGCGCGAAGGGCAGATCCTGCTGAGCCCGTTCATCGTTGCCGGCGATGGTGATGTCGATTTCAACGGGAGCGACTGCGCGCCCGTCCAGAACGTAACCGGCTGCGCCCTGCGACGTTTTACCGTGCACTACCAGCCAGCCCCGCTGGACGCCGCACGCAAGCACATCGCGATCACCTCGCAGGGGCTCAACGCGAAGCAACGCAAAGTGTTGGAACGGATGGAAGCGATGCAACTGCAGGTGCTCGGGCCCAGCGCGCCTGCCGATCCGGCCCTGGGACTGGGCGTCAGCGCCACGCCCTGAACTCCCCCCAGGGTACGCAACAAAAACGGCGCTCCGAAGAGCGCCGTTTTCGTTACCCGATCAAGCAGGCCTTACCAGTTCATGTTCAACGAAACACCCACGGTGCGCGGTTCGTTGTAGACCGCGGCCATGTAGTTTTCGATCACACCCTTCAGGTTCTTTTCGTTTGTGATGTTGCGCGCGAACAGCGCCACTTCGTAGGCACCGTAGTTGCCGGAGTAACCCAGCTTCAGGCCACCTTCGAAATCACCCTTGGAATTGAACTCCTGGCTGTCATACAGCACGAAGCTGGTGTAGCCCTGCTTGTTCCAGTCGGTGGACACGAACATCGTGCCCGCGTCGCTGACCGGCATGTCGTAACGCGCGGCGAAGTTGATGTTGTACTTCGGCGCGTTGGGCAGCGGGTTGCCATCGATCTGGGCAAAGGTGTTGGCGCCGACCTTGATGGTCGGGTCGTTCACCGTGCACACCACCTGGCCGTTCAGGCCGCAGACCTGCGCATACACGCGCTTGTCCTGGATCTCGCTGTGCAGCAGGCTGACACCGGCGCTCAGGGTCAGGTTCGGAACCGGGCGCAGTTCCATGTCTGCTTCGAAGCCGTAGGCCTTGGCCTTGTCGGCGTTGAACAGCACGCCGTTGCCGTCCGAATCGTTGCCGTTGAGCTGGATGTCGTTGACCGTGTAGGTGAACGCGGTGGCATTCAGGCGCAGGCGGTTGTCCCACAGGCTGCTCTTCACGCCGGCTTCCCAGGACAGGATGGTCTCCGAGTCGGCGGTGGTGAAATCAGCGTTGAACACGGCCGAGCGGCCCTGGATGGTCGGGCCGCGGAAGCCACGTGCAACCTTGGCGTAGACGCTCACGTTCGGGTTGAACTGGTACATCGCGCTGACGTCCCAGCTCGGGGTGGTATCGGACATCTTCACGTCCGTACGGCCCTTGTAGGTCACCACGCCGGCGGCGGTGTCGGCGGTCTTCAGCAGGCGCGTGTGCTTCTCGTCGCGGGTCTGGCGCAGACCAGCGGTCACGCTGAACTTGTCGGTGAAGGCGTAGCTGAGCTGGCCAAAACCGGCCCACGAGGTGTTCTTGTTGCGCAGGCGCACCCAGTTGTTCGGGTTGCGCGCCGCGCCCTGCAGGAACCAGCCGCGCTGGTAGAAATCGGTGGTATCGCTGCCGTTGAAGTAGAACGCACCGGCCTGCCACTGCAGGGCGCTGTCATCGTGGCTGGCCAGGCGGAATTCCTGGGTCCACTGGTCCAGGTCACGGATCTGCCCCATCGACTGACCGTAGCCGTTGGCCACGCCATTGAACGGGAAGTCTGCCGCCGCGCCGCCGTCGGTGTCGCCACGGCTGTAGCCGGAGGTGGTTTCGTAGGCGGTGATGGAGGTGAAATCGACCGCGCCGAAATCGTAGATCGCCTTCACCGAACCGCCGTAGGTCTTGTAGGCCTGCGGGTTGTTGTCGGCTTCGTCGTAGGCCACCTTGTCGCGCGGCACGTCGGTCTGGTTCGAGCCCTTGGTCAGCGCACCGCGCAGGAACAGGGTCGAGGTGCCGTCGTAATCGCGGGCGTGGGCCGAAGCCAGGATCGAGAACTGGTCGCTGGGCTTGAGCAGCAGTTGCGCACGCACGTTGCGGTCATCGAAGCCGCCCATGGCGTTCTTCTTCGGGCTGACCGTGCCGTCGGCGCTGGGGCCACGGTAGGTGTTGTCCACGTAGTCATCGCGGTGCTGGTACAGCGCCGACACGCGGAACGAGGCGATGTCGTTGATCGGGCCACCGAAGCCGCCATCGACCGACACGCTGTTGTAGGTGGCGTAGCTGGCGCTGACCCGGCCGGTGTACTCATCGGTCGGCTTCAGGGTGTCGAACTTGACGATGCCGGCGGTGGTGTTGCGGCCGAACAGCGAGCCCTGCGGGCCGCGCAGCACTTCCACCTGGTCCACGTCGTAGACCGGGTTGGACTTCAGCACCACGTGTTCCAGCACCACGTCGTCCTGGATGATCGACACCGGCTGCGAGGCACCCAGGTAGAAATCGATGTTGCCCAGGCCGCGGATGTAGAAGCGCGGGAAGATGCGACCGGTGGTGGTTTCCGCATACAGGCTGGGCACGCGGCCGGACAGCGCCAGCAGGGTGTCATCGCCGCCAGCGGTGAAATCGCGCATGCGCTCGCCCTGCACCACGCCCACCGACACCGGCACTTCCTGCAGGTTCTGCTCACGGTGTTCGGCGGTCACGGTGATCGTGTCCAGGCCGGTCGGGGTCGGTGCGCTGTCCTGCGCGGCGGCGCCGAAGCTGGCGGCCAGAGCCAGGCCGGCACAGGCCAGGGCCAGCGGATGGCGGCGGAAGGAAAGCGAGGAAGACGACATGCCCGTCGAACGACGGGAAGCGATATGGGAAGGCATCGAAAGCTCTTGGGAGACGTCCGGGCGGCCTGCGCAAGCCGGGCGGTAGAGGGGGAACCACTGCGCAAGCGCCCATTATCGCCCGAATTGTTACGATTTCGTTGCGCATCCCGTCGCAGTCCGCGTCCCGCCCGCTGCGGCAAAGTCCGCCGGTGGAAGGCGGTAGCCGGCACCACCGCCTCCTAACCCCGGCTGCCCTTACGCCGGGGCCAATGCCGGGCGCCGCTGCAGCACGAAGCGGCCGGCAGCGTCCTGCAACGCGTGCGCCTGTTCGCTCATGGAACGGGCCGAAGCGGACGCCTCTTCCACCAGCGCGGCGTTCTGCTGGGTCACGCCATCCATCTGCACGATGCTCTGGTTGACCAGTTCGATGCCCGCCGCCTGTTCCTGGCAGGCATGGGCGATCTCGCCCACCAGCCCGCCCAGTTCGGTCACCGAGGCAACCACGTCCTGGATGGTGCGCCCGGCATCGCCGGCCAGTACGTTGCCTTCGGCCACGCGGGCCACCGATTCTTCGATCAGCCCCTTGATCTCCGCCGCCGCCAGCGTCGAGCGCTGTGCCAGTGCGCGCACCTCGCTGGCGACCACCGCGAAGCCGCGGCCGTCCTCACCGGCGCGTGCCGCTTCGACGGCGGCATTCAGGGCCAGGATGTTGGTCTGGAAGGCGATGCCATCAATCACCGTGATGATCTCGGCGATGCGCCGCGAGGCGGCATCGATCTGGCCCATCGTCGCTTCCATCGCGGCCATGGCCGCGCCCCCGCGCCCGGCCACCTGCGCCGCCTCGCTCGCCAGGCGGTCTGCGCGGCGTGCGTGGTCGGCGTTCTGCCGCACGGCCGAGGTCATTTCCTCGATCGAGGCAGCAGACTCTTCCAGGTTGGCAGCCTGCTGTTCGGTACGGCGGGACAGATCATCGTTGCCGGCAGCGATTTCCGCAGCGGCCGTGCTGACCGCTGCGGCGGCCTGCTGGATGCGGCCGACGATGCCGGCCAGCGACCCCACCGTCGCATTGGCGTCCTTGCGCATGCGCGCGAACACCCCCTGCGACTGCCCGTCCATGCGGTGCCGCAGGTCACCTTCGGCCAGGTTGCGCAGCAGGCACGACAGCGCCAGCAGGTTGTCATCGGCAGTAGCCATCACGCTGTTCAGGCCCTGCACCATCTGCTGGAAGTCATTGGCGAAGGCCTGCGCATCGCCGCGCACGGTGAAATCACCGGCCGCCGCCGCCGCAACCAGGCGCTTGATCTCGCCGTTGATGCCCTGCAGCTTGCCGCGCACGCCGTTCAGCGCCTGCGTGATCGCCACCTGTTCGCCAGGCAGCACGTCCATGGTCTGCTGCAGATCGCCTTCAGCGTAGCGTTGGACCAGGGCCACCATGCGCTGCTGGGTCTGCAGGTGCGCCGCCACCAGCGCGTTGGTGCCGGCCACCATGGCGCGGAACTCCCCCTCGAAGGCCAGCTCGTCGATCCGGTGGCTGACCGCGCCCGCCGCATGGCGTTCGCTCATGCTGGCCTGCGCCTGCAGGATCTCGCGCAGCCTGGCGCGCATCTGCTGCAACGACCCCAGCAGACGGCCGACCTCGTCATCGCGGCCCGTATCGATTTCGCGGTCCAGGCGCCCGCTGGCCACATCGCGGGCGACCTGCGCCGCTGCGGCCAGCGGACGACCCAGCAAGCGCCGCACCACCAGCACGATCAGCACGACCACGGTGGTCAGCGCCAGCACGGAAATCAGCGCGATGCGCAGCATCAGGCCGTTCAGCACCTCTGCCAGCACCGATTCCGGTTCCAGGCCGATCACCAGCCATTGCCAGGCGCCGTAGCGCTGTGCCGCCGCGAACCAGGCCTGCTCGGCGCCACCATCGGCCGGGCGCAGATGCAGACGCGCCTGGGTGCTGCGGCCATCCAGCAGCGCCTGCAATGCCGGCAGATCGGCCGCGGCCACGCGTTCCTGCAGCAGGCCACCTTCGCCATCGGCGGCGGCCAGCACCCGGCCGTGGTCCTTGCCCTGGCGCGTGTCGACCACGATGAAGCGGCCCTCGCGGCCCAGCGTCGCCTCGCGCAGGCGCGTCTTCAGCGCGGCCAGGCCCTGCGAGTAGTCCTGCCCCACGAACGCGATGCCAGCCACGCTGCCATCGGCCGCTGGGATCGGCATGTAGTGGGTCATGTAATCGGTGCCGAACAGGTGGGCCGGCCCCGTGTAGCCCTGCCCCGCGCGCACCCGCGCATAGGCCGGGTTGGCGTGGTCCAGCACGGTGCCCAGCGCGCGTTCGCCCTGCGCGTTGCGCAACGAAGTCGCCACGCGGACGAAGTCTTCGCCGTCACGCACGAACACGGTGGCAACGCCGCCGGTCGCCTCGGCGAAGCGATCAACCTCGGTCGATGCCGGGCCGATCACCTGCGTGCCCAGGCGCAGGGTCGGCGCACTGCGGCCGGCCACGTCGATGGGCGCGGTGGCATCGGCCAGCGCCTCACCCTGCGGCAGCATCGCGCGGAAGGTGCCGGCGATGCGCTGGGTGCTTTCGCCCAGGCTGCGGTCATACAGCTGCACCGAATCGCGCATCAGCACCGTGGCGGTATCCAGGCCGGCAACCACGCGCTGCTGGTAGCTGTCGGCGGTATCGCGGTAGATCAGGATCGCCAGTGCGGCGAAGGCCACGGTGGTGATCGCCACCATCAGCAGCGCCAGGCGGGTTGCGATGGTCAGGGTCCGCTTCGGCGGCGAGGCGGAAAATCGGGAGGCAGCCGGGCTCATCATCAGGGGGAATGTCCGTGGAAGGGAGCGCGCGAGGCGCCCCCTCTTAACGGCACCGTTCTGGTCCTCTTTACGCCACCCGGCCTAGCCGCTTCAGGTTATTGACAGCGCCAAGCCATTGATTCATAAACCTTGTTCAGTTTCACCAGGGCCAGGCACGGCCAGCACGGTACGCGGTCCGGGCAGACCGTCTGCGCCCAGCGTGGTCACCGCCAGCAGATGGTCCAGGCGGATGCGCTGCTCGCCGTCATCGGCGTCCAGCAGCAGGAATTCCTCTTTGCCAGGCGTGCTCAGCGTGGTCCGCGCGCGGGCCACGAAGGTGCGGCCATCGATCAGTTCCACCTGCAGCAGGGCGCGGTGCAGGCAGGCGATTTCCAGTACGTCGTGCAGGTCGCACGCGATGGGACGGTAGTCGGTCATGGAGCGTCTTCCGGCACTCAAGGCGCCCAGCCTGCCACGACTGCCGCCCATGCGGCTTGGCAAGCCCCGGGCGGCGGCGCTACACTGGCTTCGCCGTGGGGCCATAGCTCAGCTGGGAGAGCGCGTCGTTCGCAATGACGAGGTCAGGAGTTCGATCCTCCTTGGCTCCACCATTTTCAGAGAAGCCCGTAGATCCCAGTGATCTGCGGGCTTTTTCTTTGGGCACGGACCGCCCGGACCGATAGGATGAGGGTACCCGCGGCGCGGAGCGCCACATCCAGGAAGGGGTCCCATGGACCATGCCTCGATAACGGATCCACATCTGATCCCGCTTTCAACCCTCATTCCCGGCTGGAAGGGTCGGTACATTCCCAGCTACGTCGCTGACGTCGCCCATGGGCTTGGTCTTGAACAGGCGCGGTTGCAGGGAAGTCAGTTGCTCGTCGTCCTGCGCCTACGCGAACTGTCTTACGACGGCATCCGGGAGAAGATCAGGATCGTGTCCGGGCATCGGGAGCTGGAAGACGCAGCGCGCGTGGCCAAGGAGGCTGCAATCCGATGGCTTGCACAGCGCCGGAGCGAGGTGCGCCCTTACGGTCGCTGGCGCCCGATGCAAGATCGGCAATCATGGCCATCAGCAGCACCGCTGTGGGAGGGCGCTCCCCTCTCCTCCTGTCTGGCAGGCCTCTGGGACGGTACGGGGTACTGCGCGATCGAGGTGGCGGCCGCCATCCTGCCGACCGCACCCGCCGATCCCATCAATCCTGCGCTGATCCAGCAGATCGACATGCACGAACTCGCGGACTGGTTCGCCGACGTGGGCCGCGCGGCGCAGACGCCGCCGTCTGCATGACCTTGGCCGACTGAGACTCGACCTGTCCATCACCGGCTCAACCCGGCTCCTGGCTCCCATCCTTGCGTTGCGGTCGCCGCGTGTTCTCGTCATGCACCTTCTGATCGTTCTGGCCAGGGCGGCGCTTGGCCACGTCGTCCTGGTGCTGGTCCTGGCGGCTTTCCTGGGTACCGGCATCCTTTTCGGCGGGCGAAGGCGTGCGGGGAGTAGTCATGGCGGGCTCCGCACCGGCACCGTGCCGGGCTTGCACGACCACGCTAGCGGCGCGGCCGTGAGTCCGTGGTCGCGCTGCCGCGAGCGGCGCGTGCATACCCTGGTATGAGCGGCGGAAACCAAGGCGCAATGGGCAGCCCGGCGCTACCGGCCGACGATGGCGCTGCCGATGCAGAACCCACCGCGCGCCATCCCATCCCGCCAGGAGCCCGCCATGTCCTCCCTGCCCCGCCCCGAATCTGCGCACGCCCCGCTGCCGCCGGGAACGCCCGCCCCCGACTTCCGCCTGCCCGCCACGCCCGACCAGACCGTCACCCTGGCAGAGCTGCGTGGCCGCCCGGTCATCCTTGCCTTCTATCCCGCTGACTGGAGCCCGGTCTGCGGCGACCAGATGGCCCTGTACAACCAGTTGCTGCCCGAGTTCCAGCGACAGGGCGCGCAGTTGATCGGCATCTCCGTCGATGGCGTCTGGTGCCACGCCGCGTTCGCCGAACAGCGCCACCTGCATTTTCCGCTGCTGGCTGATTTCGAACCCAAGGGCGCCGTCGCCCGGCAGTTCGGTGCCTATCGGGAACACGATGGGGTCTGCGAACGCGCGCTGTTCGTGATCGATGCGCAGGGCATCGTGCGCTGGAGCTACCTGTCGCCACTGGGCATCAATCCCGGTGCCGATGGCATTCTGGATGCCTTGTCACGCCTGCCGCGCACGTCGGCAGCGGAGGTGACCCCATGAGCCGCCTGCACGTTCCCGTCAGCGCCAGCGACCATGCCAGTGGCCCGGCCGATGCGGCGGTCACCCTGGTCGAATATGGCGACTACCAGTGCCCGTACTGCGGCCAGGCCTACCCCATCGTGAAGGCCCTGCAGCAGGCATTGGGCGATTCGCTGCGCCTGGTGTTCCGCAACTTCCCGCTCAGCGAAATGCACCCGGATGCCCTGAATGCCGCGCGCCTGGCCGAAGCCGCGGCCGACGCCGGACACTTCTGGAGCGCCCATGACCTGCTGTACGAACGCCAGGGTGCGCTGGCACCGCATGACCTGCAGCGCTATGGCGAACTGCTGCAGTTGCCGCCGGAACGCGTGCGCGCCGCATTGGCCGGCGCGGACGATGCACGCATCGAGGCCGACTTCATGGGCGGCGTGCGCAGCGGTGTGAATGGCACGCCCTGTTTCTTCATCAACGGCGTGCGACACGATGACAGCTGGGACTACGACACCCTGCTGCTGGCGCTGCAGCGCGCGATGTAATTCTGCAACAACTGCCCAACCGCCGCGTGCAGGCGCCTACGGCTCAGGCCTGCACGCACTCGCGCACCGCGAACGGATGCCCGCACGCACTGCATTCGGAATGACCGAAGGCCAGTTCCAGCAGCTGCCCGGCGGGGATATCGCCATCGCCGCGCACCTGCTGCATCAGCCACTCCTCGGCCACGCCGACCGGTTCACCGGGCAGCAGCGCAGACGTCGCCGACGGGGCACCGAACACCGGATCCTCATGGCAGACATACGGGGCTTCAACATCCAGCGTGCAGTACAGGTCGGCCGAGCAAGCCACGCACTCTCCCACGATCTCGCCCTCGGCAAGCCGGTCCAGGTGCTGCGACCAGGCTTTTTCACCACTCAGCCCCAGCCACGCCTGGCGCAGCCAGCCACGCGGGCCATGCCCATCCTCGGACAGCGGCACTGCCTCCCGGCCACTGCCCTGCAGGCGCTTGAGCACCTTGCTGCGCAGCGCCTGGATGACATCGCCGTGCGGCGCCAGGCCCGGGTCGCCCACCTCCGAGCCGGCGACGATCGCACCGGCCAGCAGCAGCGCATCATCGCCGTCGCTGCGCCCGGTCTGCCGCGCGATTGACAACAGCACCGGCAGCGCGGCGTGGCTGGCAGGGTAGACCGTGCCCTGGTGGCATAGATGCGACCAGATGTCGTTCCAGTCCTGCTGGTGCTGCGGGTCCATCAGCGCGGCCAGCAGTACACCCGCTTCAGAGGCGTCGCCATAGGCACACTGCAGCGCGCCCCAATCGATGGCATGAACGTCGGCGGTCCTCGGCATGTCCTTCCCTAGCCAATGTGGTACGCGGCCCAGCATGCCCCATCATCGGGCCGATTGGACAGCGCGCTTGTGGCTGCAACCCACCCGCGGCCACAATCGGCACACCCACCGACGCACAAGGAAGCGCCATGAATCGCCCCGCCCTGTTGGCCTCACTGCTGGTCCCACTGGTGCTGGCGACCGGCTGCGCCCATCGCCTGGCTGCCGCGCCGCCGCCGGTGCCCGGCTACATCGGCAACTACGAAGCTGTGCGTGCCGCGCAGGACGATCCAGCGCGCGGCATTTCTGGCACCTTCGCGATGAGCGTGCAGGCCGTCGGCAGCGACGATGGCCGCATCTACCTCAACAGCGAACGCGACTACCGGCACCCGCTGAACATCACCCTCAGCATGGATGCCGCGCTGCGCCCCGCACTGGAAGAAGCGCTGGGCCTGAAGCTGGACTACCTGCAGAACCGCCGCCTGCTGGTGGGCGGCACCGCGCGCCGGGTCCGCATCGACTTCATCAATGCCAACGGCCAGCCCAGCGGCAAGTACTACTACCAGACGCAGATCAGCGTCAGCGATCCACGACAGGTGCGTTTCGCACCGTGAGTACGCATGGCAGCGCACTTCGGGCGCTTGATTTCGACGCCGCCGACGGCAGCATCGGCCTGGGTGAGCTGCCGCTGAGGATCGGGCCGACGCTCACGCTGGCACAGGCATGCGCGGGTTTTGCCGCGCTGCTGCAGCATAGCCGCGACCTCGGCAACGGCTACCAGTGGCTGCACCTGCACGCCCTTCAGCTGCAGGGCGTGCCGGCGGCAATCGCCCTGTGCTTCCACGGGCAGGCGCTGTCGATGCTGTCCATCGGCGTGCAGCTGCCCGGCGCGCCGATGGAAGACGGCTGGCCCACCCAGGCCGCCATCGATGCCGAAGTCGCGTTCATGCGCCGCGCCTTGGCCAAAGCACTGGGACGCCCGCTCAACGCCGGTCGCGCACGTTTCGACTGGGGCGAGGCCTGGGCGGTGTTCGACCCGAAGGGCTTCATGGCCAGCAGTGGGTTGTCCTACCGCTAGTGCACCGCCCTGCCCGGCCGAATCGCCTTGGCAGGCTCAATCAAGCTTCACCACCCGCTTGCCGAAGCTGCGCCCCTGCAGCAGGCGGAAGCCCGCATCCCCCGCCCACCGGCGGCCTGCATTCCGCCGCGCACGCAGGATCAAGCACTTGCGCGCGCGCAGACGGCAATGTGAAGGTTTTTTGCCAAAACGCTTGCCGAACGCGGTCTACCTCCGTAACATGCGCGTCCTCGGCAGCGACCTCGCTGCAACGAAACAAGTGGCCGAGTAGCTCAGTTGGTAGAGCAGGGGATTGAAAATCCCCGTGTCGGCGGTTCGATTCCGTCCTCGGCCACCACTTTCGAAGGCCTGCAGAAATGCAGGTCTTTTTTTTCCAGATACAGGGCCGAGTAGCTCAGTTGGTAGAGCAGGGGATTGAAAATCCCCGTGTCGGCGGTTCGATTCCGTCCTCGGC
>NZ_JAAIUZ010000026.1:0-19897 GCF_010894375.1 Stenotrophomonas sp. B1-1 | reverse complement strand
GGCCGAGTAGCTCAGTTGGTAGAGCAGGGGATTGAAAATCCCCGTGTCGGCGGTTCGATTCCGTCCTCGGCCACCATGTATGAAGACCTGCAGAAATGCAGGTCTTTTTTTTGCCCGCGCGCGGTTGACGAAACATTTACACCGCCGTGCATCGCGCCGCCTACGCTCGGGGTTCCCTGCCGGAGCCCGCCGATGCACCTGCGCCCTGCCCTGCTTGCCTGCCTGCTGTTTATTACTACGCCCGCTGCCCTTGCGGCCGAACCGGTGCGCGCGGTCGATGCGCTGGATATCGATCGCTATGCCGGCCAGTGGCACGAAATCGCCCACCTGCCGGTGTCGTTCCAGAAGAAGTGCGTTGCCGACATCACCGCCACCTACGGCCTGCGCCAGGATGGCCGCATCAGCGTGCGCAACCGCTGCCGCACCGGCGAAGGCGACTACCTGCAGGCCGACGGCGTTGCACGCCCGGTGGCCGGCCAGCCCGGGCAGCTGGAAGTGCGTTTCGCTCCGGACTGGTTGAGCTGGGTGCCGCTGGTCTGGGCCGATTACTGGGTGATCGCCCTGGACCCGGACTACCAGTGGGCCGTGGTCGGTGAACCGGACCGCAAGTACCTGTGGATCCTGTCGCGCGAACCGCGCATGGACCGCGCCCTGTTCGAGCAGTTGAAGGCGCGGGCCGAGCAGATGGGCTACGACCTGGCGCCGCTGCGGATGATGGCGCCCCTGGTTGAGACCGCATCGCCCTGAGCGTGGCGGTGACCGCAGCGCGCCATCTTCACACGCTACCCTTGTGAAGGTCGCCAGCGGCGATCCATTCAACCATACGCCGTAGTATGCTTACTCCACGCACTGCTCTCCAGAGGACCTGCGCCCATGCTCCACCGCTTCCGTATCGCCTTGATCATCCTGTGCACCCTGGCCCTGGCTGCTTGCAGCGATGGCATCGTCAAGCGTGTTTCGGAACCGGCGGCCAGCCTGCAGCAGTTGACCGTGCGCGCCGACGGCGGCTGGACCGTGGCCCTGCGCCTGCAGAACTTCAGCTCCATGCCCATGACCTTCGATGACGTGGCCCTGGCCCTGACCGTCGGCGACACCGAGGCGGGCACCCTGCAGGCCCGCCCGGCCATTTCCATCGGCGGGGTGTCGGCCGATGTGGTCAACCTTGAATTCACCCCCAGCGCCGCCGCGCGCCTGGTGGTGGCCGACGCGCTGGCCGGCAACCGCACCCTGGCCTACAGCCTGAAGGGCACGGTCGCGGCCACGCCCGAAGGCAAGAAGCAGCGCAGTTTCGATATTTCCGGCCGCAGCACCCTGAACCAGGCGCCCGGCCTGCCCGGCGTGCTGCGCTGAGTCCTTCCCTGCCGCGGCGCCCGTCGCCGCTCCCCGTTCCCTGATCGAGACGTACCCGATGAGCAGCTATACCGCACCGCTTTCCGACCTCCGTTTCGCCCTGCACGACGTGCTCAAGGTGGAACCGCTGTTCGCCCGCCTGGGCTTCACCGACGCCACCGCCGACGTGGTCGATGCCGTGCTGGAAGAAGCCGGCCGTTTCAGTGCCAGCGTGCTGGCGCCGCTGAACAGCGTGGGCGATGAAATCGGCTGCGTGCTCGACCAGGCCAGCGGCGAAGTGACCACCCCGCCCGGCTTCAAGCAGGCTTACGACCAGTTCGTGGACGGCGGCTGGACCGGCCTGACCGCATCGCCGGAACTGGGCGGCCAGGGCCTGCCGCACACCCTGGGCGTGCCGCTGAATGAAATGATCAACGCCGCCAACCTGGCCTGGGGCAACTTCCCGCTGCTCTCGCATGGCGCCATCGAAGCGCTGAAGCAGCACGGCGAAGCGTGGCAGCACGACGCCTTCCTGAAGCCGCTGATCGAAGGCCGCTGGACCGGCACCATGTGCCTGACCGAACCGCACTGCGGCACCGACCTGGGCCTGCTGAAGACCAAGGCCGAGCCGAACGCCGACGGCAGCTATGCGATCACCGGCACCAAGATCTTCATCACCGCCGGCGAACATGACTTGACCGAAAACATCGTGCATCTGGTGCTGGCCAAGCTGCCCGACGCACCGGCCGGCGCCAAGGGCATCTCGCTGTTCGTCACCCCCAAGTTCAAGGTCGACCGCGACGGCAATGTCGGCGAGCGCAACGCACTGCGCTGCGGCTCGATCGAGCACAAGATGGGCATCAAGGGTTCGGTCACCTGCGTGATGAACTTCGATGGTGCACAGGGCTACCTGGTCGGCCAACCGCACAAGGGCCTGCAGGCCATGTTCACCATGATGAACACTGCGCGCCTGGGCGTTGGTCTGCAGGGCATCGGCCTGTCCGAGCGCGCCTACCAGAACGCGCTGAAGTACAGCCGCGAGCGCCTGCAGTCGCGCGCCCTGAGCGGGCCGAAATTCCCGGAAAAGGCCGCCGATCCGATCCTGGTACACCCGGACGTGCGGCGCATGCTGCTGACCATCAAGTCGCTGGTGGAAGGCAGCCGCCTGCTGGCCCTGCATGCAGCCACCCTGATCGACGTGGCACACAGCGCCGACGATGCGGCCGAGCGCGAGCGCGCCGACACCCTGGTCAGCTTCCTCACCCCGATCTCGAAGGCCTGCCAGACCGAATGGGGCATCGAGAACACCTACAACGCGCTGCAGTGCTTCGGTGGCCACGGCTACATCCGCGAACACGGCATGGAGCAGCTGGCGCGCGACGCCCGCATCACCACGCTGTATGAAGGCACCACCGGCATCCAGGCGCTGGACCTGATCGGCCGCAAGACCGCCTCCAGCCAGGGCGCCGGCCTGAAGCTGATGCTGGCCGAGATCGAAGCCTTCGCCAAGGAACACGAAGGCAACGAGGCCCTGGCCGAGTTCATCGGCCCGCTGCGCGCCAAGGCCGCCGAATGGGGCAAGCTGACGATGGACGTACTGCAGCGCGCGGCCGGCAACCCGGACGAACTGGGCGCGGCCAGCTACGACTACCTGTTCTATTCCGGCTACGTGGTGCTGGCCTACTGGTGGGCACGCAGCGTGGCCGCCGCCGATGCCAGCGCACACGGCGCCGCCTTCGCCCAGGGCAAGCGTGAGACCGCGCGCTTCTACTTCGCCCGCGTGCTGCCGCGCACCCTCAGCCACGCCGCCGCCATCCAGGCCGGCGCCGCCCCGCTGATGGCCATGGACGACGAACGCTTCGGCGCCTGAGCCCTTGGGGTCAGAGCCCTTTCCTGCGGAAAGGGATCCGACCCCCACCCGGCAGCCCCCGACCCTCTGTCTGGAGAAAAGCCCCCTTTTGTTAAAGGGGGCGCGCCGACAGGCGCGGGGAATAGGAGGAATGCGCGGACCTGGATGTTGACAATTTGTGTAACGCCCAACGGGCGATACACAAATTGTCAACATTCAGGTATAAGCTGTTTTCCCGATGGAGACAGACACTACACGCTTGGGTCTGATCGATACCGGAGCCTCGTTTTCTGCTCCGGGCGCCGAAGCATCGCCCAACGCAGGCACCCTGCACCGCCCCGGAACGGTCCGGCTGCTGTCCCTGGACGCCCACGGCCGTGTACTGGACTGGATCACCTGGCAGGACGCGGCCTGTCTGTACGCCCGCGACGCCGTGGCCTGGACCCTGGGCGATCCCTGCCTGCATATCCACGGTGGCACCAACCGGCTCAGCGGCACGCAGAGCGGCATGGACCTGCACCCGATCATCGCCGCACGTGGCCACGCCCGTTCGCGCGCCATCGACCCCACGCCGAACCTGACCAACCCGGCCCTGTTCGCCCGCGACGCACACCTGTGCCTGTACTGCGGCCAGCAGTTCAACCGTCCCACGCTTACCCGCGACCACGTCATTCCGCTGTCCAAGGGCGGCCTGGACTGCTGGGAAAACGTAGTCACCGCCTGCTTCCACTGCAATTCGCGCAAGAGCGACCGCACCCCGCAACAGGCCGGCATGCCCTTGCTGGCAGTACCGTACCGGCCCAGCTGGATCGAGCACCTGATCCTGTCCAACCGCAACATCCTGGCCGACCAGATGGCCTTCCTGAAAGCACAGTTGCCCAAGCGTTCCAAGCTCAGCACCTGAACACCGCCACCGGCAGCCGTCACTGTCCTGTCACGGATAGCGGCGTTTGCTTGCCCCACCCCCGATTGAGGGCGAAAATGGCCGTTCAGAACAAGTGCGAACACGATGATCGACTCTGCCCGCTATCCCCGCCTCGCGCGCATCCGCACCCCGGATGACCTGCGCACGTTCGACGAATCCGAGATGCGCGCGGTCGCCGATGAACTGCGCGCCTACCTGATCGAATCGGTGGGCAAGAGCGGTGGCCATTTCGCCGCCGGCCTGGGCGTGATCGAACTCACCGTGGCGCTGCATTACCTGTACAAGACCCCGCACGACCAGCTGGTCTGGGACGTGGGCCACCAGACCTACCCGCACAAGATCCTCACCGGCCGCCGCGACGAGATCCACACCGTCAAGCAGAAGGACGGCGTCGCGCCGTTCCCCAAGCGCGAGGAAAGCGAGTACGACACCTTCGGGGTCGGCCATTCGTCCACCTCCATTTCCGCGGCGCTGGGCATGGCCATCGCGCGCCAGGCCGCCGGCGATGAACGCCAGGTGGTGGCGGTGATCGGCGATGGCGCCATGACCGCCGGCATGGCCTTCGAAGCGCTGATGCACGCCGGTGGCATGGACCCCGAACCGAACCTGCTGGTGATCCTCAACGACAACAACATGTCGATTTCCGAGGCTGTCGGCGGGCTGACCAAGATGCTCGGCCGCGCCACCGGCAGCCGCACGCTGAACGCACTGCGCGAAGGCGGCAAGAAGATCCTGGGCGACAAGAAGAACAATCCCGCGCGCTTCGTCAAGCGCTGGGAAGAACACTGGAAGGGCATGTTCGTGCCCTCCACGATGTTCGAGGAAATGGGCTTCCACTACACCGGCCCGATCGACGGCCACGACATGCCGGCCCTGCTGTCCACGCTGAAGACGCTGCGCGCCTCCAAGGGGCCGAAGCTGCTGCACGTGATGACCACCAAGGGCAAGGGCTACGAGCCCGCCGAAGGCGACCAGATCGGCTATCACGCCGTGGGGCCGTTCGATCCGGACAAGGGCCTGGTGGCCAAGGCCGGCGCCAAGAAGCCCACCTACACCGATGTGTTCAGCGACTGGCTGTGTGATGCGGCCGCCGCCGAGCCGCGCCTGTACGGCATCACCCCGGCCATGCGCGAGGGCTCGGGCCTGGTGCGCTTCAGCAAGGAATACCCGCAGCGCTACTTCGACGTGGCCATCGCCGAGCAGCACGCGGTCACCCTGGCCGCTGGCATGGCCACCCAGGGCGGCAAGCCGGTCGTGGCGATCTATTCCACGTTCCTGCAGCGCGCCTACGACCAGCTGGTGCACGACGTGGCCATCCAGGACCTGGACGTGCTGTTCGCCGTCGACCGCGCCGGCGTGGTCGGCCCGGACGGTGCCACCCATGCCGGCAACCTGGACCTGAGCTTCCTGCGCTGCGTGCCGAACATGGTGGTGATGGCCCCGTCTGACGAGGCCGAATGCCGGCAGATGCTCAGCACCGGCCTGCAGCACCCGGGCCCGGCCGCGGTGCGCTACCCGCGCGGCAGCGGCACCGGCGTTGCCGCCGGCACCGATCTGTCCACCTTGCCGATCGGCAAGGGCGAGCTGCGCGTGCAGGGCAGCCGTATCGCCCTGCTCGCCTTCGGCAGCACGGTTCCGGCCGCCGAGCAGGTGGGCCGCGAACTGGGCCTGAGCGTGGTCAACATGCGCTTCATCAAGCCGCTGGACCGCGAGCTGGTGCTGGCCATGGCCGCCCAGCACGAGGGCCTGGTGACCATCGAAGACAATGTGGTGGCCGGCGGCGCCGGCTCGGCGGTGGGCGAACTGCTGAATGCAGAAAACGTGCTGCGCCCGATCCTGCACCTGGGCCTGCCCGATGCCTTCCAGCACCATGCCAGCCGCGAAGACCTGCTGGCCGAGGCCGGGATCGACGCGGCCGGCATCCGTGCGGCGGTGCTCAAGCGCTGGCCGCAGTTGGCCAATGGCGCGGCGCCGTTGAGCGCGGCCAGCTGACTAGATCCACGCCATGCGTGGATAAGGGGTCGGATCCCTTTCCGCAGGAAAGGGCTCTGACCCCCACCTCGACGCCCCGGTAGATCCACGCCATGCGTGGATGGCCGCCCTCAGCCGTAGCTGATCGCCTCGACAAATGCGCCGCTGGCTTCCACGCGCACTGCGGCGCGCTGGCCGGTGTCGGTGAAATGCAGGCGGGCCAGGGTCTCGGCGAAATCAAAGGCGCGTACGCCATCGCGGAACCCGATCGGTTCGGGCCTGTCCGGGTGCAGCACGCGCCACTGGCGCTGCTCGCATTGCAGTCGGATCAACATGCGTTGCTCACTCCTTGGAACAGCGTATGAAACCGCGACGGAGGCGGGCCCTTCCTGGGCCGGGCAGCGACGCGGGCCGGGGCGCCCATGACGCCCCGGTTGCCGACAATACGATGAAAAAACTGTGATCGCTATCAGATTTTTCTGATTCGCTCGCGATCCGGCACGCGCGTCAGTTCACCTGGAACTGCGCCCGGCAGCCATCGCTCACCCAGACCCCGCGACGGTCCCAGCCCCAGCTGCGGCCTTCAATGCAGGCGCTGCGCGATTCCTGCCGCACCAGGCGCACGCCGCGGCGCACCCGCGCATCGCAGTACTGCTGGCGATGATCGTTGGAATGGCAGGCAATCACCTGGCCGCCGCCGTTACCACTGCCCCAGCCATGGCCGCCGCCCCATCCACCGCGGGATTCACCGACGAACTCGGCACGGCAGCCGCGGGTCACCCACACGCCCGACCGCGACTGGCCCCAGGTATCACCTTCCACGCAGGGCGAGCCGGACAGCTGGCGGATCAAGCGCGCCCGCCCGTCCAGACGGCATTCGTTGCTGCGGCCCTTCACCGACTCGCAGCGCACGATGCCACTGCTGCCGCGATCGTCATAACGCTCGTCGTATCCATAGCGCTGGGCCTGCGCCGTGCCGGCCAGCGCCAGCAGGGGCAGCAGAGCGCCCAGCGTCCAACCACGCAGTTCCTTGCCCATCCACCTTTCTCCACCTGAATACGATGGAGCCAAGCATCGGGGATTCGGCCCGGCGCGCACAGAGGGGGAAGCGGCAGCGGTTCCTGATGTGTTCAAACAACCGAACGCGACCTGACCGCCCGCCGCCCCGCTCAGTGCCCGAAGCGCAGGGCGTCCACCGCGCTGCCCAGCGCGGCCACCCGCACCGTGCTGCTCTGGCCGGTCCGGTGGTGGTGCTCGCTGGCGTGGGCGGCGGCCGTGTCGAAGGCGACTGCGCCGCTGTCGAAGGCCTGCACTTCCTGCGAGCGGGGATCGATGAACAACCAGCGCTGGGCGTGGCATTGGACGGTGATGACCATCTCGAGCTCCTGCAGTTGGAAAATCCAGGTCGGGGAACCCCGACCGGTGCTATGGGGGATACGGTAGCCAGCGGTTCCGGGGACGCCTATCAGATTTGTCCGAAAAATCCGTACGCAAAGCGCGGGACGGCGGCCTCGTCACATCCCTGAGGACGTTTAGTGAAGAAAATTCGTGACCCTTGTCACGAAGTCGCAGTCGTTTCACACTATCCTCACCAACGGGGGCCCCTTCCACATGCGCACCTTGCTTTCCACCCAGCGTTCCACGCTGCTGAAGTTCTATTTCGTTGCCTGCTACGTCGTGCTGATTGAAGAAGTGCTGCGCGCTTCGTTGACGTAAGCGCTTGCCGATTGGCTTGAAAGCGCCCGAAAATGACGCTTTCAAGCCAAGGGCCATCACCATGCGTCTCGCCTTGCTGATGCCAGCGCTATGCGCGCTGCTGGTGGCCTGTGCGCCGCCATCGACCACCCCGGCCGAAGGCGCCGCGTCGCCGCCGGCGCCCGCGCAGGTAGGTGGCGATCGCGACGAACACGGTTGCATCGGCTCGGCCGGCTACCAGTGGTGCGCGCGCAGCCAGCGCTGCGAACGGCCCTGGGAACTGGCCCAGGCACAGGGTCTGGCCAATACGGCCGAGGCCATCGGTGCCTGGTGTGCCGCGCCGCCGCGCCCGGCCCGCCCCTGACAGCAGACCCCCACGAGATTCCCGATGACCGAGTTGTCCCCCCTGCCCGCCTTGGCCCCGGGCCGCTACCGCCACTTCAAGGGCGGCCTGTACCAGGTCGTGGATATCGTGCGCAGCAGCGAAACCCTGGAACCGTTGGTGCTGTACCGCGCGCTGTACGGCGAAGGCGGGCTGTGGGTGCGGCCCTACCCGATGTTCGTCGAGCAGGTGCCCGGCGCCGACGGCCCGCAGCCGCGCTTCGCCCGCATCGGCGACTGATCGCCCCGACCTCACGCGCTGCGCACGGGCGCGCCGCGCATGCTGCGGGCGACTTCCTGCCGGATCGCCCTGCCCATGCGCCGCCTCCTGATTCCGTGCCTGTGGCTGCTGGCCACGCCGGCCCTGGCCGACGAACTGCCGGCCTTTGATCGTCCCGGCCTCGGCTTCGGCACCGATACGGTGCCGCGCGGCGCGCTGGCACTGGAAGTCGGCCTGCCCACCTGGCAACGCGACCGTGACCGCGACGGCGTGCGCACCCGCTCGCTGGCGGGCGACGTACTGTTGCGCACCGGGCTTTCAGAGCAACTGGAACTGCAGGTTTCGACCACCCCATGGCAGCGCCAGAGCGTGCGCGGCGCAGACCTGCCGACCCAGCGCCAGCACGGCAGCGGCGATACCCAGCTCGCGCTGAAGTGGGCCGGCCCAGGCAGCACCGAGCGCACCGCGTGGGCGTTGTTGGCCAGTGCCGTGGTGGCGCGTGGCGACGCCGATTTCAGCGAGGGGCGCCAGTACGCGCTCGCGCTCAGCGTGGAACAGGCGCTGGGCGAGCGCTGGAGCGCCGCACTGTATGCCAGCCACCAGCGCGGCGACGGCGAGCGCAGCACGACGTGGTCACCCAGCCTGTCGCTGGCGGCCAGCGAGCGCCTGAGCCTGTTCGTCGAAGCCGGCATGACCCACAGCCGCGGCGCGCCGGACCAGCGCGTGGCCGGTGCGGGGATCACCTGGATGCTGCGACCGCGTGTGCAGCTGGACGCCTCCTTCGACGCCGGCCTGGATGCCGACAGCCCGGACCTGCAGGTGGGCACCGGTCTGGCGATCTACTTCGACTGACGCGCACCGCGGCGCGGCAACGCCGCGCGGTATCATGCATACCGTCCAGTCGGTTTCTTCCGTATGTCCGCCCCTTCTCCCCGTATCCGCCGCAACGCGCCGGACAGCGTGCGCCAGGCGCTGCTGCTGTGCACCGCCCGCCTGATCGCCCAGCACGGCTTGGCTGCGCTGACCGTGCAGGACGTGGCCGATGCGGCGGGTGTCAGCAAGGGCGCGCTGTTCCACCACTTCGCCAACAAGCAGGCCTTGATCGACGCTGCCCTGGCCGCACTCACCGACGATTTCGAAGTGCACGTGCGATTCCTCCTCGAGCAGGATGAGGTCGCCTACGGCCGCTTCAGCCGCGCCTATGTGCGCGCCTGCTTCGACCACCTGCTGCAGCAGGAACAGGCCAACGATATCGGCCTGAGCCTGGCCCATCTGCTTGAACCAGCCCTGCTGGCGCACTGGCGTGGATGGATGCGGCGCCTGTTGGCCGAGTTCCCCGCCGAGGCGTGCGACGCACGTCTGTACGCCGCACGCTGCGTGGCCGATGGCTACTGGGCCACGGCCTACGGGCAACCGCTCGGCGAGGAAGAGCGCCGCAACGCCCTGGCCATGGCGCAGGAAGCACTGAAGCTGTGCCGCTCGCCGTCGGAGACCGTGCCCGCGGCAGCCTAGGCGACCTTCTTGGCCACCTTCATGCCCAGCACGAACAGGATGACGGCGATGATGATGCCGGCCCAGAACAGGAACTTGGCAATGCCCACGGCAGCGCCGGCGATGCCGCCAAAGCCCAGCACGCCGGCGATCAGGCCGATGATGGCGAAAATGATGGCCCACTTGATCATGTCAAACCT
Organism: Stenotrophomonas sp. B1-1; assembly: GCF_010894375.1. Taxonomy (NCBI): domain Bacteria; kingdom Pseudomonadati; phylum Pseudomonadota; class Gammaproteobacteria; order Lysobacterales; family Lysobacteraceae; genus Stenotrophomonas; species Stenotrophomonas sp. B1-1. The sequence continues at coordinate 9,836 of NZ_JAAIUZ010000026.1, read as the reverse complement.
TTCCCCTGCGGGGCGTTCATTGGTGTGATCAGGCTAGGCAAACGCCGATGCCAGGTACGTGAACAGGCCGCACCTGCAGCGTGAAATCGCGTTCTCTCAGCGCGGCCGGAAACGCAGCAGGGCCACGGCGAACGCCAGGAACACCGTGCCTACCAGGCGCTCGAACCAGCGCTGCGCGAACGGCTTGGCCAGCCAGCGCCGCAAACCATGGCCACCGGCGGCGTACATCACATACCAGAACAGTTCGCAGCCGGCGAAAGTGGCCACCAGCACCGCGTACTGCATGCCCTGCGCACGTGCCGGATCGATGAACTGCGGCAGGAATGCTGCGGCGAACAGCAGCAGCTTGGGATTGCTCAGGCCCACCAGCAGGCCGCCGCGGAACACCGCGGCGTGGCCGTGCACGGGCGCCGGCAGCGGTGCGTCGCCGGTGCTTTCGGCATTCACGTGCCGGCTGTCACGCCAGGCCTTGATGCCCAGCCAGGCCAGGTAGGCCACGCCCAGGTAACGCAGCACGTCGAACACCAGCGGCGATGAGCGCAGCACCGCACTCAGACCCGCTGCCGACGCAGCCAGCACCAGCAGCATGGCCAACAGGCAACCGGCCATGGCCGGCACGCTGCGGCGGAAGCCCAGCCCGACACTGCGGCCGAGGATATGCAGCATGTTCGGTCCGGGGGTGCCACACAGCACGAACACGGTGGCCAGGAACCACCACCAGGTTTGCAGGGCCATTGCTGTTCTCGACGCGGGAAGCCCACCAGCTTAAGGGTTGGCGACGCGCGGCAGTACGTACAGCCCGGAGCCTGATCGACGGTTACAGAAGGCAGCCGACATGCGAGGGCCGGTCTGTGCTGCAATGCGGCTTCCAGCACGGAGACACGCATGAAGACCTTGGGCCTGATTGGCGGCATGAGCTGGGAAAGCTCGGCGCAGTACTACCGCCTCATCAACGAGGATGTCCGCCAGCGGCTGGGCGGCGCGCACTCGGCACAGCTGCTGCTGTGGTCGGTGGATTTTGCCCGCATCAAACAGCTGCAGCACGACGGCGACTGGGACGCGCTGGGCGCGGAGATGATCGATGCCGCCCGCCGGCTGCAGGCAGGGGGCGCCGACCTGCTGGTGGTCTGCACCAACACCATGCACAAGCTGGCCCCACAACTGGAAGCGGCCTGCCCGCTGCCGCTGCTGCATATCGCCGATCCGACCGCCAACGCCATCCTACGCGCCGACCTGCGCACGGTCGGCCTGCTCGGCACCGCCTTCACCATGGAAGAAGACTTCTACCGCAAGCGCCTGAGCGAGCGCTTCGGGCTGCAGGTACTGGTGCCTGACGCCGACGACCGCCGCGACGTGCACGACATCATCTACCGCGAGCTGATTGCCGGCGTGGTGAGTGAAGCCTCGCGGCAGCGCTATGTGGACGTGATCGCACGCCTGGTGGCGCGCGGCGCCGAAGCCATCATCCTGGGATGCACCGAGATCATGTTGCTGGTACGGGAACAGGACAGCCCGGTACCGCTGTTCGATACCACCACCCTGCACGCCCGAGCCGCGGTGGACGCCGCTTTGTAGAGTCGAGCCATGCTCGACTGCGGTTGGCAGAGGCAGTCGAGCATGGCTGGACTCTACAGAAGGCGCAGTCGAGCGAGCTCGACGCTACGGCGCCTGGATTTCCAGCGCCGTTTCCAGCCACTCCATCACGGCGGGCGAATCGCACAGGAAGAACAGCGCATCGCCGCTGCGCGCTTCGGTCAACAAGCGGTACACGCTGATGGCCACGCCGGACTGGCTGGCAATGAACACTTCGCCACTGCGCGGGCCTTCCACCTGCCGCGACAGGTGCTGCAGTGCCCGGCGCGCGGCCACGGTGTCGGCCGGCTCTGCCTCGCGGCTCAGCTCGACGCCGCGCAGGCCCCAGGACACGAACACGCGTTTGCCCTTGAACGTGGTGTCCAGGACCTGCACGCCGGCCGTGCCTTCGCCGGCCGAGCGATGAATGACGATACTGCTGATCAACGCAACCCCCTGTGGTCGTCGTGGTCCGCACACCGCCTGCACGCCACTACGCCGCAACCCGGGGCTGGAAGCTCCAGCCCGCTGGCGCGGCGAAGAACGCGAAGGAAGACCGATGCGATCGGATCTGCGGATGATGATACGGGAAGTACCCGGGCGTATGGGTCTGCACGCTGAACGGCAGGCGGTTACGCGCGTTGGCCTGCCCGCTGGGCCAGGCACGCGCCCACGCGCGTTTCCAGCAGCGCCATCAACGCCGGGTCCATGCAGGCGTAATCGTCGGGAATATCCAGGCAGTGCAGCGGCGTGTGCAGCAGCAGACGCGCGAACTGCGCCTGCAGGCGATGCTGGTGCTTGGCTTCCATCACGAAGATCACATCGGCCCAGCGCAGATCCTGCACGCTGATGGGCCGCCGTGCATGCGGGCTGGTGCCGGCCGAGCGCGCATTGAAGCCCGGCCGCCGTCGCCAGATGGCTTCGGCGGTGGGGCTGCGCAACTGGTTGCGGCTGCAGACGAAGAGCAGGTTGATCATGGCTGCTCCAGCTGCTGGCGCACGCTCTGGATGGGATAGACGAAGCCCAGTTGCCGTGCACGCGCCAGCTTTGCGCTGCGCAGGTACATCAGCTTCCAGTTCTTTTCGGGCTTGATCAGCGCCACGCGCGTTGCGCGATCGCCGCCATGCAGGCGCGCCGTGGCACGACGCCAGGCGCGGTTTCGGTGGTGGTACATGCAGTGTTCTCGTAAGGACCGGGGTCAGCAGCCGCGGTGATACGAGTGGCGCGCAGCATACACCGGCGCAACAAAAAAGCCCACGCTGTGATGCGCGGGCTTTTCGGTTCATTGCAGTAATGGTCGGGACGGCCGGATTCGAACCGACGACCCTCTGCCCCCCAGGCATGGTCCCTGAACTGGCCATGCTGTTGATCTATTTGAATTCAATGATCTAAAAGACCCTCCAAAAGTGGGGCTGGGCGCCTAAGGCAATCAACTACTTAGAGAGGGATAGGGTGCAGACCCACCGCCCTCATCGAGATTGCCAGCGATGCCTCGAAATGTGCTGGTGGCACAAGCATTTCAGACTTCATTTCCAATCGGTGCGGAGTCCGGGTGCAAGGTTCGCCAGAACTACGGGCGTCGTTCGGCCTGCCTAGCATCCACTGGAGAGCGGCGTGAATTAGCTGCGCTCCGCTACTTTTAGCAAGTGGCCCGGCCAACAGCTAATCGGCTGGCGAGATCCTGGCGCACTTAGCCAGGCGAGCAGACGCGGCGTAAGTGAGCTATGCATCACACAAACGGCCTTTCATCACCTATAGATGGAATTTTTTGGCGACCCTCGGGAATCTAGTAATTCCTGCAATCAGCCTTGTCAGAACGTTAGTTTTCCTATTATTTTCAATAACTTACCTTGTATTCTTAGATGTAATAATCGAGTAATCTCTTTGTAATCAGATTACACATTGGCCATGTAATTACCCCGTAGAAAAAATTCCTTAAAAATCAATAACATTACAAGAGAACCCAGAGATGATTACAGAAAAGTTACATGGAAATACAATTTAAAATCAATTACTTAGACCTCTACTCCGGCCCGGATTACTGATTACTCGATCCCCGAGGGACTCCAAAGAATTCTGCCCATCGCTCGCTCGCCCCCAAGCCCGTGCCTTTCCCGCCAGGAGGCCCCTTGCGTGCAGAAATCCGCAGGGCTGGGAGGCTCCCCGTAACGCCCCGTAGACGCGGCAGTGGCGGGCTCTGAGCCGCTGTTGCAGGCATGCAGAAAAAGAGGGGTATGAAGCGGGCAGGCGTGGCGGGGAGACGAGTGCGCGCGGCCGCCCTCAGGCGCATAACCCGTATGTGTGTTATCCGGCCATCTTCTCAGCCATAAGCAATGTTCAGCTTCCGTTACATCGCGTCCAAATCAACACCGGGTCGGTACGAATTCGACGAACTTCGAGCCGGACCAGCACCCGGGGCTGCCTAATCTTGCCCCCCCTCCACAGACGCGATGAGTTCAACCCATGCCTAACGCTGTACCGTTTCGTTCCGATGCACAGCAGATCGACGCGAGAACCCGAAGCGCGCCGTATACCGCACGCCAATCCGCAGATGGGACAGCCATATCAACGCCTGCCATACGACCAACTGCGCCCACAGTTGATATTGTCCGGGCGCAGAATGGGCCAGCCCCCTCTCCCCTAGAAAGGCCGGCAAGTGAACTCTCCACAGATTTGATGGGGGGGGTCTTTCGAATGAGCCTCGATGAGCGAATTCGAGGCTATACAGAGGGTCATCTTCCCATTCTGACGAGTTCAGTGACTTTAGACCGCGCCGGTGCTTGGCTCTCTAGCGGAGACGAGCTGGACGATGTAGAAGAGTCAATTATCGAAACGATTGGCGGCGCCACAGCTATTGAAGGCACACTCCGCTCCTTGTCAATGGCTGCTTCAGTTCTTCTCGAAGCGCATGCCAATGCTTCACGTGAGGCAGAGCGGCCCACTGCGATCAGCGAACGCGCGTCGCTTATCCTCGCTGGACCGCATGATCAAAGGCCTCCACAGCTCCAAGCAGCAGCATCCTCATTGCTGCGCGAGACTTTCGAGATTCTATTGGTTGAAATAGCCCATTACCTCCAGAATCCGAGCCTCATGGTGCTATCCAGTCACCCCTCACGCGATCATGCGCGCGTATCAGCACTGGATTGCGTTCACGGCATAATCCTGCAGCCGTCGTTCCACGCTCTACCTTCGTGGCTGCAAACGCAGACCATCATCCATGAACTTACCCACCGAATAACTGGAGGCCGCGATCTAATTTACCTCATGGACAGCAGGCAACCCCTGCCGCGCAGTGCGATCGAAGGGATCGAGCAACAGATCCAAACCGCGATCAACCTGCATCTGCAGCCCAACGTCACAAATCGAGTTACGCCTCCCGATGTCCTCGCGCAGTCTCTTCTGGATGCCGTAGATCAGTCCGTCCTTGGCAGGCATATGTTGGAGGGACGCTCTATCGAAGACGTGCTGAGGGATCCGGAAGTCAGGCTCTTCCTCCTCAGCAACAACCCAGATATCGTGGCGATCACGGCAGCCCTCTATGGAGGCCTCGCCTGTATCGCTGACGGCGAATCAACCAATGCTCAGAATCTTCAGCAGCTAAGCGACCAAGGCAGAGATATTGCGCAGCGCTTTACTCGGGAACGCAGATCACCGACTGATAATCGCGCCCGAGTCGCGCAGACGTTCCGTGACGCACTAGAAAGTGGCGTCACTCAAGAATTGCGCGAACTACTGGAGCCCGTAGAGAACGCGGCCTTCGCGAGTCTTGGAGAACTCTCTCAACTTGCGCAGCAGGAAGGTATTGCAGCGCTTCCGCTACACGCATCCAGTCATTTGCTCGACGAAATCCCAGCACAGAGCCCAATGGAACACCACGCAGCACACCATATCTCTGAGCATGAAATAACCGCAGCGGTCAATGCACCCAGCAATGCCAATGGAGCCGCGTTACGCCGGTCCATTCTCGAGACCATCAATACACTACCCCGAGAAGAACGTGCCAATGTACTCCAGCGAATGGGCCCGAAGAGAACATATGCCGACATGGCAGGAAAGCTCGTGGACGACCTTAGGGAAGGCGTAAAGCATGGCCGCGCGGAATATCTATGCGGGCCCGCGGCTTTCCTGGAGTTGATGGCCGATTCTGATAATGCTATCGGCGCGGAAAATCTAGACAGAGTGATCAACCAACCGCCAGTAGACTCCATGCGGCGACAGCGTGATTGTCCAAGCCTTCTCAATGCGGCCGCATGCGCAGCGCAAAATGAGATGGCGGACCGAACCGGTTTGCCGGAGGCAGTTTTGCGCAGCGCCCAAGCACTGAATCAACAGGGATTGCTTAATCGGCCGGACGCACGACCAGAGTCCCCTGTGCACAACAGGATCGGACAAGACACCTCAGCAGCTACCACCCATCAGCGTTGTGTCCGCGTTGCACGACGTCGGGCCGCGACCGTCGACGCTCCGACGCAACCCACCCCAACCACTTCGTCAGAGCGCGCAAACGATGCACTGACCTTCGGAAGGCAAGAAGCAGACAACCGACGCCTTCATCAGAATGAGGAGGCGCTCCGCGCAGCCCATGCACACAATCAAACCCTGGGTCGCTGGGAAGCCCATCAACAACAGCTTAAGGAGGGTCACGCCGAGCGCAATCGGGAGCTTATTAAGGTGTGGGCCGCCGCTGAATCAGTCCAGGAAGCAGCGCGCAGGCAGCGACAAGCACAGAAGGGACAACGCGCGGAAGTGATCCGCAGTCGCGAAGCCGCCGGGACAGATGCTTATCGTGCGCAAAGGAGAGCCGATACGCGCAACTCAGCAATTGATCTCCGCGCACGCATGGCTGAGACGGCAATGGCACAACCCATTCCATTCTCACGTCGTGAGCAGGAGTATGCAGTGCGAGCACGGCAGGCCTTTACTGCGCCGAGTGCCGCTGTTGGCTCTGCGCGCGCGCCATCGGCGACCTGGAACGCAAGCGGGCCCGAGACCAACATCTCAAGGCGCAGTTCGTCAGTCAGCCTTGTATTGCCTGTCGTACCTCCTAACCAAGATGTGGCGATCTGGGGTAATCCCGATAACACGGGACTAGTCTCTCATCGCTTGCAAACCCTACCGCGTCATCCGAGGGAGCATATGAGAGAGATCGAGCGCGAGGCCCACGAGATTGAAACATGGCGGACCATGAGCCAAGCGCCATCGGCACCAACAGAGCGCGTTCGTGCGGCTCGTGATGAAGACTTGCACCGGCTGATTCCAGCTCCGCCACGAACAACTCATGAGGCGATCGCCGCCCCTGCGTTGCAGGCCGAAGGGTTGCCGCAGGTCCGCGACACCCGTCCTCACCCGGGGACGGAATAGTTCCTCTTGATCCTGGCCATTAGGTGATAAGGGGCGCAGCGTTATAGCTGCGCCCTTCCTCCATCCAAAATTCGCCGATCGGCGAAGATTCGGCGCAGCCTGTTACGCCAGCTTCGACCTCGACTACTGACTTGCGGATTTCAAAATGAGAGGAAACTCTTATCGGTTTGCAGAACTAGACGGTCCCATGTGCGGTGCGGCTCCGCCTGTGCTGAAAAGCAACAATTAGATGGTGCATCCCATGACCCGGCATGTGTCACTCTCAGGCCTTCATCGACAATGGCCATACGGTTGCGGTGAGGTATGCCCCCCCGAATTCCAGGCCGTTGGTCGCCAGTTGGATGTGCGCGGTAACAGCCAGGCCCTCTCGGTCGGCGTGGATCTGCTGGGCAATGCCGACGGCAGGGCCCTGGGCGTGATGCTGTCCAGCGGCAATGCGAGCACCACCAGCACCTACGAACTGACGGGCTACTACGTCCGGGGCAAGGTGAGGGGCGAGGCGCTGGGGCGTGTACCGCACATGGCGCAGTGCCCATGAAGATCCCTGTGCAGGGTTCTATGTGAACTGCACCTGCGGCCTGCACAGTTGGGCAATCGCGTGGAAGGCGTGGCTCTGGCTACCGAGCGTTATGACAGCAAGGTCTGGCGGGGCGCGTGGAGACGGGCTGTCGCTGCAGAAGACTTCGGGGTGCTACCAGACCGCTGCGCAGGCGGGTGTGAGCTACAGCTGGCAATACATCGGAACCGATGAGTGTGGTTCAGGGGCGCCCTTCGGGCGCCCCTTTTGTATCAACCTTCTACCAACGCATCGCCAGGTCGCCTATTTGGGAGCAAACCTCGACAGCTGCATGCTGCACTCTGTGTATCGACGCATATGCGGTCCAAGCTGCTCGCGCAAAGTTTCGAGTTGGGCGCTCTGGCGCTCAATGTCTAAAGTACGTGCAGCAGCGCACGCGTCGATTCGTGCAAGCTTTTCCTGGAAGATGTCTTGGGCGATCTTCTCGGCGTCATGGGTAAGCCCGGAATATCGTGCTGGGTTCGATGCAGGGTCTTCAAGCACCCGAACGAAACTATCCTGCAGACGCGCCCGCTTGTCTTCTCTGATGGCCTGGTCCAACGTTTGCTGCGCCCGGTAGATCCGCGTCCGCATGGCCGAATTTTTGGCGCTCACGAGTCCACTGCAGAATCCGTGCAGGGCCGGGACCTGCGTACCAACGCGGGTTGCACTGGTACTGCTCCTGAGCGCAAATAATTTGACCGTATGGAAGACAAGGTTGGGCAGCCTGGAAATTGCGCTCATAATATCTCGGAACAAAGAAGTCAAGCGAGCAAGCTTAATTGCGTCGCTACACCCCGCTGATCGATTCTGTTCGAGTTCACGATGGCAAAGACGACCGGTCTAGATCGATAGGCATGAGCGGCCATGCTGGCCGCGGTCCGGTATAGCCGTCCTCAGGGGACACGGCCCCCACCGTCAATTGCCGAATGTGAAGACTGCCTGGCGGCTGGGCGAGACCCCTCGCCCATGACCAATGCTCTGTTGCGATCGGGCTAAGCAGCCGCCGCCAACTCAAACGCTTCGAAGCCAATCGCCTCTGCGCCCAGCCACTCGTTGATCGCGGTCATGCGCGTCTGCAGCGGAGCCAGCTCCATTGCTGACCACACCAATGCCGCTTCGCGGATAGACCCAAACCCGCCACTGTTCTGCGGCACGATACCCAGCAACTGCGGCGGGATACGCAGCGATGCCAGCATGTCATCTCGGGTAACCTCTTTGATTCCGGTGAATTCGTCCTTGGCCGCCACCTCGCTGACCGGGATCAGCTTCAAGCCGTCCTTGCTGCCGTTGGGCGAGTGGACGAACAGATTCTTGAAGTTGCCTGGCCCACGAGATTGACGCAACGCCTCACGCAAGGCGGCGACATCACCGGCCTCGGTCTGCGGATCGGTCAGATGCAGAATGAACCCGGCGTGCGATCCGTTGTTGTAGTACTTGCGCCGAAACAGCGTAGCCGACTCGTTCAGCAGCGCCGCCTGGACCGCCGGCATCCATTCGGGCAGCCCGTAGATCTCCTGGTCAGGGCATTGCTCTCGCAGCTGAAACACCTCGCCGTTCGGGAACTCGTGTTCGACCTGGCCGGCGCGCACCTGGAAGAACTCGCCCTCCTGCACGCCTCGGCGCATATACTGCGCCAGCGGCACGGCCAGGCTGTGCGCCTTTCCGGCCAGGGACCGGCGACGTTCGAGGTAGGCGGTGCCGAAGGTCACATAGTCCAGCGCCAGCTGCCCAAATGCCTCTCGGCTAAGCAACCTGTTGGGCTTGAAGGTGCGCACCAACATGTTGCGCTTGAACGTCAGCCCAGTCTGCAGGTACGGGTTAGCGCGCGTGGTTCGCGACAGTCCGGACAGATCGACCGGCGGCTCATAGAAGCGGCCATTCCTTCCGCACTCGAGATAGTCATAGATCCCGCGCGAATCCAGCACGGGCGTGGGCTCGCCGAAAGTGAAGACCTCTACCCCGCCCTTGGGCAGCTGTACGGTAGCGTCAGGCGTGTCATTCATCAGAAAATCTCCATGGAGCCGCGTGCGGCCATGACGCCTTCGAGCGGCTCGTTCTGCAACGCGTGCATGAGGGCCCAGGCCAAGTCGGCATGGCCCGTGGTGCGGGAGCGGCCGGCAGTGTAGGTCACCTGGCGCCCGCTGGGGGTCAGTGTTTTCTGGATGGCCATCAGCGATTGGGTCAGGTCCGTCCAGCCGGCGTCGTACTGCAGCCGTTCGTTCTTGATCACATCAAAGGCCTTGAGCACCAGGCGGGTCTTCACCTCGGGTGAGTAGTTAAATACCGTCACGCCGGGGAAGAACTGGCGCACCAGCTGCGCCACCCCGGTGCCCATGCCGGTGCC
>NZ_JAAIUZ010000025.1:0-111171 GCF_010894375.1 Stenotrophomonas sp. B1-1 | reverse complement strand
GATCCAGGCTTACACGGCGGCCCACGCCGGCTCTCGACACCTACGCTGCCAGATTTCCATCAGATAAGGCTCGTAGGCGCCATCCATGGCGCCTGCGGTCCTGCAAGCCCACACCGCCCCGCCTCTGACAGATTCCCGCGGCTGTTGGTAACGGCGCCTGGTGTTCCGTGCGGCTGTTGGTAGGTGTCGACCTTGGTCGACACATCTGTCGGATATCGAATGGATTCATTCAGTTGGCCGGCGGCCAGTAGATCCACGCCATGCGTGGACTGTCAGACATCGAAATCAATCTGGGGTCGGAGCCCGTTGCGCAGCAACGGGATCCGACCCCTGCCTTCCCGGCAGATCGCGGAAATCTGTCGAAGGCGGGGTGGGTCCGGTTGAGGGGGCGTGAGCCGCATGGATGCGGCGACCGAGCTTACATGGACGTACTTGCAGCGTCCCCCTCAACCGGGCCCACCCCGCCATCCCACGGAATGCCAGCCTTTGACGTTGACGTTGACGTGGCTCCCAGCAGGTGCAGGGCTGCAGGCCCTGCAAAAGAAACCCCCCTCATTTGCTGCGGCGCAGAATGCATGGGCGGGCGCTCCCTGTTCTACTTCAATCGATCTAAATCCGCCGGGGTGCGGATTTGTACCGATGGAAACGGGGAGTTCGGCCGCAGCGGCCGGCACCCGCTGCCGCCCTGCCGCCAAGGAGTCCTGTCCGTGACCAGGTTGTCCCGCCGTCGTTCCCCCCTGCGCCTGCCGGCGCTCTCCCCGCGGCCGCTGGCCCGCGCCGCCTGCCTGCTGGCCCTGGCCATCACGCCCTGGCTGCAGGCCGCACCTGCCGCACTCGAACGCGAGGTCAACACCTTCATCGGCAGCAAGGATGACGGCAACACCTTCCCCGGCGCGTCGGCACCGTTCGGCCTGATCCAGGTCAGCCCGATCGGCAGCCACTATTCCGGCTGGCGCTACGACGACGAAAAGATCCGCGGCTTCGGCCATTCCTTCCTGTCCGGCGCCGGCTGCTGGGAACAGGGCGGCCAGGTCTCCATCCTGCCGGTGACCGGTAGCATCGGCCCGGGCGGCGATTTCGATACCGCCAACCCCAAGCAGTTCGACCACAAGGCCTACGCCGCCAACTACACCCACGACGGTGAAGTTGGCCAGGCCGGCTATTACAAGGTGCGCCTGACCAGCTACGGCGGCATCGACGCCGAAGCCACCGCGCGCACCCGCGCCGCGGCCGAGCGCTATACCTTCAGCCAGCGCAGCGGCGATGGCCATGTGCTGGTGAACGTGGGCCAGGCCAACGAGCGCCATTCGGTGATCGGCAGCGTGGTCGACGTGGTGGGCGACCGGGTGGTGGAAGGCAAGCTGGTCACCAAGAGCTTCTGCGGCGGCCACCAGTACACCACCTGGTTCCGCGTTGAATTCGATCGCCCGTTCAAAGCGCACGGCACCTGGGGCGAGGCCGGTGGCCTGCCCAATGCACGGCACAGCATGGAAGGCGAGCAGAAGCCGAACGGCGCCTGGTTGACCTTCGATCTGGCCAAGGGCCAGTCGGTTACCGCGGTCAGTGCGATCTCGCACGTGGATGCCGAGGGCGCACGTACCAACCTGCGCGCCGAGGGCATGCAGGGCGGTGCACTGATCGGCTTCGACCGCATGCGCGCGCTTTCGCAGCAGGACTGGCGCGAGCAGCTGGCGCGGGTGCGCGTGCAGGGCGGCACGGGCGATGACCGCACCGTGTTCTACAGCGCGCTGTACCACGCACTGCTGCAGCCGCTCACCGGCAGCGATGCCGATGGCCGCTACCGTGGCTACGACGATGGCATCCACCGCGCCGATGGCTGGACCTACTACGAGTATTTCTCGCTGTGGGATACCTACCGCGCGCAGAACCAGTGGCTGGCCCTGACCCGTCCGGACGTGGCGCGTGACATCGGCCGCACCCTGCTGGCCATCGACGAGCAGGGCGGCTGGCTGCCGCGCTGGGGCTATGCCAACTTCGAAACCAACATCATGACCGGCGATCCGGTCACCCCGTTCATGGTCGACCTGTGGCGCTTCGGTGCGCTGAAGGGGCGTGAATCGCAGGCCTGGGATGCGCTGCGCCGCAATGCCTTCGGTACGCCGCCGCTGAACTCGCGGATGGCCGGCCGCTCCGGCAACCCGACCTACCTGGACAAGGGCTACGTGGTCTATGACCGCGCGTTCCCGTCCAAGGGCATGGACGTGGACCCGCACCATGGTGGCTCGGCCACGCTGGAATACGCACTGGCCGACTGCGCGCTTTCGCAGATGGCCGACGGCCTGGGCCATGCGCAGGATTCGGCGACGCTGCGCGAGCGCGGCCGCAACTGGCGCAAGGTGTGGGACCCGCAGGTGCGTGACGCCGAAACCGGCTTCACCGGCTTCCCGCGCCCGCGCACCGAAGACGGCCAGTGGTATACCCCGGCCGACGGCCATTACAGCCCGCGTTCGCACCATGGCTTCCATGAAGGCACCGCGTGGCAGTACCAGTGGCTGGCGCAGCAGGACGTGCCGGGCCTGGTGGAAGCAATGGATGGCCGCGAGCAGGCCGGCCGCCGCCTGGATGCCTTCTTCGCGATGGATGCGCTGCAGGCCGATCCGCTGACGGCCGCGCGCAAGGAATGGGTGGTGGGGCCGTACAGCTACTACAACCAGTTCCGTTACAACCCCAACAACGAACCGGACCTGCACGCGCCGTGGCTGTACACGCTGATCGGCCAGCCGTGGAAGACCGCCAACGTGCTGCGCGCGGCGCAGCAGCTGTTCACCAACGCACCCAACGGCGTCACCGGCAATGACGACCTGGGCACGATGTCTGCCTGGTACCTGTTCAGTGCCATCGGCGTGTATCCCGCGGTGCCGGGCAGCGGCCAGTTCCTGCTGCACACGCCGCGCTTTGCCAAGGTGGAAGTGGACATGGGCAATGGCCGCACGCTGCGCATCGACGCGCCGGGCGCCGATGGCCGCCGCCTGCAGTACGTGCAGGGCGTGCAGCTGGATGGCCGCGCGCATGCCCCGGTGTGGCTGGACTGGAACCAGCTGCAGCAGGGCCCGCGCCTGCAGTTCGCACTGGATGCACAGGCCCCGACCGAAGGCTGGGGTACCGCAGTGAAGGACCTGCCGGTCTCATGGTGCGCTGCACCAGGCAGCGTGCTGCGCTGAGCCATCGTCGTGCCGTTCGCGGCCAACCAGCGAACGGCACGGCACGAATGGCCTCCGATCCATTAGGCTTGACCCTCCCGAGGAGCCCGGTACAGCGATGAACGACAACGACGGCACTTCCAGCAAGCGTTCCGGCAAGGCGGTGACGGTGACCGACATCGCCCGTGCGATCGGCGTGTCGCGTGCCACCGTGTCGCTGGTGCTGCGTGGCAGTCCGCTGGTCAATGTCGATACCCGGGCCAAGGTGGAAGCCGAGCTGCGCCGCCAGCGCTACGTCTACAACCGTGCGGCGGCCAACCTGCGCCGGCGCACCTCCACCAGCATCGCGCTGGTCATCAACGATCTGTCCAACCCGTTCTTCGCTGAATTTGCCTCGGGCGTGGACGAGGCATTGGGCGGGCGAGGGTATGTCACCCTGCTGGGCAGCACCGGCGAATCGCCGCAGCGCCAGCAGGCGGTGCTGTCCACGCTGATGGAACACACCCCGGCGGGACTGATCCTGTCGCCGGCCGAAGGCAGCGATGCCGCACTGCTGCGGCAGGCGCTGGGTGCCAACGCCAACGTGCTGCTGTTCAACCGCGAACTGGAAGGGGCCGACTGGGACTTCCTGACCCTGGACAACCAGCACGGCGCCTATCTGGCCACCCGCCACCTAATCGAGCGCGGCCACCAACAGATCGCCTTCTTCGGCGGCCATGCCGATTCCAGTTCCTGCCACCAGCGCCGCGCCGGCTTCCAGCAGGCCCTGGCCGAGGCGGGCCTGGCGCTGCCGCCGGGCTGGATGATCGAATCGGCGCCCAATCGCCTGGAAGCGGCCGCGCGTACCGATGAACTGTTCGCCGACGGCCATCGTCCCAGTGCCGCGGTCTGCTACAACGACACGGTCGCGCTGGGCCTGATGCTGGGCCTGAACTCCCGCGGCATCCGCCCCGGCGGTGATTTCGCAGTGACCGGTTTCGATGATATTTCCGAGGCCTCGGTGGCGGTGCCGCCGTTGACCACCCTGACCGCCGACCCGCGCGAGCGTGGCCGTCAGGCCGCCGCGCTGCTGCTGCAACGCCTGGATGATCCCGATGCACCGCCGCGGCGCACCGTCGCCCCGGTGCAGCTGCGCGTGCGCGAGAGCAGTGCCGCGCGGCCGAACTGATTTTCCACGACCTTTTCCCTTCCACGTACCAACGACCTACACGCGCATCGAGGCGCGAACCGCATGCCGATTTCCGCAACGCCCCGTCCATCGGGATCCAACAGCAGCCAGGCGCCGGTGATGAATGCCCGTGCGGCCCTGTGGGTGGCCACCACCATCTTCTTCATGTGGGGCTTCCTGACCAGCCTCAACGATGTGCTGATCCCGCACCTGAAGGCCGTGTTCGAGCTGAACTACACCCGCGCCATGCTGGTGCAGTTCACCTTCTTCGGCGCGTACTTCCTGATGTCGGTGCCGGCCGGTCGGCTGGTGGCACGGTTGGGCTACAAGAAGGGCATCATCGCCGGCCTGCTGATTGCCGGTGTGGGCGCGCTGGGCTTCTGGCCGTCGGCCGCGCTGCGCACCTATGACGCCTTCCTGGCCTCGCTGTTCGTGCTGGCCACCGGCATTACCGTGCTGCAGGTGGCGGCCAACCCGTACGTGGCGCTGCTGGGCCCGGAAAAAACCGCCTCCAGCCGCCTGACCCTGGCGCAGGCGCTGAACTCGCTGGGCACCACGCTGGCGCCGCTGTTCGGCGGCTTCCTGATCCTGAGCACTGCGGTGAAGAGCGGTGACGAAATCAAGGCGATGCCGGTGGCCGAGCAGCTGGCCTACCGGACTGCCGAAGCGCAGTCGGTGCAGGGCCCGTACGTGGGCCTGGCCATCGCGCTGGTGCTGCTGGCCGTGTTCGTCTACCTGTTCCGCCTGCCCAGCCTGACCGAAACCACCGAGCAGGCCGACAGCAGCCACCACACCCTGCTGGATGCGTTGAAGCAGCCGCACGTGCTGTTTGGCGTGCTGGCCATCTTCTTCTACGTGGGCGCCGAAGTGTCCATCGGCAGCCTGATGGTGAACTACCTGGCGCTGCCCGAAATCGGCGGCATGAGCGAACAGCAGGCCACCCATTACGTGTCTGCCTACTGGGGCTGCGCCATGGTCGGCCGCTTCGCCGGCGCCTGGCTGCTGGCCAAGTTCTCGCCGCGCCGCCTGCTGGCCGGCTTCGCGCTGGCCAACGTGGTGCTGCTGGCGGTCACCCTGGGCTCGGGCGGCAAGGTGGCGCTGTACGGCATCGTGGCTACCGGCCTGTTCAATTCCATCATGTTCCCGACCATCTTCTCGCTGGCCATCGAACGCCTGGGCCCGCTGACCAACAAGGCCTCCAGCCTGCTGATCATGGCCATCGTCGGTGGCGCGATCATTCCGCTGCTGCAGGGCATGCTGGCCGATCGCATCGGCCTGCACCTGAGCTTCGTGCTGCCGGTGGTCTGCTACGTCTACATCATCTTCTACGGTCTGGTGGGCTCGCGCCCGCCGGCCGTCGGCCCGCAGGGAGGCTGAGTCGGAAATGGGTGCCATTGTCTGCTTCGGCGAAATTTTGATCGATCTACTAGCGCAGCCGCCGGCCTCGGCCGACACCCCGCGCGCCTTCCTGCAGTACGCCGGCGGTGCGCCGGCCAACGTGGCCGTGGCCGCTGCCCGGCTGGGCGCGCAGACCCAGTTCGTGGGCATGCTGGGCCGGGACATGTTTGGTGACTTCCTGGCCGACAGCCTGGCCGAGCACCGCGTGGGCACCGACTACATCGTGCGCACCGATGCGGCCAAGACCGCGCTGGCGTTCGTGGCGCTGGACGCCCACGGCGAGCGCAGCTTCAGCTTCTACCGGCCGCCGGCGGCCGACCTGCTGTTCCGTGACAGCGATTTCCAGGGCGCCTGCTTCGACAGCGCCGCCTGTTTCCATGTGTGTTCCAACAGCCTGACCGAAGCGGACATTGCCGCGGCAACCTTCGCCGGCATGGAGCGTGCGCGCGCCGCCGGTGCAGTAGTCAGCCTTGACCTGAACCTGCGCCCGGCGCTGTGGCCGGCCGACACCGATCCCACGCCACGCCTGTGGCAGGCGCTGGAGCGTGCCGACCTGGTGAAGCTCTCGCGCGAAGAGCTGGACTACCTGGCCGCGCCGCACGGCGCCGACGGTGACCAGGTCGTGCTGCAGCGCCTGCTGGCCGCACAGGCACGCTGGGTGATCGTGACCGACGGTGCCGCCACGCTGCGCTGGTACACCCGCGAGCAGCAGGGCCAGGTCACCAGTTTCCGCGTGGCCACGGTGGATACCACCGCCGCCGGCGATGCCTTCGTGGGCGGTGTGCTGGTGGGCCTGCTGGAGCGCGGCGGTGCCGGCGCCGGCTTCGCCGCGTTCTGCCAGGACGCGCAGGCGATCACCGAAACGCTGCGCTTCGGCGCGGCTGTCGGTGCGCTGGCGGTCACCCGCAAGGGCGCCTTCGCGGCCATGCCCTCGCTCGATGAAGTGCAGCAGCTGCTGCAGACCCAGGAACTTTCCGCATGACCCAGACCGCCTCCCGCTTCGTTCCGCAGTTCCGCTCGGCCGAGTTCCTGCGCGCGCACATCGCCGACACGATGGCGTTCTACCACCCGCGCTGCATCGACCCCAACGGCGGCTTCTTCCACTACTTCCAGGACGATGGCACGGTCTATGACGCCGGCCACCGTCACCTGGTCAGCAGCACCCGCTTCGTCTTCAACTACGCCATGGCCTACCGCGAATTCGGTAATGCCGAGTACCGCGAGGCCGTTGAACATGGCGTGCGCTACCTGCGCGAGGTGCACCGCAACCCGTCCACCGGCGGCTACGCCTGGACGCTGCGCGATGGCCAGGTCGAAGACGATATGAACCACTGCTATGGCGTGGCATTCGTGCTGCTGGCCTACAGCTGCGCGCTGAAGGCCGGCATCGAACAGGCCCGCGCGTGGATGGACGAAACCTGGCAGCTGCTGGAAGCACGCTTCTGGGAAGCCGAGCACGGCCTGTACAAGGATGAAGCCGATGGCCAGTGGAACTTCACCGGCTACCGCGGGCAGAACGCCAACATGCACATGTGCGAGGCAATGCTGGCCGCGTTCGAGGCCAGTGGCGAGCAGCGCTATGTGCAGCGCGCACTGCAGCTGGCCGACAACATGACCCGGCGCCAGGCCGCCAAGGCCGGTGGGCTGGTGTGGGAACACTACGACACGAACTGGGAGATCGACTGGAACTACAACCTGGACGATCCCAAGCACCTGTTCCGCCCGTGGGGGTTCCAGCCCGGCCACCAGACCGAATGGGCCAAGCTGCTGCTGATCCTGGACCGCCACGTGCAGGCCGATTGGCTGGTGCCCACAGCCCAGCACCTGTTCGATGTGGCGGTCGAGCGCAGCTGGGATGAAGCGCGTGGCGGCCTGTACTACGGTTTCGCGCCGGAATCGCGGCGCCAGCCGGGCATGGACGGTGCCCCGATCGGCGGCGACAGCTTCGTCTGCGACGACGACAAGTACTTCTGGGTGCAGGCCGAAACCCTGGCTACGGCCGCACTGATGGCCCAGCGCACCGGCGATGACCGCTACTGGCAGTGGTACGACCGGCTGTGGGCGTATTCGTGGGAGCACTTCGTCGACCACCAGTACGGCGCGTGGTTCCGCATCCTGGATGCCGACAATCGCAAGTACAGCAATGAAAAGAGCCCGGCCGGCAAGGTGGATTACCACACCATGGGCGCGTGCTACGAAGTGCTGAACGTCGTTCGTTGAACATCGCCCGAATGCAGTAGTGCCAGGCCCTGCCTGGCAGAAAAACAGGAGCAGCACGTGCACCGTCTTCCTCTCGCTGTCCGTCTGCTCCTGCTGCTGTTCACGCTTGGCAGCTTCCCCGCGCTGGCCGCGCCTCTGCCGGCGCAATGGGAATTCCGCATGCTGCCCGGTGATGCGCAGGGCGCCGCGCACCCCGGCCTGCAGCAGTGGCGCACGGCGCGCGTACCCGGCAGCGTGCACACCGACCTGCTGGCCCATGGCCTGATCCGCGACCCCTACGTGGGCGCGCCGGAGGCCGAGCTGCAATGGATCGGCTTGGCCGCCTGGGAATACCGCGCGCGCTTCGATGTAGACGCGGCGACCCTGGCCAAGGCGCATGCCGAACTGCGTTTCGACGGCCTGGACGCCTATGCCGAGGTGCGCTTGAACGGCAAGCCGCTGCTGCGTGCCGACAATGCGCACCGCAGATGGCGCGCGCGCGTGGAAGGGCGGCTGCGGCCCAGCGGCAATGAACTGCAGATCGTATTCCGTTCGCCCATCCGCACCCTGCTGCCGGGCGTGCAGGCGATGCCGCACAAGATTGCCGGCAACTATCCTTCGCCCTACGGTGATGAGCCCAAGGACGCGATGGTCGGCAACTTCGCACGCAAGCCGGCCTACCATTTCGGCTGGGACTGGGGCCCGCGTTACGTGACCGCCGGTGTCTGGCGTGGTGTCGACCTGCAGGCCTGGGACACGCACCGCCTGACCGATCTGGCCGTGCGTACCGATGCCTTGGACGCGCAGCAGGCGCGGCTGGCCGTGCTGCTGCAGGTAGAGCAGGGTAGTGCCGCCGGCTCGGCCAGGGTGGACGTGGAAGTGCGTGATCCCGACGGCCGCGTTGTGGCCACGGTGCAGCGCCCGGTGCTGTTGCAGCCCGGCCAGAACAGCGTGGAGATTCCGGTTGAGCTGGCTGATCCGCGGCGCTGGTGGCCGGTGGGGCAGGGTGCGCAGGACCGCTACACGGTGCGCGCGCAGCTGGGCGCTGGCGGCGACCCTACACTCCAGCGCGAGCAGCGCATCGGCCTGCGCACGGTGGAACTGCGCCGCGAGAAGGACGAGAAGGGCGGGCAGGGTTTCGCCTTCGTCATCAATGGCGTGGAGACTTTCGCCAAGGGCGCCAACGTCATTCCGTTCGATGCGTTCCCGGCGCGGGTGGATGTGGCGCGCCTGCGCCAGGTGCTGACCGCCGCGCGCGATGCCAACATGAACATGCTGCGCAACTGGGGCGGTGGGTACTACGAGGACGACGCGTTCTTTGACATCGCCGACGAGCTGGGTCTGCTGGTCTGGCAGGACTTCATGTTCGGCGGTGGCATGCAGCCCGGTTACGATCCGGCGTTCCGCGCCAGCGTGGTGGCCGAAGCGCGCGACAACGTGCGGCGCCTGCGCCACCACCCCAGCATCGTGCTGTGGTGTGGCAACAACGAAGAAGAGACCGCGTGGAAGGACTGGGGCCATGGCCGCGACCTGAAGGCTGCCGACCCGGCGTTTGCCGCGCGGGTCTGGCAGGGCTATGTCGATCTGTTCGGCAACGACCTGCGCCAGGTGGTGGGCGAGGAAGGGCTGGGTGTGCCGTACTGGTCCAGTTCGCCCAGCAATGATCTGGACGAAAAAGCCAACGATTCCACCCGCGGCGACAAGCACTACTGGCAGGTCTGGGGCAATCCGGCGCTGCCGGTGCAGGCGTACCTGCAGGAGACGCCGCGCTTCATGTCCGAGTACGGCCTGCAGGCCTGGCCGTCGCTGGCAACGGTGGACCAGATCGCCACGCGCGCCGAACAGCGCATCGACAGCCCGGTGATCCGCGCCCACCAGAAGTTCATGGCCGGCGAGGGCAACAGCCGCCTGCTGCAGTACATCGAGCGGGGCTACGGCACGCCGAAGGACTTCGCGGACTTCGTCTACCTGAGCCAGGTGATGCAGGCCGATGGCATTGCATTGGCGGCGCTGCATCATCGCGCTTCACGGCCGTACACCATGGGCTCGCTGTACTGGCAGCTCAACGATGTCTGGCCGGGTGCATCGTGGTCCAGCGTGGATTACTTCGGGCGCTGGAAGGCACTGCATTTCGCTGCGCGTCGCTTCTTCGCGCCGGTCACCCTGGCGGCCCTGCGTGACGAAGGCAGCACCCGCGTGCGCCTGATCAACGATGGCGCTGCAGTGGACGCGCGTTGGCGGCTGCGGGTGATGGATGTGGACGGGAAAGTGCTGCGCCGTCGCGAGGCGGCGGTGACTCTGGCTGCCGCCGGGGTCACCTCGGTGGGCGACTTCGGTGATGCCGAACTACTGGCCGGCGCCGCCCCGTCGCGCACCGTGGCGGTGTTCGAACTGCTGCAGGATGGCAAGGTCGGTGCGCGGCAGGTGGTGGGCTTCGTTGAAGCCAAGGACCAGGCACTGCCGCCGCAGGCGTTGCGGGCCACGCTGGAGATCGAGGGCGATCACTATCGACTGCGACTGCAGAGCAAGGCGTATGTGCGCGCCGCCTGGATCGACTTCGGTGCGCTGGATGTGCAGGTGGAAGACAACCTGCTGGATCTGTTGCCGGGCGAGACGCGCGACATCGCCGTGCGCGGCCCGGTGGATCTGCCTGCGTTGCGTGGCGCCTTGCAGGTGAAAACCCTCAACGACCGTTGAGAGCGGAACACCCCCGCACTGGTAGGTGCCAACCTTACACCCCGCTTTGGTAGGTGCCAACCTTGGTTGGCACATCAAGAGCATGCCAACCAAGGTTGGCATCTACCGATCACCGTTGGGCAGACGAATCTCGCTTTGGTAGGTGCCAACCTTGGTTGGCACATCAAGAGCATGCCAACCAAGGTTGGCATCTACCGATCACCGTTGGGCAGACGAATCCCGCTCTGGTAGGTGCCAACCTTGGTTGGCACATCAAGAGCATGCCAACCAAGGTTGGCATCTACCCTCTGCAGTTACAGCTGGATCTGCTGGAAATTCTCGACCCGCTCGTGGCCGTTGGCGGCCTGGCCGGTACGCGGCAGCGGGTAATCGTCCAGGCGATCGATCAGGCGGGTCTGCAGCCCGGCCTCGCGCGCGGCGTCCAGCTCTTCCACCACATCGGACAGGAACAGGATCTCGCCGGCCGGCACGCCAATGGACTGCACGATGCGGCGGTAGCTGTCGGCCTCACGCTTGCCGCCCACTTCGGTATCGAACCAGCCCGACACCAGCGGGCTGAGGTCGCCAGCATCGCTGAAGCCGAAGAACAGCTTCTGCGCTGGCACCGAGCCGGACGAATACACGTACAGCGGCAGGCCGGAGGCGTGCCAGCCCTTCAGCACCGGCGCCACTTCGGGGTAGAAGTGCGCGGTGTAATCGCCGCGGCGGTAGCCGGTATCCCAGATCACGCCCTGCAGCGCCTTCAGGGCGGTGTGCTTGCGGTCCTGGTCGATCCAGCCCTGCAGCGTTTCCACCACCAGGCTGTCCTGGCAGGCGCCGCCGATCTCGGTGGCCACCGCATCCAGCCAGCGGCGGATCTCCGGTTGCTGGCCGTGCTCGGCCACGAACGCCGGCAGGGCCTGGCGGGCGTAGGGGAACAGCACGTTCTTGACGAACGAAATGCTGCTGGTGGTGCCTTCGATGTCGGTCAGGATGACGCGGGGCTGCATGGATCAGGACGCCTGGGTAGGAATGTAACGCGGGAACTTCTGCGCGATGTCGGTGCCGGTGAAATGACCGACCCAGCCATCCGGCTCGGTGAAGAAACGGATCGCCACGAAGCTGGGCTCGTCGCCCATGTCGAACCAGTGCGTGGTGCCATCGGGCACCGCGATCAGGTCGTCCTTCACGCATTCGATCTCGTACACCTTGTCGCCCACGTGCAGGGTGAACAGGCCGGAGCCGGCGACGAAGAAGCGCACCTCGTCTTCCTTGTGGAAGTGCTCGTCGAGGAATTTCTTGCGCAGTTCGGTGCGGTTCGGGTTGTCCGGGGCGATCGAGGCCACGTCCACGCTCTTGAAGCCGCGCTCGGCCACCAGGCGGTCGATGTCGGCGCGGTAGGCGGCGAACACCTCATCCTGGCTGGCGCCGGGGGCAACCGGCGCGGCGGCCTGCCAGCGCTCGAAGGTAACGCCGATCTTCTGCAGTTCGGCAGCGATGACCGCGCCGTCCTGGGTATCCAGCAGCGGCGAGTCGGGGCGGGTGTCGTCGTAGATGCGCAGTCGGCTCATGGCGGCAGCTTGAACATTCCGGGGGAAAGACAGGGTAGCAGGGTGCAGGCGATGGCCAGATGGCCAATGGGCATGTGCCTGTGCGCGATGGTTCAGCCGCGCAGCTTGCGCAGTTCCAGTTCGCAGTGCAGCAGGAACTCGAAGGCTTCCATGTGGCGGCGGGCTTCGGCCATGTCGCGGCCCCAGGCGTACAGGCCGTGGCCGTCGATCAGGTAGCCCCACAGCGGCTGGCGGTCCAGCAGGTCATCGACCTGGGCCGAGAGCACGTTCATGTCCTGGGTGTTGGCGAACACCGGGATGTCGATGGCCATTTCGTGGGTGCTGTTGCCGGCGAAGGCCTTCAGCAGTTCGTAGCCTTCCACCCGGATATGGCCCTGCGGGGCGTACAGGCGCGAGGCGATGGTCTGCACCGGGGAGTGGGTGTGCAGCACGCAGCCCACCTCGGGAAAGCGGCGGTACAGCTGGGTGTGCAGCAGGGTTTCGGCGGACGGGCGCAGCGGGCGGCCGACGGCCTGGCCGTCGAAATCCACCACCATGATGTCGTCCTCGATCAGGCGGCCCTTGTCCTTGCCCGAGACGGTGATCGCGGCGTGGCGGTCGTCCAGG
This sequence comes from Stenotrophomonas sp. B1-1, assembly GCF_010894375.1. Taxonomy (NCBI): domain Bacteria; kingdom Pseudomonadati; phylum Pseudomonadota; class Gammaproteobacteria; order Lysobacterales; family Lysobacteraceae; genus Stenotrophomonas; species Stenotrophomonas sp. B1-1. The sequence continues at coordinate 98,392 of NZ_JAAIUZ010000025.1, read as the reverse complement.
CGGTGGGAGAAGTTGCTGCTGGTGGCCGGGGTCCAGCCGGCCTGGGCCAGTTCGCGGACGTTGTCGATCAGCAGCTGGGCCAGTTCGCTCAGGCGCGCGGTGTCGTAGGGGAAGGTGGGGGCGTTCATGCGGGTGATTTTACTGGATTCGGCCAACGGCTGAGCCCCTCGTGGCTGGGGCGCCGTTCTGATTCCCTGGGTTGGCCGGGCGGGGTGGGCTGGCGGGACACGCCGTAAATCCATCCATGGAGGCTCGTAGGCGCCATCCATGGCGCCTGCGGTCCCGCCAGCCCACCCCACCCGGCCACGGACAGGTTCCGTGCGCGCCAGCCACGGAGTGAAGAAGGAAGAGCGGAAAGCGGGTCGCGGCGCTGCGCTTGCTCGCAGCCGAGCATGGCTCGGCTCTACAGGGGCGTCGTTTGCCGGACAGAGTTCATCCACGCATGGCGTGGATCTACCACCGACCGGCAGCGTAGAGTCGAGCTCGCTCGACTGCAGATATGCGAGGTCGGGCTGGCGGGACACGCCGTAAATCCATCCCTGGCGCCTGCGGTCCCGCCAGCCCACCCCACCCGGCCACGGACAGGTTCCGTGCGCGCCAGCCACGGAGTGAAGAAGGAAGAGCGGAAAGCGGGTCGCGGCGCTGCGCTTGCTCGCAGCCGAGCATGGCTCGGCTCTACAGGGGCATCGTTTGCCGGACAGAGTCCATCCACGCGTGGCGTGGATCGACCACCGAAGCATCTCCCAGACGGCGTTCATCCACGCATGCCGTGAATCATCCGGACGCACCGGGAGACTGTCAGGGGCGGGGCGGGTTGGGTTCGCGGGGGTATCCGCGCCATGGATGGCGCGGCTAAGCCTCTAGGGACGGATTCACGGCGTCCCCCGCGAACCCAACCCGCCCCGCCAAGCCATTACACCCGCTCTTGCCGTTGCTCTGGCTTCAAGCGCGGGTGCAGGGCCGCAGGCCCTGCAAGCAAAACAAAACCTCACTTACCCCGCAGGCGGCTGTGCTTGAAGCCGTAGCCGAAATAGATCACGAAGCCGACGACGGTCCACACGCCCATCAGCATCCAGTTGTGCAGCGTCATCGCCGACAGCAGTGCCAGGCAGCTGATCACGCCCAGGCTGCAGACCAGCCAGGCCGCCGGAATGCGGAACGGGCGCGGCAGGTCCGGCTGGGTGCGGCGCAGGATCAGCACGCCGGCACACACCGCGGCGAAGGCGATCAGCGTACCCATCGAGGTCAGCTCGCCCAGGATATCCAGCGGGAACAGCGCCGCCAGCAGGGCGATGCCGATGCCGGTGATGACCGTATTGATGTGCGGGGTGCGGTACTTCGGGTGGATCTTGGTGAACACCGGCGGCAGCAGGCCGTCGCGGCCCATGATCATGAAGATGCGCGGCTGGCCGATCACCATCACCAGCACCACCGAGGCCAGGCCGATCAGGGCGCCCACTTCCACCACCCAGCGCAGCCAGCCCAGCTGCGGATGCGCAGCCACGGCGGTCACCACCGGTTCGTCGGTGCCCAGCAGCTGGAACGGCACCAAGCCGGTCATGACCGCGGCCATGGTGATGTACAGCACGGTGCAGATCACCAGCGACAGCATCATGCCGATCGGCATGTCGCGCTGCGGGCGGTGCGATTCCTGCGCGGCCACCGACACGGCCTCGAAGCCGATGTAGGCGAAGAACACCATGGCCGCGCCGCGCAGCACGCCTTCCATGCCGTACTTGCCCGGGCCTTCGTTGGCCGGAATGAACGGGGTCCAGTTGCTGGTGTCCACGTACTTCCAGCCGACCACGATCACCAGCACGATCAGGCCGGTCTTGAGGATGACCATGGCCATGTTCATCGCCGAGGACTTGCTGATGCCCACGTAGCACAGCCAGGTGAGCAGCAGCACCAGGATGGCGGCGGGAATGTTGGCGATCGCACCGGTCGGGCGCAGCTGCGCATCCAGTGGGGCGCTGACCAGCGCGGCCGGTAGATGGATGTCGAACTGGCTGAGGAAGCTGAGGAAGTAGCCGGTCCAGCTGACCGCCACCGCCGAGGCCGACACGCCGTATTCCAGCACCAGCATCCAGCCGATGAACCAGGCCGACAGTTCGCCGAAGGTGGCGTAGGTGTAGGTGTAGGCGCTGCCGGACACCGGCACCATCGCGGCAAACTCGGCATAGGCCAGGGCGCAGAACGCGCAGCAGATCGCGGCCAGCACGAACGACAGCATGATGGCCGGGCCGGCGTGGTTGGCCGCGGCCTGACCGGTGATGACGAAGATGCCGCCGCCGATCACCGCGCCGATGCCCAGCGCGGTCAGGCCCCAGGGACCCAGGTGGCGGCGCAGGCTCAGCCCGTTGGCGTCTTCATGGGCGGCATGCGGATGCTTGGTGGCCCACAGTTGCTTGAACATGTGTGTCGGTCTTGTCGAAGCGCCGTTCGAGGCGGCGCGGGGGAAAACGGACGGGCCGGCGCAGGGCCGGCCCGTAGGGGGATCAGGGCGACTTGGCCAGCTTGCTGTTGCGCATGCCGTAACCCAGGTAGATCAGCATGCCCAGCACGGTCCAACCCACGAACAGGTGCCAATGCACCACGAACGCCTGCCAGAACAGGAACAGGCAGGTGGCCGCACCCAGCGGGCAGATGATCCACACCGCCGGCACGCGGAACGGGCGATGCAGTTCCGGGCGGCTGTAGCGCAGCACCAGCACGCCGATGCAGACGGTGGCGAAGGCCAGCAGGGTGCCCATCGACACCAGTTCGCCCAGCACGTTCAGCGGCACCAGGCCGGCCAGCGCGGCGGCGATGACGCCGACCACGATCGTGGCCCAGTAGGGCGTGCGGAAGCGGGCATGCACCTTGCCGAAGAACTTCGGCAGCAGGCCGTCGCGCGAGATCGTGTAGGCGATGCGGGTCTGGCCCATCATCATCACCAGCACCACCGAGGACAGGCCGGCGATGGCGCCGATCTCGACGAAGGTCTTCAGCCAGGCCAGGGTCGGGTAGGGCTCCAGCGCGGTAGCCACCGGCTTGTCGGTGCCCAGCAGGTGGTAGGGCATCATGCCGGTCAGCACCGCACAGACGATGATGTAGACCACGGTGCACACGGCCAGCGAACCGAGCAGGCCGATCGGCATGTTGCGCTGCGGGTCCTTGGTTTCGCCGGCGGCGGTGGAGACCGCATCGAAGCCGATGTAGGCGAAGAACACGATGGTGGCCGCGCGGAAGATGCCACTCCAGCCGAACTCACCCGGCACGCCGGTGTTTTCCGGAATGAACGGCTGCCAGTTGGCCGGGTCGACATGGGCCGCGCCGATGCCGATGAACAGGCAGATGACAGTGACCTTGATCGCCACGATGATCGCGTTGACGAACGCGGACTGGGTCACGCCCACGTACAGCAGGCCCGACACGGCCGCCACGATCAGCACCGCCGGCAGGTTGAACAGCTTGCCCGACGATACGAATTCGCTGCCGGTCCAGGCGATGGGCGCGGCGCTGAGCAGGTCCGGGAACGGCATGTGCAGGGTGGTGGTGATGAAGCTGATCAGGTAGGCCGACCAGCCCACCGCCACCGACGCCGAGGCGAACAGGTATTCCAGCACCAGGCACCAGCCGATGAACCAGGCCATGCCTTCGCCCAGGGTGGCGTAGGAGTAGGAATAGGCGCTGCCGGACACCGGCATCATCGCGGCGAATTCGGCGTAGCACAGGCCCGCCAGGGCACAGGCGAAGCCGGCCAGCACGAACGACAGCATCACCGCCGGGCCGGTGTGGTTGGCCGCGGCCTGGCCGGTGAGCACGAAGATACCTGCGCCGATCACCGCACCTACGCCCAGCAGGATGAGGTGTTTAGCCGTGAGGGTCCGTTTCAACGTGGCTTCGCCGTCCAGGCTGCCTTCGATGGGTTCGCCAGCATCGACGTGCCCGGCCGGTTGTACCGGCTTGACCCTCAACAGAGCTTTCAGCATGCAGAACTTTCCTGATGATCGGATTGGGAGGGCTGCCGATACGTTGCCGGCGGCCTGGAATGGTGAAGGCCGTGCGAACGGCCCGCTGTACCTTAGCCAAAGCTGAAGCCACCGCACAAGCGCAATCGCAACAATGAACGGCGATAATGGCCGATGTTTTCCAGATCGCCCCGCATTCATGAACGAATCCGTCGAATCCCTTGCCGTGCTTGATGATCGGCTGCGCAGCCTGCTGCAGGACTATGCCGGCCGGGAGCCGTCCCACGGCGAGCTGGCTGCCGAATTCGGCACATTGCTGGACGATCCGGAAGATCCGTTCCGTCGCGAGCGCCTGGCTGGGCATTTCACCGCCAGCTGCTGGCTGGTCAGCGCCGATGGCCAGCGCGTGCTGCTGACCCACCACCGCAAGCTGCAGCGCTGGCTGCAGCTGGGCGGGCATGCCGATGGCGACCGCGACCTCGCCCACGTGGCGCTGAAGGAAGGTGAGGAGGAGTCGGGCCTGACCGGCCTGGTGCTGGAAGACCCGGCCATCTTCGACCTGGACAAGCACTGGATTCCCGAACGCAAGGACGTGCCGGGGCATTGGCATTACGACGTGCGTTTCGTGATCCGCGCGCTCGGTGGTGAAGCGTTCGTGCTGAGCGAGGAATCCCTGGCGCTGGCGTGGCGGCCGGTTGCCGAGGTCGCGGCAGATCCGCAGTCGGACGATTCAATGCAGCGCATGGCGCGCCGGTGGTTGGCGCGTTGATGCATTCCGCCGGGCATGGCCCGGCGCTACCGGTATATCCACGCCACGCGTGGATGGCGCGGTGCCAGGGTCAATACAAAATGCGCGTCCGCAACGTGCCCGCAATCGCGGCCAGCTCGTCGCGCACGGCGCTGGCCTGCTCTTCGCTGGCGGTGATGTCGATCACCACGTAACCCACCTTCGGGTCGGTACGCAGGAACTGGCCGTCGATGTTCACGTTGTGGCGCGAGAAGATCTCGTTCACCTTGGACAGCACGCCGGGCACGTTCTGGTGGATGTGCAGCAGGCGCAGGCTGTCGGCATGCTCGGGCAGGGTCACTTCCGGGAAGTTGACCGCCGACAGGGTGCTGCCGTTGTCGCTGTAGCGCACCAGCTTGGCCGCCACTTCCACGCCGATGTTGTCCTGCGCTTCCAGCGTGCTGCCGCCCACGTGCGGGGTCAGGATCACGTTGTCGTGGCGGGTGAGCGGCGATTCGAAGATATCGCCGTTGCCCTTTGGCTCGACCGGGAACACGTCCAGCGCTGCGCCACCAATGTGGCCGCTGGCCAGGGCGGCATCCAGCGCATCGATATCGACCACGGTGCCGCGTGCGGCGTTGATCACGTGTGCGCCCTTGCGCATCTTGGCCAGCTCGGTGCTGCCGATCATCCACTGCGTGGACGCGGTTTCCGGCACGTGCAGGGTGATGATGTCGGCGCGCGCCAGCAGGTCGTCCAGGCTGGCTGCGGCGCGGGCATTGCCCAGCGCCAGCTTGGTTTCCACGTCGTGGAAGATCACCTGCATGCCCAGCGATTCGGCCAGCACGCCCACCTGGGTGCCGATATGGCCGTAGCCGATGATGCCCAGGGTCTTGCCGCGCACCTCGTGGCTGCCGCTGGCCGACTTCGACCAGCCGCCGCGATGGCATTCGGCGTTCTTCTGCGGAATACCACGGGTCAGCATGATCGCCTCGGCAATCACCAGTTCGGCCACGCTGCGGGTATTGGAATAGGGGGCGTTGAACACCGGAATGCCGGCCAGCTCGGCCGCATCCAGGTCAACCTGGTTGGTGCCGATGCAGAAGCAGCCCACCGCGATCAGGCGCTTGGCCTCGGCCAGCACCTCGGCACTGAGCTGGCTGCGCGAACGGATGCCGACGATGTGCGCCTCGGCGATGCGCGCCTTCAGTTCGTCTTCGGGCAGGGCCTTGCTGTGGGCCTCGATCTGGCTGTAGCCGGCGGCGGTGAACACCTCCACGGCGGTCTGGCTGACCCCCTCCAGCAACAGCACGCGGATATCCTGCTTGGGGAACGAGGTCTTCTTCGGCGACATGGGACGGCACGGCCAGTGGGACAGGGGCCGCTCACTATGCCAGATCACCGCCGCCATGGTGCAGTGCGGAATTGGTTGCATTCGAACCTATTGCCGCGTGCCGACGGGACTGGACGCCCGCCCGCGCCGCTGGCACGCTTGCCCGTTCTTCACGCACCGCGCTGGACCGTCATGACCGATTCCCGCATCGCCTCGCTGCAGCAGGCCTGTCCCGGCCTGAAGCTGAAGACCGAGCCCGCCGACCTGGAACACTACGGCCGCGACTGGACCCGGCGCTGGACCCCGGCACCGCTGGTCATCGCGCTGCCGGCCACGGTGGAAGAGGTGCAGGCGGTGATGCGCTGGTGCGCGGCCGAAGGCGTGGCCGTGGTGCCCTCCGGTGGCCGCACGGGGCTGTCTGGCGGCGCGGTGGCGGCCAACGGCGAGCTGGTGCTCAGCCTGGAGCGCATGAACAAGGCGCTGGCCTACGATGCCGTGGACCGTACCCTGGTGGTGCAGGCCGGCATGCCGCTGGAAGCGCTGCACAACGCCGCGCTGGAACACGGCCTGATCTACCCGGTGGATTTTGCCGCGCGCGGTTCCTGCTCGATCGGCGGCAACATCGCCACCAATGCCGGTGGCATCCGCGTGATCCGTTATGGCAACACCCGCGAGTGGATCGCTGGCCTGAAGGTGGTGACCGCCAGCGGCGAGCTGCTGGAGCTCAACAAGGGGCTTATCAAGAACTCCAGCGGTTACGACTTCCGCCAGCTGCTGATCGGTTCGGAAGGCACGCTGGGCGTGATCGTGGAGGCCACCGTGAAGCTGACCGACCCGCCGCCGGCCAGCAACGTGATGCTGCTGGCGGTGCCCAGCTTCGACGTGTTGATGCAGGTGTTCGCCGCGTTCCGCGCGCGCCTGCAGCTGCAGGCCTTCGAATTCTTCACCGACCGGGCGTTGGAACACGTGCTGGCGCATGGGGCGCAGGCACCGTTCGACGAAGTACACCCGTACTACGTGGTGACCGAGTTCGCGGCCAACGACGAGGCGCAGGAAGCCGCGGCGATGGCGGCCTTCGAAGACTGCATGGGCAATGGCTGGGTCAGCGACGGCGTGATCAGTGCCAGCGATGCCCAGGCGGCCCAGCTGTGGCGCCTGCGCGAGGGCATCACCGAAGCGCTGGCCCGCTACAAGCCGTACAAGAACGATGTGTCGGTGCGCATTTCGGCCATGCCGGCGTTCCTGGCCGAAACCCAGGGGCTGATCGGCCAGGCCTACCCGCATTTTGACGTGGTCTGGTTCGGCCATATCGGCGATGGCAACCTGCATATCAACGTGCTCAAGCCCGATGACACCAGCGATGCCGATTTCGTAACGCAGTGCGAGCACGTGACCAAGCTGCTGGCGCAGGTGCTGGCGCGCTTCGATGGCAGCATTTCCGCCGAGCACGGCATTGGCCTGGTCAAGAAGGGTTACCTGGACAGCACCCGTGGCCCGGCCGAGATCGCGTTGATGAAGGCGGTCAAGCGCGCCTTCGATCCGGAAGCACGGCTGAATCCCGGCAAGCTGTTCGACGTCTGAGTCGCACATCTTCTTCACGATGCCGTTACGCTTCACCCATTCCCACTGCGAACCGCACACCATGATCCGATCCGCGCTGATGCTTGCCCTGCTGTCCCTGCCGCTGGTCGGCTTCGCTTCCAGCTTCGCCGGCACCTCGGCCGGTTCGGCCACCGGCGCCTCGTCCGGTTCGTCCGGCAGCAGCTCCGGTGATGACAAGGTGGTGCTGGCCGCGCGCGATGATGCGGCGGCCTTCGTGGCCACCGATGGTCAGATCCGTGGTGCGCGCCTGCAGGCGGCGCTGGCGCACCTGCGCGAACAGGATGCCGGCGCGCAGCAGCAGAGCGATCTGGAACTGGCGCGGGCACTGCTGGCCCGTTGATGCGGGCGCAATGAGCTCGGCCAGCAGCGTCGCCGGGCATGGCCCGGCGCTACCGTGGCGCGCTGCGGTGGCGGTCGGGATTGCCATGATGGCGTGGTTGGTGGCGCCGGCCGCACATGCCGCCGACCGCCTGCAACTTGACCCGGCCGGACTGACCGCCGCGCAACAGCACACCGCGCAGCAGACCCTGGACGATGTGCAGGCCTTGCTGCCTGCCGGCCTGCTGCAGGCACTGCCAGAGCAGGTGCGGGTGGGCTGGCGTACCGATCTGCCGTCGAACGTGCATGGCCGTGCATTTGCCGGCGGCATCGCGCTGCGTCGCGCGCTGCTGGATGACGGTGCGCCGGGCGCACGCCGTGCGCGGCGCAGCGCGCTGGTGCACGAATTGGTGCACGTGGCCGATCGCGCAGACGGGCAATGGTCACGCAGCGCACGTTGGCGTGACCTGGCCGGCTGGCAGCGGCGGCCCTGGCACCTGGGGCGGGGTGACAACGCGTTCACTGATCGCAGCCCGGATGCCTACGAGCGCCGCAGCGCGGCCGAGTACCTGGCGGTGAACGCCGAATACTTCGTGCTGGATGCAGATTTCGGCTGCCGCCGCCCGGCGCTGGCGCAGTGGTATCGCGCCCACTTTGGTGCGCCGCCGTCGCTGCCCGAGCCGCAGTGCCCGGTGCAGCTGCCACTGCTGCAGGCCGACGATGAAGAGGGTGCAGCCTCGCTGCTGCGCCTGGACCCGGCGCGGGTGTACGCGGTGGACTATCTGTTTGCCGAGGGCAGTGCGCAGCCGATGAGCCGCTGGGGCCACAGCATGCTGCGCCTGGTGATCTGTCGCCCGGGCCGCGCGCCTGGCCCCGATTGCCGTCTGGATCTGGCCTACCACCGCGTGCTGTCGTTCCGCGCGTTCGTGGGGGATGTGCAGATTTCCAACTGGCGCGGCCTGACCGGCGGCTACCCCTCGCGCCTGTTCGTGCTGCCGCTGCAGCAGGTGGTGGACGAGTACACCAAGGTGGAGCTGCGCGGCCTGCAGTCACTGCCGCTGCAGCTGGACCGCGGCGAGATCGCCAGTCTGCTGGAACGGACCGCGCAGGTGCACTGGAGCTACGACGGCCGCTATTTCTTCGTCAGCAACAACTGCGCGGTGGAAACGGCCAAGCTGCTGCAGGCCGGCGTGCCACGCCTGGGCCAGGCGGGCCTGGCACAGCTGACGCCGCGCGGCCTGCGCAAGCGCCTGGTGCGCTTGCAGGCGCTGGATGAAGCGGTACTGGCCGACCGCGCATCGGCACAGGCGCAGGGCTACTACTTCGCATCGGCGCGCGACCATTACCAGCAGCTGTTCGCCGTGGCGGCCACGCAGCTCGATCTGCCGGCGGACACGGTGTCGGGCTGGTTGAAGCTTGCACCGGAACAGCGTGGGCCCTGGCTGCAGCGTGGCGATATGCGCGCCACCGCCGCCCTGCTGTTGCTGGAACAGGCGGCGCAGCGCCGGGCCGAGCTGCGCGCGCGCGACGTGCTGAAGCGGCGGTTGCTGGCGGAACCTGACAGCGCGGCCACTGCGGATCTGCGCAGCCTGCTGCAGCAGAGCGGGCAGTGGCTGCGTCCAGGTGCGCTGCTACCGGGGCAGGGCTACGGGCTGCCGCTGGACGACGAACAGGCCGCACTGGCCAGCGAGGTCGCGCAGGCCAGTGCGCAGTCGGTGCCGGCCTGGCAGGCGCTGCGCCTGCAGTTGCGCGCGCAGCTGCCGCCGAAGCAACGCCAGCAGATGGATGCGATCGATGCCAACCTGGCCGTGTTGTCTACCCGCCTGCGCGAGCAGGCCGCAGCGGCGGGTGACCCTGCCTGAACCGTGTGTCAGTGCATGGGGGCGGGTTTCAGTGCCCGTTTACCGCGCGATGGTAGGGTCAGTGCTCCTGTAGTTGCGACAAGGAGCCACGCCATGCGTGCAGTTTCCGCCTTGATGGCCGTCTCCCTCTCCGCCGTGCTGGCCGCCTGCCAGCCGGCGCGGCCCACCTCCAGTGCATCCCCGGAAGCGCCCGCATCGGGCACGACGGCAGGCAGCGAGCCTGTTTTCCGCGCGACCGGCAATGAGCCGGGCTGGCTGGCCGTTGTCGGCGGACCGGCGCCGGGTCTGCAGGTTGAAGTGGATTACGGCCAGCGCCGTTTCCACGTGCCGGCGCCTACCGAAGGTGCCGATGGCTGGGTGGGCAAGGCTGCCGATGGCACCGATATCAAGCTCAGTTTCCAGCGCACACCCTGCCAGGACGACATGAGTGGGCAGGATTTCGACGCCACCGCCATGCTGACCGTGGGCACCCGCCAGTATCACGGCTGCGGCCGCTTCGCCGCGCCCGCCCCGTAGCGTCGAGCTTGCTCGACGGCTTTCTCCGCTTCGTAGAGTCGAGCTTGCTCGACTGCTTCTGCCGCAAGAGCAGTCGAGCAAGCTCGACTCTACAAAAAGCTGTCCCGCACGGGCATGCCCGCGCCCATTCCTGGTAGGTGCCAACCTTGGTTGGCACGCTTGGAGCAGTCGAGCAAGCTCGACTCTACGAACAGCGGTAGCGCCGGGCCATGCCCGGCGCAGGGCGCTCAGTCGGCGCGGCCGGCGAATTCGCCGGTGGTGGTGTTCACCAGCACGCGCTCGCCGTTGCTGATGTATTCCGGCACCATGATTTCCAGGCCGGTATTCAACTTGGCCGGCTTCGGGCGCTTGGTGGCGGTGCCGCCCTTCAGTTCCGGCGGGGTTTCCACCACTTCCAGGGTCACGTTCTGCGGCAGCTGGATCGCCACCGGCAGTTCGTCGATCACCTGCACGTAGATGCCGTTCAGGCCGTCGGTGATGTAGCCGGCGTCGTCGCCGATCACATCGGCGTCCAGGGTGTACGGGGTGTAATCCTCGTCATCCAGGAACACGAAGGCATCGCCATCCTTGTACGAATAGGTGGACTGGCGACGCAGCAGTTCCACTTCGACCAGGTTGTCATCGGCATCGAAGCTGGCATCGAGCTTGTTGCCGCCCGGCACGCTGTACATGATGAAACGGAAGCGCACGTTGCCGCCGCGGCCCTGCGGCGAGCTGCGTTCGATGTCGCGGATCTGGTACACGCCGTTGTTGTACTCGACGACGTTGCCCTTCTTGATGTCGTTGGCTTTCATGGTGTTCTAGGTCGGTTGGGGGAGGGCGCCATCCCGGCGCCCGGGGGAATCACTTCGGAGCGAGGCGGGTAGCGCCGTCCAGGCGGATGGTCTCGCCATTGAGGTAGGTGTTGCCGATGATGTGGCCGACCAGACTGGCGAAGTCTTCCGGCTTGCCCAGGCGCGAGGGGAACGGGATCGAGGCGGCCAGCGACTGCTGCACGGCCTCGGGCATGCCGTCCACCATGGGCGTCCAGAACACGCCGGGGGCGATGGTGTTCACCCGGATACCGAAGCGCGACAGTTCGCGGGCCATCGGCAGGGTCATGGCGACCACGCCGCCCTTGCTGGCCGAGTAGGCGGCCTGGCCGATCTGGCCTTCGTAGGCGGCCACGCTGGCAGTGTTGATGATCAGGCCGCGTTCGCCGTCATCGCCGGCCGGGTTGTGCTGCATGCGGTTGGCGGCGGCCTTGGCCACGTTGAAGCTGCCCACCAGGTTGACCATGACCGTGCCTTGGAAGTTGGCCAGCGGCATCGGTGCCTCCTTGCCCAGCACGCGGCCGGCACCGAGGATGCCGGCGCAGTTCATGGCCAGGTTCAGCCCGCCCAGGAAGTCGTGTGCCTGGTCGATGGCGGTGGCCACGGCCGCTTCATCGCTGACATTGACGTTGAAGTAGCGGGCCTTGTCGGCGCCCAGCGCGGCGACCGCGGTGGCACCCTTGTCGTCGTTCAGATCGAACAGGGCGACCTTGCCACCGTGGGCGACCAGGTGTTCGGCCACGGCCAAGCCCAAGCCGGAAACGCCGCCAGTGATCACGGCACGTACGGAAGACAGCTGCATTGCACGGTCCTGCAGGTTCAAGAACCGCCGATTCTAACGGAAGGTGCGGCGCACGCTGTTGTGCGGTGCTGCAAAGGCGGGTGGGATAGGTGGTTTACGTAGAGTCGAGCTTGCTCGACTGTTCCAGTAGTGCCAACCAAGGTTGGCACCTACCAGGCGGGAAATCGTGCCAACCAAGGTTGGCACCTACCAGGCGGGGAATCGTGCCAACCAAGGTTGGCACCTACCGGGCGGGGAATCGTGCCAACCAAAGTTGGCACCTACCGGGCCAGGTGGCGCTCGAACTCGCCTGGCTCCAGGCCGTGGGCGAACAGGAAGCCCTGGCCCACGGTCACGCCCAGGTCGAGCAGGCACTGCCGCTGGGCCTCGTTTTCCACGCCTTCGGCCACCACGCCCAGGCCCAGGCTGCGGGCGATCGCGCAGACCGCCTCGCACACCGCCACGTCCGAGCGGTTGCGTGGAATGCCTTCCACGAACAGCTGGCTGAGCTTGAGACCATGGATCGGCAGCCGGCGCAGGTAGTTCAGTGCGCTGTAGCCTTCGCCGAAATCGTCGATGGTCAGCATCACCCCCATCTCGCGCAGGCGGGCGAAGGTGCGCAGGGTATCGGGCGCGTCCTCGATCAGCACCCGCTCGGTGAACTCCAGCTCCAGCGCGGTACCGGGCAGTTCGTATTCGTCCAGCAGGCTGCGCACGTTGCGCGCCAGGTCGTCACCGGTGAACTGGCGGTAGGACACGTTCACCGCCACCCGCAACACGCCCAGACCGTCGTCGCGCCACTGCCGCACCTGGCGGCAGGCCTCGCGCAGGGCCCAGTGGCCGATGCGCACGATGTCGCCGGTGTGTTCGGCATGGCGGATGAACAGGTCCGGGCGCATTTCCCCCAGCTGGCTGTTCTGCCAGCGCATCAGCGCCTCGCAGCCGATGGTGGCGCCGGTGCGCAGGTTCACCTGGGGCTGGTAGACCAGGCGGAACTCATCGCCGTCCAGCGCCTTGTGCAGGCGGCTTTCGATCTGCAGACGGTCGTTCTGGCGCTCGGCCAGTTCCTGCGAAAACACCTGCCAGCCGTTGCGGGTGCGGCGCTTGCACTCGTACATGGCGGTGTCGGCATTCTGGATGAGCTGCTGCGGCCGGTCGCCATCCTGCGGGGCGCAGGCAATGCCGATGCTGGCCGTCACCGGGAACTCGTCGCTGCCCAGCTGGAAGGGCGGCACGAAGGCGGTGATGATGCGCTCGGCCAGCTGTTCGGCCTGGTCGGGCTGGTCGCGCAGATCGCAGATGACCAGGAATTCGTCGCCACCAAACCGGGCCAGCAGTCCCTCGGTGCCGATCGCACGGGCGATGCGCTGGGTGGCTTCGATCAGCAGCTCGTCGCCGGCGTTGTGGCCCAGCAGGTCGTTGACCACCTTGAAGCGGTCCAGGTCGATGTACAGCACCGCCACCCGGTCGTGGCCGGGGCTGGCCATGCGCACCTCCAGGTCGCTCAGCACCGCATCGCGGTTCATGATGCCGGTCAGCGGATCGGTGCGTGCCTGCACGCGCAGGGTTTCCTCGGCCTGCTTGCGCTCGGTGATGTCCTGCAGGGTGCCGGCGATGCGCGCGGCATCGACATCGCCGGTAGAGACTTCGCCGATCATGCGGATCCAGAACGAATGGCCATCGCGGCGCTGCCCCTGCAGCTCCAGGCCGAAGCTGCTGCGGTGCTCGATGGTGTCGGCCAGCGCCTGCTGCAGGGCCGCACGGTCATCGCTGCGCAGGCAGTCCAGCAGGTCGGGCATGTCCTGCACGTCGTTGGGCTGGCCGACGATGTGGCGGGCCTCGTCGGTCAGGTACAGGCGCTGCAGGCCGCGGTCCCATTCCCAGCCGCCGATATGGGCCAGCGACTGCGCGCGCGAGAACAGCAGGCTGTTGCGCTTCAGTTCGGTAATGTCGCTGAACATCGCATACACATGCCCGGCCTCGTCGCAGCCACTGCTGAACACCGGCACGTTGGTACACGACAGCCACAGCATGCGCCCGCGCGGGCGGTGGTACAGGCCGATCACGGTGCTGCGGATCACCCGCCCGGCCTGGAAGCAGCGGTTGGTCGGCCACATGGCGGTCGGCAGCGGCTGGCCGTGTTCGTCAACCACGATCCACGCTTCGGGGTCCAGCAGCGAATGCAGGCCGGTGCCGTCGCCGGCCAGGCCCAGGATGCGGTGCGCGGCCGGGTTGGCCGACAGGGCGTTGAGGTTGCGATCAAACAGGATCACGCCCTTGTCGATCGATTCCATCAGCAGCCGGTAGCGCGATTCGGCGCGCCAGCGGCCACTGAGGTCGCGCGCCACCGCCACGATGCAGCGCTCGCCGCGGTCGCTGAAGCCGGCCGAGTGCACTTCCACCGGGAAGCGGCTGCCGTCGCCGCGCATGTTGGTCACTTCGATGACGTAGGTGTCGCCGCGGTTCAATGCTTCCCAGACCGGCTCCAGGTGGTCGCTGGGCAGGTCCGGGTTCAGCAGTTCGATGGGCTGGCCGACGATGGCGTCGCGCGGGCGGTCATAGGCCTGGATGCCGGCCCGGTTCACATCCAGCACCACGCCCTCGGCACTGAGGATGCTGACCGGGTCGGGCACCGCGTCGAACAGGGCGGTATAGCGCGATTGATGGTCCTGGGCGCGCTGGCGCTCGTCCAGCAGGGCCTGGCGGGCCTGTTTCAGCAGTGCGGCCTGCGCGGGCGGCGGGGTGGCGGCCAGCGCGCTGTCCAGTGCGGCCAGGGCGACGTCGGTTGCGGCGGAAGGTTCGCCGAGGGCCGGACGGTCGCGCGGGCCGCGGGCGGTCATGTGGCCGCCAATGCCTGGCCGGTGCGGCTGGCGGTGGTGCGGCCCAACAGCCCGGCCAGCCAGCGGCCGGTGGCGGCCAGGGCATCCAGATCCACCCCGCTTTCCAGGCCCAGGCCGCGCAGCAGGTAGACCACGTCTTCGCTGGCCACGTTGCCGCTGGCACCCTTGGCATAGGGGCAGCCGCCGGCGCCGGACACCGCGCTGTCGACCACGCGCACGCCTTCTTCCAGGCAGGTGGCGATGTTGGCGATGGCCTGGCCATAGGTGTCGTGGAAGTGCACGGCCAGCGCGGACATGGGAATTTCGGCGGCTACCGCCTGCAGCATGGCGCGGGCCTTGTGCGGGGTGCCGACGCCGATGGTGTCGCCCAGCGAGATTTCGTAACAGCCCATGCGATGCAGTGCGCGGGCCACCCACACCACGTCGGCCAGCGGCACTTCGCCCTGGTAGGGGCAGCCGAGCACGGTGGACACGTAGCCGCGCACGCGCACGCCGTCGACCAGGGCGCGGCGCAGGATCGGCTGGAAGCGGGCCAGCGATTCGTCGATGCCGGCATTGGTGTTCTTGCGGTTGAAGGTTTCCGATGCGGCGGTGAACACCGCCACTTCCTGTGCGCCCGCCGCCACGGCGCGGTCATAGCCCTGCTCGTTGGGCACCAGTACCGGATAGGCCACGCCGGGGCGGCGGCTGATGCCGGTGAAGACCTCGGTCGCATCGGCCAGCTGTGGTACCCAGCGAGGGCTGACGAAGCTGGTGGCCTCGATGCTGCGCAGGCCGGTGGCCGACAGGCGATCGATCAGGGCGATCTTGTCGGCGGTGGACACGGTCTGCTGTTCGTTCTGCAGCCCGTCGCGCGGGCCGACTTCGACGATGCGTACGAAATCGTTCATGCGCGTGCCCCGGCAGCGCCCAGCGCAGGGCAGGTGTCATCGGCAGCAGCGGGGCAGGGCAGCGGGAATCGGATCACGTCGGGTCCTGGGGAAACGGGGCGGCCGGTTGTTCCGGCTGCCAGAGGGGATACGCAGGCCGCCCATATGACCGGCCACGCGGTGTGGGTAGCGTGCAGGAAACAGCTCAGGCTTCGGTGACCCAGTGTGGCGCACGTTTGTCCAGGAAGGCGCCCAAGCCCTCCTGGCCTTCGGCCGACACCCGCAGGCGGGCGATCAGGCTGGCATTGTCATGGTCCAGGCGGTCGCGGTCGCGGCTCTCGCAGACCTGGCGGACCAGCTGCTTGGCCGACGCGGCGGCGATCGGGCCGGCCTTGTCCAGCAGGGCCAACTGGCGCTGCAGGGCGTCGTCCAGGCGGTCCGGTTCCACCAGTTGGTGGACCAGGCCGATGCGCAGGGCGGTGTCGGCGTCGAAGTGCTCGCCGGTGGCGAACCAGCGCCGCGCCTGGCGGGCGCCGATGGCCTGGATCACGTAGGGCGAAATGACCGCCGGCAGCAGCCCCAGCCGGCTTTCGGTCAGGCCGAAGCGGGCGCTGGTGCTGGCCAGAGCGATATCGCAGCAGGCCACCAGGCCCACGCCGCCACCGAAGGCGGCGCCATGCACCCGCGCCAAGGTCGGCTTGGGCAGCTCGTCCAAGGTGCGCATCAGCCGTGCCAGGGCCAGCGCGTCGTCGCGGTTTTCCGCTTCGCTGGCCGCGGCCATGCCGCGCATCCACTGCAGGTCGGCGCCGGCCGAGAACGAGGCGCCATGGCCGGCCAGCACCACCACCCGTACCCCGTCATCGCGGCCCGCTTCCTCCAGCGCCGTGGTCAGCTGGGCGATCAGCCCGGCGTCGAAGGCGTTGTGCAGGGTCGGCCGGTTCAGCCAGAGGGTCAGGGTGGCGCCGGTGCGCTCGATCTGCAAAGCATCGTTCATGGGAATCCAGGGTCACTTCATACCTGTATGGATCATAGCGGGCCATTGGTCATGGGCCATGACGCGACGCGGGAATGTTAGAATCGAGAACCATTTACATCCAGCAGAGAACGCGCTAGATGACGCTGTCCGAACTGCCCCTGCACACCCCGGCCGTGGTCGATTCCGTGCAGGACCTGCACGCCAACGATGCCATTGCCCGCCGCCTGCGCGAGCTGGGCTTCGTCAAGGGCGAAGAGGTGCGTCTGGTGGCCAAGGGCCCGGTGGGGGGCGAGCCGCTGCTGGTGCAGGTCGGCTTCACCCGTTTCGCCCTGCGTATCTCTGAAGCCAAGCGCGTCGTGATCGATGCCGCCCGCCAGGAAAGCCGTGCATGACCAGCAACGCCTCCGCCACCCCGCTGCGCATCGCGCTGGTCGGTAATCCCAACAGCGGCAAGACCGCGCTGTTCAACCAGCTGACCGGCAGCCGGCAGAAGGTGGCCAACTACACCGGCGTCACCGTCGAGAGGAAGGAAGGTCGCCTGCGCGCGCCGTCGGGGCGCGAGTTTGCCGTGCTCGACCTGCCCGGTGCGTACAGCCTGCAGCCGGCCAGTCTGGATGAAGCGATCACCCGCGACCTGTGCCGGGGTTTCTACCCGGGCGAGGCCGCGCCGGACGTGCTGCTGTGCGTGATCGACGCCACCAACCTGCGCCTGCACCTGCGCTTCGCGCTGGAACTGCGCGAGCTGGGCAAGCCGATGGTGATCGCGCTGAACATGGTCGATGCCGCGCAGCGCCGTGGCATCCAGATCGATGTGGCCGCGCTGGAGCGCGAGATCGGCGTGCCGGTGGTGGAAACCGTAGCCGTGCGCAAGCAGGGCGCGCGTGCGCTGGTCGAGCGGCTGGATGCGATGGTGCCGCACCTGGATGCGCCGCTGGTTGGCGTTGAGGGCGGCATCGATTACCACGGCAAGGTGCGCGACATCCTGTCGGCGGCCGTGCGCATGCCCGCACGCACCGCGAAGATCGATGACACCCTGGACCGCTGGCTGCTGCACCCGGTGTTCGGCCTGGCCACCCTGGTGGTGGTGATGTTCCTGATCTTCCAGGCAGTGTTCGCCTGGGCGACCCCGCTGATGGACGGCATCGAAGCCGGCTTCGCCTGGCTGGGCGAGCTGGCTGCCGGCGCGCTGCCGGCCGGGCCGCTGACCAGCCTGCTGACCGACGGCATCATTGCCGGTGTGGGCGGGGTGGTGGTGTTCCTGCCGCAGATCCTGATCCTGTTCGCCTTCATCCTGGCCCTGGAAGAGTCCGGCTACCTGCCGCGCGCAGCGTTCCTGCTGGACCGCATGATGGCCGCCGCCGGCCTGTCGGGGCGCTCGTTCATCCCGCTGCTGTCCAGCTTCGCCTGCGCCGTGCCCGGCATCATGGCCACCCGCAGCATCCAGGACCCGCGTGATCGCCTGGCCACCATCCTGGTGGCGCCGCTGATGACCTGCTCGGCGCGTCTGCCGGTGTACGCGCTGCTGATCGGCGCCTTCATCCCCGAGGGCAAGGTCGGCATCTTCAACCAGCAGGGCCTGGTGCTGTTCGGCCTGTACGTGGCCGGCATCCTCAGCGCGCTGGTGATGTCGTGGGTGATGAAGAAGTGGCGCCGCGACAAGAGCGAGCACCCGTTGCTGCTGGAACTGCCGTCCTACCGCATTCCGCACCCGCGCGACCTGGCCGTGGGCCTGTACGAACGCGGCATGATCTTCCTCAAGCGCGTGGGCGGCATCATCCTGGCGCTGACCGTGCTGCTGTGGTTCCTGCTGTCCT
Source organism: Stenotrophomonas sp. B1-1 (assembly GCF_010894375.1). Lineage (NCBI taxonomy): Bacteria > Pseudomonadati > Pseudomonadota > Gammaproteobacteria > Lysobacterales > Lysobacteraceae > Stenotrophomonas > Stenotrophomonas sp. B1-1. Next base: position 79,989 of record NZ_JAAIUZ010000025.1, on the reverse strand, counting down.
TCCCCGGCGCGCCGGAAGGGGCGACGATGCCGGCCATCGACTACAGCTTCGCCGGGCAGATCGGCCATGCGATGACGGCGATCTTCTCGCCGCTGGGCTTCAACTGGCAGATCTGCATCGCGCTGATCCCGGGCATGGCCGCGCGCGAAGTGGCGGTGTCTTCGCTGGCCACCGTGTATGCGCTGTCGGCCGCCGATGACGATGCCGCGGCGCAGGCACTGACCCCGCTGCTGAGCGATGGGTGGTCGCTGGCCACCGGTCTGTCGCTGCTGGTGTGGTTCATCTATGCGCCCATGTGCATTTCCACCCTGGCCACCATCAAGCGCGAAACCAATTCGTGGAAGCAGATGGGCTTTGCCACCGTGTACCTGTTCGCTGCGGCCTACGTGGCGGCGCTGATCACCTATCAGGTGACCGTGGCGCTGGGGGGCGGCTGATGACCGCCGGGCTGCTGATCCAGTACCTCATCATCGCCCTGGCCGTGCTGGTCAGTGCGTGGGTGGTGCTGAAGAAGCAGTTCCCGGGCGCGGCGCGCAGGCTGCGCGGCAGTGTGGCGCTGGCGCTGCTGAAGCCGGGCCGGCCGGGCTGGATGCAGGCGCTGGGGCGGAAGATCGCGCCGCCGGCCAGCGGCGGCGGTGGTGCCTGCGGCGGCTGCGACAGCTGCGGGCCGACCAAGCGGTAGAGTCGAGCTTGCTCGACTGCTGTAGACCGGCGGGTGCGAACCGCCCGGCCTGGTGGGTGCGAACCTTGGTTCGCAAGCATTTCGAAATGCATCCACGCATGGCGTGGATCTACTGGACGGGTCGGGGCGCTGCCGCTAGCCTTCCTGCATGAACCAGACCCCCTTGCGATTGCTCATCCATGGCGCTTCCGGGCGCATGGGCCAGGCCTTGTTGCGCCTGGCTGCCGAACACCCCGACACCCTGCAGATCGTTGCCGCCGTGACCGGCCGGGCGCCGGCCCAGCGGGTGGTGGACGGCGTGCCGTTCTTCGCCGCCAGTGAGCTTGCCGGCGCGCCAGCCTTCGATGTCGCCATCGATTTCAGCCTTCCAGAAGGCTTCGACGCCATGCTGGCGCTGTGTGTGCAGCGCGGCGCTGGGCTGGTGTCGGGCACCACCGGCGTTTCCAGCGCGCAGCGGCAGGCGCTTGACGCTGCGGCCACGCAGATTCCGCTGGTCTGGGCCTCCAACTTCAGCCTGGGTGTAGCGGTGCTGGACGAGCTGGTGGAGCGGGCCGGGCAGGCGCTGGCCGGCTGGGACTGCGACATCGTCGAATCCCACCACACGCAGAAGAAGGACGCGCCCTCGGGCACGGCGCTGACCCTGGGCGCGGCCGCGCAGCGGGGCGGGGCGCAGCCGCATTACGCCAGCCTGCGTGCCGGTGACATCGTCGGCGAGCACCTGGTGCAGTTCACCGGCTTGGGTGAGCGCATCGAACTGGTGCACCGGGCCACCAACCGCGACATCTTCGCCCGCGGCGCGCTGTTCGCCGCCCGCCAGCTGCAGGGCCGCGCGCCGGGCAGCTACCGCGTGCGCGACCTGCTGGACGCCCCGCGGGCCTGAACCGCGCGGGGTCGGATCCCTTTCCAGTGGAAAGGGCTCTGACCCCGTCTCCGGCCCACATACGCCGCCGGATTGAAATGAATACGCAATCGCCTGTTCATAAAGCGATATAAGCGCTGGCGCCAGCGGCCCGGCGGCGCTACAATTCGCACTCGCCGAATCACGAAAGCCGGACCGGTCCCAGACCGTACGTCCGCGCTTTTTTGCAACCGGATTTCCGTGAAGCGCAGGCGTGACTTCGGCCCCCCTTCGGTAGCCAAAGTGAGAATTCCGTGACCCAAGCCGCAATCCTCGTCCTCGAAGACGGCACCGTATTCGAGGGCGAATCCGTAGGCGCGCCCGGCCTGTCCGTCGGTGAGGTGGTGTTCAACACCGCCATGACCGGCTATCAGGAAGTGCTGACCGATCCGTCCTACGCCCGGCAGATGGTCACGTTGACCTATCCGCATATCGGTAACACCGGCATGACCGACCAGGACAATGAAGCGTCCAAGGTGTGGTCGGCCGGCCTGATCGTGCGCGACGTGCCGCGCCGTCCCAGCAACTGGCGCAGCCAGGTGTCGCTGCAGGACTGGCTGATCCAGCGCGGCGTGGTCGCCATCGCCGGCATCGACACCCGCAAGCTGACCCGCATCCTGCGCGAGAAGGGCGCACAGAACGGTGCGCTGATGGCCGGTGACATCGACGTGGAAAAGGCACTGGAAGCCGCCCGCAAGTTCCCGGGCCTGAAGGGCATGGACCTGGCCAAGGTGGTCACCACCGAAAAGACCTACACCTGGACCGAAGGCCAGCTGGACCTGGACGCCAACGCGTTCGTCAGCGTGCCGGCCCGGTTCAAGGTCGTGGCCTACGACTTCGGCGTGAAGACCAACATCCTGCGCATGCTGGCCGAGCGCGGCTGCGAAGTGACCGTGGTGCCGGCGCAGACCCCGGCGGCCGACGTGCTGGCGCTGAAGCCGGACGGCGTGTTCCTGTCCAACGGCCCGGGTGACCCGGAACCGTGCGACTACGCCATCGAAGCGATCAAGACCTTCATCGACGTGAAGATCCCGACCTTCGGCATCTGCCTGGGCCACCAGCTGCTGGGTCTGGCCTCGGGTGCCAAGACCATGAAGATGGGCCACGGCCACCACGGCGCCAACCACCCGGTGCAGGACCTGGACAACGGCCGGGTGATGATCACCTCGCAGAACCACGGTTTCGCCATCGATGAAGCGACCCTGCCGGCCACCCTGCGGGTGACCCATCGTTCGCTGTTCGACGGCACCAACCAGGGCGTGGCCCGCACCGACGTGCCGGCGTTCTCGTTCCAGGGCCATCCGGAAGCCTCGCCGGGCCCGACCGACGTGGGCCCGCTGTTCGACCGTTTCGTGGCCCTGATGGAAGAGGCCAAGGCCTGATGCGCAACGCCGCACTGCTGCCGCTGCTGTGCGTTGCCGGTATCGCTTCGGCGGCGCCGGCGACTGACGCCGCCGTGGCGGATGTGCTGCGGACGTTGGGCAAGGAATCGATGTGGGTTTCCGCGGTGGAGGCGATGGTGGCGGAAGTGCCATCGCTGAATGGTTTGCCGCAGAGCGATCGCCAGTGCGCGCACAGCGCCATGCAGGCGGTCGTGCTCGGCAACGCCAGGCAATCGGTGATCAACCATCTTGGCGATGATGGCGACAGTGTCGTAGCCGAATGGGCGCGTTTCCTGGAAACGCCGTCTGGAAAAGGCTATCTGGCCCTTGAAGGCGTGTTGACCGAGACAGACGTTGAACCCGTCGACGTGAACAGCGAAACGTACCAGACCGATTTCGAGGCCTTCATGGCCAGTGCGGCGTACAGACGCCTGCTGGCCAGTTTTGGCCGAATGGCCATGCCCGGTGACCTGCCGGAGCAACTGGCCCGAGGACTGCAGGACCAGTGCCGGATTGCGCTGAACCCCGAAGAAATTTCCTGATCGACAGCGTGCGATCACTCCCCCTTGTCACGCTGTACTGACTTAGAGAAGAAAATGCCCAAGCGCACTGACCTCAAGACCATTCTCATCATCGGTGCTGGCCCGATCGTCATCGGCCAGGCCTGTGAGTTCGACTATTCCGGCGCCCAGGCCTGCAAAGCCCTGCGTGACGAGGGTTACCGCGTGGTGCTGGTCAACAGCAACCCGGCCACCATCATGACCGACCCGGAGATGGCCGACGCCGTCTACATCGAGCCGATCAACTGGCAGACGGTCGAGAAGATCATCGCCAAGGAAAAGCCCGATGCGCTGCTGCCGACCATGGGTGGCCAGACCGCGCTGAACTGCGCGCTGGACCTGGCCGACAACGGCGTGCTGGAGAAGTACAACGTCGAACTGATCGGTGCCAAGCGCGAAGCGATCCGCATGGCCGAAGACCGCGAGCTGTTCCGCGTGGCCATGGGTGAGATCGGCCTGGAGTGCCCGACCGCAGCCGTCGCCCACACCCTGGACGAAGCGCTGGAGATCCAGACCCGCGTCGGCTACCCGACCATCATCCGCCCCAGCTTCACCCTGGGCGGCAGCGGCGGCGGCATCGCCTACAACCGCGAAGAACTGGTCGATATCGTCAGCCGTGGCCTGGAACTGTCGCCGACCACCGAAGTGCTGGTGGAAGAATCGGTGCTGGGCTGGAAGGAATTCGAAATGGAAGTGGTCCGCGATACCGCGGACAACTGCATCATCGTCTGCTCGATCGAAAACCTGGACCCGATGGGCGTGCACACCGGTGACTCGATCACCGTGGCCCCGGCACAGACCCTGACCGACAAGGAATACCAGCGCCTGCGCGATGCCTCCATCGCCGTGCTGCGCAAGATCGGCGTGGACACCGGTGGCTCGAACGTGCAGTTCGGCATCAACCCGAAGACCGGCCGCGTGGTCGTGATCGAAATGAACCCGCGCGTGTCGCGTTCCTCGGCGCTGGCCTCGAAGGCAACCGGCTTCCCGATCGCCAAGGTCGCCGCCAAGCTGGCCGTGGGTTACACCCTGGACGAACTGAAGAACGAAATCACCGGCGGCCTGACCCCGGCCTCGTTCGAGCCGTCCATCGACTACGTGGTCACCAAGATTCCGCGCTTCGCTTTCGAGAAGTTCCCGGCGGCCGATGCGCGCCTGACCACCCAGATGAAGTCGGTCGGTGAAGTGATGGCCATGGGCCGCACCTTCCAGGAATCGGTGCAGAAGGCCCTGCGTGGGCTGGAAACCGGCAAGGTCGGCTTCGACCCGACCGGGCTGGACCTGACCAGCGAAGATGACCTGCAGACCCTGCGCCGCGAGCTGAAGGCGCCGGGCCCGGAGCGTCTGTTCTACGTGGCCGATGCGTTCCGCGCCGGCATGAGCGTGGAAGACATCTACGCGCTGTCCTTCATCGACCATTGGTTCCTGGACCAGATCGAAGAGATCATCGCCGCCGAAGGCGAAGTGGCTGCCGGTGGCATCGACGCGCTGGACGCCGCGCGCCTGCGCAAGCTCAAGCGTGCCGGTTTCTCCGATGCGCGCCTGGCCCAGCTGACCGGTACCAACGAAGCGGCCATCCGCGCGCTGCGTCGCGCGCACAAGGTGCGCCCGGTCTACAAGCGCGTGGACTCCTGTGCCGGTGAATTCTCCACCGGCACCGCCTACCTGTACTCGACCTACGAGGACGAGTGCGAGGCCGCGCCGACCAACCGCGACAAGATCATGATCCTGGGCGGTGGCCCGAACCGCATCGGCCAGGGCATCGAGTTCGACTACTGCTGCGTGCACGCGGCACTGGCGCTGCGCGAGGATGGCTATGAAACCATCATGGTCAACTGCAACCCGGAAACCGTGTCGACCGACTACGACACCTCCGACCGCCTGTACTTCGAACCGCTGACCTTGGAAGACGTGCTGGAAATCGTCGAGCTGGAACAGCCCAAGGGCGTGATCGTGCAGTACGGCGGCCAGACCCCGCTGAAGCTGGCGCGCGCGCTGGAAGCCAACGGCGTGCCGGTGATCGGCACCAGCCCGGACTCGATCGACCTGGCCGAAGACCGCGAGCGCTTCCAGCAGCTGGTGGACAAGCTGGGCCTGAAGCAGCCGCCGAACCGCATCGCCCGCAACGACCAGGAAGCCCTGCTGCTGGCCCGCGAGATCGGCTACCCGCTGGTGGTGCGCCCGAGCTACGTGCTGGGCGGCCGCGCGATGGAAATCGTCTACGGCGAATCCGACCTGGCCCGCTACGTGCGCGACGCGGTGAAGGTGTCCAACGATTCGCCGGTGCTGCTGGACCGCTTCCTGGACAACGCCGTGGAATGCGACGTGGACATCATTGCCGACAAGGATGGCAACGTCCTGATCGGCGGCGTGATGGAGCACATCGAAGAAGCCGGCGTGCACTCCGGTGACTCGTCCTGCTCGCTGCCGCCGTACTCGCTGTCGGCCAAGACCCAGGCCGAGCTGCGCCGCCAGGTGGTGGAGCTGGCCAAGGCCCTGAACGTGGTCGGCCTGATGAACACCCAGTTCGCGATCCAGACCAGCGAAGACGGTGATGACACCATCTACCTGCTGGAAGTGAACCCGCGCGCCTCGCGTACCGTGCCGTTCGTGTCCAAGGCCACCGGCATGGCGCTGGCCAAGATCGCCGCGCGCTGCATGGCCGGCAAGACCCTGCAGGAGCAGGGCGCCACCAAGGAGATCGTGCCGGACTACTACTCGGTGAAGGAAGCGATCTTCCCGTTCGCCAAGTTCCAAGGCGTCGATCCCATCCTGGGGCCGGAAATGCGCTCCACCGGTGAAGTGATGGGCGTGGGCCGCACCTTCAACGCCGCCTTCGCGCGTGCGCAGGAGGCGGGCAGCATCAAGGCCCCGCCGATCGGCAAGGCCTTCGTTTCGGTGCGTGACCCGGACAAGAAGCGCGTGCTGCCGGTGGCCAAGGCCCTGCTGGCGCGTGGCTACAGCCTGGTGGCCACCCGTGGCACCGCCGCGTGGCTGCAGCAGCACGGCATGGACTGCGAAATCATCAACAAGGTGGTGGAAGGTCGTCCGCACATCGTCGATTCGATCAAAAACGGCGAGATCGTCTACATCGTCAACACGACCGAAGGCCGTGCGGCGATCAACGACTCGTTCTCGATCCGTCGCGAGGCGCTGCAGCACCGCGTCACCTACTCGACCACCATTGCCGGCGCCAAGGCGCTGGTGGATTCACTGGAATTCCGTGGCACCGGCCCCGTCTGGTCGCTGCAGGAACTGCACAAGGAGTTGAATGCATGAGAGCCCCCATCACCATGAAGGGCGCGCAGAAGCTGCGCGACGAACTGGACCACCTGAAGTCGGTCAAGCGCCCGAAGGTCATCGCTGCGATTGCCGAGGCGCGTGAGCACGGCGACCTGAAGGAAAACGCCGAGTACCACGCCGCGCGCGAGGAACAGGGCTTCATCGAAGGCCGCATCAAGCAGCTGGAAGGTGAGCTGTCGCACGCCGAGATCATCGACGTGAGCAAGCTCAACGCCGGTTCGAAGGTGGTGTTCGGCGCCAGCGTGACCCTGGCCGACGTGGAAACCGACGAAGAGAAGAAGTACCAGATCGTTGGTGACCTGGAGGCGGACATCAAGCTGGGCCTGATCGCCATTTCCTCGCCGGTGGCCCGCGCGATGATCGGCAAGCTGGAAGGCGATTCGATCGTGATCGACGCCCCGGCCGGCCAGCGCGAGTACGAAATCGTCAGCGTCAGCTATCTGGACTGACCGGGTGGCAACGGCGACCCTGTTGTTGCCGGCGCGCAGCCGCTTTGCGGCGGCTGCATTGCCTGACGAGGTGGCGCGCGCCCTGGGCCGCGCCACCACTGTGCAGCTGGATGCGGGCGAACGCGCCCAGCTGCAACGCCATTTCAGCGTGGCCGCGCCGCACTGGCCGGTGGCCGCACTGACCCGCCAGCGCGATGTCGGCGATGCCGCCGGTGCGTGCTGGCTGCGCGCCGATCCGGCCTGCATGGTGCCGGACATGCACGGCGCACGCATGATGGGGCACGGCGAAACACTGCGGCCCACGCTGGCCGACAGCCTGGCCTTGCTGCCAGTACTGCAGCCGCTGTTTGCCGATGCCGGTTTCGTGCTGGATGCGCCGGACCCGGCGCGCTGGTACCTGCGTCTGCCCATCGACATTGAACTGCCCGACTTCGACAGTCCCGACGATGTGCTGGGCGACGATCTGTTCTCGCACCTGCCCGAAGGGCCGGCCGGTCGCCGCTGGCGCGCCCTGATGACCGAGGCGCAGGTGCTGCTGCACAACCATTCCTGGAACCAGCAGCGTGCCGCGCAGGGTCAGCAGCCGATCAATTCGCTGTGGTTCTGGGGCGGTGGGGTCATGCCGGTATCGGTGACCACCCAGCACGTACAGGTACGCAGTCGCGACGCCCTGCTGCAGGGGCTGGCCCAGGCCGCCGGTGCGGCGGTGGACGGCGAGCAGGCCGTGGATGCCTTGGTGGACCTGCGGCAACTGCGTTCGCTGCAGCAGCTGGGCAACGAAGCGATTGTTCCCTTGCTGGCGGCGCTGCGTCGCGGTGAACTGCAGCAGCTGGTGCTGGATTTCGAAGACGGCCTGCAGTTCCGCCTGGATCGCGGCCAGCGCTGGCAGTTCTGGAAGAAGCCCCGCCAACTGCACGACTGAGCGGGGTCGGATCCCGTTGCTGCGCAACGGGCTCTGACCCCTGATGCGGTAGGTGCCAACCTTGGTTGGCACGCCACGCCCCGGTAGGTGCCAACCTTGGTTGGCACGCCACGTCCCGGTAGGTGCCAACCTTGGTTGGCACGCCACGCCCCGGTAGGTTCCAACCTTGGTTGGCACGCCACGTCCCGGTAGGTGCCAACCTTGGTTGGCACGTTGGGATCAGTCGAGCATGGCTCGACTCTACAGAGGGCGGGCAGGGCGCCGCCCTGCCGGCCTCACTTCACCGTGCTGACGATCGTCGGCAGCGTCCAATGGCCACCGGCTACACCACGGCACTGGCCGGTGGTGAACGCGCTGGTCTTGACGAACCGCTGGCCATCCCACACCCAATCGTGGCCCGAGAAGCAATCGCCGATGCCGCGCCCACGGAAGCGCCCGCGCAGGGTCATGTCGTCGGTGTCGAAATCCTCCGCATCGGAGGTGACAAAGCGCGCCTGGTACGGTGCCTTGTCCTGCACCACCCAGTAGCCGCTGCTGAAGTTGTAGGCGCCCATGAAGCAGCTGGTACTGGCCAGTACATGCGAACCGTCCAGCCGCACGATATCGATCTCGTCCTGCTCGCCTTCGCTCAGGCGGCGGCATTCATCGGCGTTCGGCAGACTGGCCTGCAGTGCCTTGCGCAGCGCCGGGGCGTTGGCCAGGGCCGCATCGCCACTGCGCGCCGGCGCCAGCTTGCCGTGCACCACCACCGGCATCGGCAGCGCGGCCGGCACGCTGGCCTCGGCCTTGTCACCGCGACGCACCAGCGCGCCGGGCGTGCCCAGCCGGCCCTGCGCCTCGTCCATCTTCAGCAGTACCGCGGTGGCGCCGCTGTCGGAAATCGGCCAGGCCTTGCCCTTGCCATCGACGATCTCGATGCGCGCCTGGCGGGGCAGGGCGGCGACCAGCGCATCGGTCTGGGCCTGCTGCATCAGGATCTTCTCTCCATCACCGGTGTCGCGCACCGGGCCCAGGTCCTTGCCATTCAGGCGCAGGCGCAGCGCGCCGGTCGGCATGGGGCTTTCGCCGTCCTCGCCATTGCGCAGGCGCGCCACTACCGGCGCACCGGGGCCGCCCGCACGTTCCAGCATCAGGCTGAGCAGGTTGCCGGGCTCTTCCGGGCTGTAGCCGGCGGCGCGGCAGGTACGGGTGTTGTCACAGGCCAGCGACCAGTCGTTGTGGTCGAACGACACGCCGGCCTTTGGCTCGGGCGTGGCGGCGTGGGCGGCCGGGGCGAGGGCGAGGGCCAGGAACAAAGTGTGGCGCATGCAGAGAAATCCATTTCGGGGGTGGCAAGCATGAAATAAATGGCCGTCGATTCCAAATGCTTCCGACGGGGTCAGAGCCCTCTGCAGGCAGAGGGATCTGACCCCGTCTCCGGCCCCGCGTTATCATGGTGGCGTCTTCCGCAACCCGGCGATGCCGATGTCCCTTGCCGCCGATGCTGCGCTGCCCGTGTCCGATACCCCGCTGATCCGCCGCCGCGAGCCGGTGCAGCCCGGTGCGTGGCCCGACGATACGCTGCCGCTGCTGGCCCGCCTGTATGCCAGCCGTGGCGCGACCACGCCGGAACTGGCGCTGCCGCGACTGGGCAACCTGCATGCGCCCGAGCTGCTGACCGGCATCGATGCGGCCGTGGCCCTGCTGGTCGACGCCATTGCCAACGACAAGCGCATCCTGGTCGTCGGCGATTTCGACTGCGATGGCGCCACCGCCTGCGCCGTGGGTGTGCGCGGCCTGCGCATGCTGGGCGCGCAGCATGTCTTCCACGCGGTGCCCAACCGCATGGTGCATGGTTACGGCCTGTCGCCGTCGCTGGTGGACGAACTGGCGGCGCTGCAGCCGGACCTGCTGGTGACCGTCGACCACGGCATTGCCTGCCATGCCGGTGTCAACGCCGCCAAGGCGCGCGGCTGGCAGGTGCTGGTTACCGACCACCATCTGCCCGGCCCGCAGCTGCCGCCGGCCGATGTCATCGTCGATCCGAACCTGCAGGGCGATGATTTCCCCAGCAAATCGCTGGCCGGTGTCGGCGTCATCTTCTATGTGCTGATGGCCCTGCGCCGCTGCATGCGCGAGGCCGGCGTGTTCGCCGATGGCAAGGGCCCGGACCTGACCACGCTGCTGGACCTGGTGGCCGTGGGCACCGTGGCCGATCTGGTCGCACTGGATGCCAACAACCGTGCGCTGGTCAGCGCCGGTCTGCGCCGGCTCCGCGCCGGGCAGGGCTGCGTGGGCCTGAAGGCGCTGATCGAAGCCAGCGGGCGCGACGCCGCACGCCTGACCTCCACCGATATCGGCTTCGCGTTGGGCCCGCGCCTCAATGCGGCCGGTCGCCTGGAAGACATGGCGTTGGGTATCGAACTGCTGCTCACCGAAGATCCGCGGCAGGCGCGCGACATTGCCCAGACCCTGGAACAGATCAATGCCGAGCGGCGCGCGGTGCAGCAGTCGATGACCGATGACGCCGAGCAGGCGCTGTCGCGCGTGGTGCTGCACGAGCAGGGCCAGCGCCCGGTTGCGGCGTGCCTGTTCGACGCCGAGTGGCACCCTGGCGTGGTCGGCCTAGTGGCATCGAAAATGAAAGACCGCCTGCATCGGCCGGTGATTGCATTTGCACCGGCTGAACCCGGCGCCGATACCCTGCGCGGTTCGGCGCGCTCCATCCCCGGCCTGCATATCCGTGACGCGCTGGCGCTGGTCGATGCACGCCACCCCGAACTGGTGGAGCGCTTCGGTGGCCACGCCATGGCCGCTGGCCTGAGCATGCGCCTGCAGCACCTGCCCGCGTTCGAGGCAGCCTTCGTGGCCATCGTGCAGGAACTGCTGGATCCGGCCGCGCTGCAGCAGCAGGTGCTCAGCGATGGCGAGTTGTCCGCAGACGAACTCGATCACCGCCATGCCGATGCGCTGCGCCTGGCCGGGCCCTGGGGGCAGGGCTTCCCCGAGCCCTTGTTCGACGGCCACTTCGAAGTGGCCAACTGGCGCGTGCTGAAAGAGCGGCATCTGAAGCTGGAGCTGCGCCTGCCCGGGCTGCCCGGCACGATCAACGCCATCCATTTCGGCGGCTGGCATGGCAACGCGCCGGGTCGCCATGTGCACCTGGCCTACCGCCTGGCCTGCGATGACTACCGCGGCGGCACCGCGATCCAGCTGATCGTGGAGCATTGCCTGCCCGCCTGATGGCGGCGCGCCACGATTCGCGCTCGCAGGGCCATGCCCGGCGGGACGCATCTCAGCGGATTTCGCTGACCAGTCTAGGCAGTTCCCAAGTGTCCCCAGGTACGCCGCGGCATAGGCCTACTGCCATTTCCGACGTCGCGACAAAGTCGCTGCCGTTCCACGTCCATGTTGCAGACGATATGCAGTCGCCGACGCTGCGCCCCAGCTTCGAAGCAGTGATCTGGCCGTTGTCGTAGCCTGTTGCTTCGTCGGTTACCCACTGCGGCCGAAAGGGCGCCCTTGAGCGGGCAATCCAGTAGCCGTCGCCGAAGTTGTAGGCGGCACGCCAGCAGGGAACACTGACCAGCACATGCTGTGCGTCCAAGCGGCGGACCTCCAGCGGAGAATTGCTCAGTGGCGCATCGGCATCTGCCTCCATCAAGCCTTCGCAGCCATCGGCGTTGGGCGTGGTGCGCAGGGCTGAGCGCAGAGCCGGTGAGATGGCCAGTCGTGCCAATGCAGGATCGCGCAGGTTTGAGTTCGGAGTAGTGGCCTTGCGCACCACCGGCATCGGCGGTGCCGCAGGAACGCGGGTTTCAGGCAGACTGCCCTTGCGCATTACCGCCCCGGGAGTGCCGAGGCGGCCCTGGTGTTCATCGATTTTCAGCAGCACCGCTGCGGCACCCTTGTCCGACAGCGGCCAGCGGTGGCCGGCAGCATCAGTCACACTGATCCCACCGTCGCGCACCAGTGCGGACAAAAGCGCGCTGGTCTGCATAGTATTCAGGATGTGCGTACCTTTGCCCTTCGTGGGCGCCAGAATCCCAACATCCTGCTGCTGGATATGCAGACGTAGCGCGCCTTTGGGTTGCGTCTGGCTTTCTGCCGGCCGAAGTGACAGTCGACCCTGAATGGCTTGGCCAGGGCCGCCTTTGCGAGTGAGCAGTACGCTCAGGGTGCCTTCCCCGTCGGCCGGGTAGCCAACGGCGCGGCAGGTTCGCGTGTTGTCACAGGCCACGAACCAGTCGAGATGGTGAAACTCCAGCTGTTTGGGTGAGGGCGTGGCTTCGGATGCCAGCGGCCAGACCAAGACCAGCAGGGATATGCGCTGAGCAAATCGCATCGGCAATTTTGAATGTTTCGGGACAGCAGGCATCGTGATTGCAGGTGAAGGCGATGAAAAGCTGCGCACGGCTTGATGGTGATGCCAGAGTCGGCGCAGCCGGCGCGTCGTCTGACCATGACGATGGGCTCTATCCCGCTGCTGATTGTTCCGGCCGCTGAGCAGGCGGTCCAGTTGCGACAATCGCGCATTGCAAGCGCGGTGTAGATCGGTGCTTCCCAGGCGCGCATCGCCTCTGAATTGCAGAAGTCCAAAGACCGTGTGCTGGAGTGAGAACCGCGGTGTCCGCTGGAGGATGACCAGTGTGATGCAGTCGCCCAGGCTGCGGCCCTTCTGCAAGGGCGTGACCTCGCCGTCGTCGTAGGCAACCTTGCGTTGTGATGGAATGCCGCTCTTGTTGTGCCGAGAGGTCATCGCCAGCGCCGAACGGCATCACCCCCAAGCAACGCAGTCACAGGGAAGTTCCGCAATGATTTTCGTTCGTAGCCGCGAGGCTCTCAGCGTTCACTGCACATCGGTGACCTGCATGGGCAACTGCCAGGTACCGTCCAGCGCATGTCGGCAGAAGACACTTTTCGTGGCTGAGGTCGCAACGAAGCGCGTGCCATCCCAGGTCCACGATCGTTCGGACCTGCAGCTGGGCTCGGACCGATCAGATTGGGATGCGATGATCTCGCCATTCCCGTAGGAGGAGGCATCACTGGTCACCCAAGTTGCCCGATAAGGCGCTTGCTCACGGATGACCCAGTAACCATCGCCGCTGTTATACGCCGCGTCCCAGCACCGCACGCTGGCGAGCAGGTGCCTCCCATCGAGGCGTTGGATTCTCAGTCGCGAATTCTTGAGGGGTGTGTCGCGATCAGCATTGAGCAGGCCTTCGCAGCTCGGTGCCTTCAAAGTCGCGCGCAGTGCGGCACGCAATGCAGGCGAGGTTGCGAGCTTGGCGAACGCCTGGTCATCAGGTAGAGAGGCCTGCGTCGACGCCTTGCGCATCGCCGGCTTTGGCAGTGCTGCCGGCACGCGGCTCTCGGCCGCTGTGCCTTTGCGCATCAGCGCGCCCACCGTGCCAATGCGGCCTTGAAAATCATCGGCTTTCAGCAGCACCGCTGCAGCACCCTTGTCCGACAGCGGCCATGCATGGCCGGCAGTATCGACTACCGTAATGCCGCCATCGCGCACAAGCGCCGACAACAGCGCGGCGGTCTGTGCCGGGCTCAACGTGTACAGGCCTTCCTCCTTGGCTGGCGTAAGGATTCCCATATCACGCTGCTTGATACGAAGGTGCAGGGCGCCCCTGGGCGACTGCTGGCCGTCGATCGGCCGCAGCGACATCCGGCCACGGACCGGTTGATGGGAGCCGCCATCGCGCGCCAGCAACACGCTCAGAGTGCTGTCTTCGCCACTGGCATAACCCGCGGCACGGCAGGTGCGGGTGTTGTCACAAGCCATGACCCAATCATGATGCTGGAAGTAAGCTCCCTCGGGCATCGATTTAGTGGCTGCAACCAACTGAGATGCCAAGGCCGGCAAGGCGGACAGGATAAGGACGAGCATGCGCATTCTCGGGCTGGAAGGAGAGGTCATACAGGCTCGGCGTTGGTAGCGTCGAGATCCAGCGTCAAGTCGAGTCAACCCCATCCGTCCACCTTGTGCGTTCAGACAATCACGATCCCACTGGAGTCCGGTCATGGTCTTCGCCCGTTGCTGCACCTTGTTCCTGCTTGGCCTGATGGCCATGCCCGCGTCGGCTGGGTCGGTGCGGCGTCTGCCCGTGCCGAGTGGTTCTACCCCGCTGCTGATTGCCCCGGCCGCAGAGCAGCCGGTTCAATTGCGACAGGCCCGCATCGAAGCCGAGGTCCAGGCCGGCATCGCGCAGACCCGCATCACCCTGGAATTCCACAACCCGAACCGTCGCGTGCTGGAAGGCGAGCTGCAGTTCCCCTTGGCCGATGGCCAGCAGATCAGCGGCTTTGCGCTGGACATCGATGGCGAACTGCGCGAGGCGGTGCCGGTGCCCAAGGATCGGGGGCGCCAGGTGTTCGAAGAGATCGCCCGGCGCGGTGTCGACCCCGGCCTGCTGGAACAGACCGCCGGCAACCAGTTCCGCCTGCGCATCTATCCGCTGCCAGCCGGCGGCAGCCGCCGCGTGCAGCTGGTCGTGCGCGAGCCGCTGGCTTACGCCGGCAACGGCTGGCAATGGGCGCTGCCACTGCAGTTCGCCGCGGGTGCGGCATCGGTTGAGCTGAAACTGCAGGCGCCGGGCCAAGCGACGGTGGGCACGGCACCGTTCCTTATCGATGCGGGTCAGCTGCATTGGCAGGGGCGCGGCGCGCAGTTGCCGGCGCAGCTGCAGTGGACGCTGCCTGCGGCGCGCCGTGCGCAGGTGCAGGTGGCCAACTGGCAGGACGGCCATTACCTGCTGGCACAGCTGCCGGTGGCTACAAGCACCACGCCGCGCACGCTGCCGCGCGAGATCGGCCTGCTCTGGGATGGCTCGGGTTCGGCGGGCCAGCGTGACCGCACGCGTGAGTTCGCGCTGCTGGACCGCTACTTCGCCGCCATGGGCGACGGCACGGTGGTGCTGACGGTGCTGCGCGACCGCCCCGAGCCCGAACGCCGCTTCCGTATCCGCAAGGGCGATTGGAGTGCGCTGCGCCAGGCGTTGCAGGCGGTGCGGCCCGACGGCGCCAGTGCGTTGGCCCAGTGGCGGCCGCAGCCGGGCGTGCAGGAATACCTGCTGGTCAGTGACGGCCTGCTGACCTATGGGCCCGAGGCCCTGCCGGCACTGGCCGAGGGGCAGCGATTGTTCGCCATCAGCAGTGCGGGCGCACGCACCGACAGCACCCGCCTGCGTGGCTGGAGCCAGGCGCATGGCGGACGTTTCGTGGCAGTGGGCACCGACGTGGACGCCGCAGCGCGCGAACTGCTGTCTGCGCCGCTGGATGTGCAGATCGATGCCGGGCGCGGCGTGCAGGACGTGGTGATCGATCGCCGCAGCGAAGCGCAGGGCTGGTTGTGGCTGCATGCACGTCTGGCCGCCGACGGTGTACCGATGCGGGTGCGCATTGCCGGCAGCGATTGGCATGCTCTGCCGGCCAGCACGCGCAGTGATGACGGCGCGCTGCTCGCGGGACTGTGGGCACAGGCGCAGCTGCAGCAGCTGGCGCTGGACCGGCGCAGCAACCGCGAAGCGATGCAGCGCCTGTCGCAGCAGTTTGGCATGGTCGGGCCGGACACCTCGCTGATCGTGCTGGAGACGCTGGACGACTACCTGCGCTATGCCATCCGTCCGTCGGGCGCGCTGCGCGCCGGGTATGACGCCCGTTTCGCAAAGCAGGTGGTAGATCGTCAGGCCGAGGACCGCCGCCGTCTGGATATGGTGGCCGCGCAGTGGAAGGAGCGCCAGCAGTGGTGGAACCGCCGTTGGCCGAAGACCGCGCCGCCCGCTGCGGGTAACGCCAAGGAAATCGCGCAGAACGAGGCCGTGGCCAGTGCGCCGATGGCCCTGCTGGCTGCACCGGCACCGGCACCGGCAGCGCCTCCGCCGCCTCCGGCGCCGATGGCACCGGTCCGCGCCCGCAGGCAGGCACCGGCAGCCGAGGCAATGACGTTGGACGCGATGGTCGTGGCGGCCGCTGATGCCGGGGATGCCGCCGCGCCGGCCAACGATGGCCAGCTCGGTATCCGGTTGTCGGCCTGGCAGCCTGATTCAGAGGTCGCTCGCCGCCTGCGCCAGGGCCCGCCCACGCAGCTGTACGACCGCTACCTGGCCGAACGCGATGCCCACGCCGACAGCAGTGCGTTCTTCCTGGACGTGGCCGACCTGCTGCTGGAGCAGGGCCAGCGTGAACTGGCGCTGCGTGTGCTGTCCAACCTGGCCGAGATGGAGCTGGACAATCGGCATCTGCTGCGCGTGCTCGGTTATCGCTTGATGCAGGCCGATGCCCCTGCGCTCGCCGTACCGGTGTTCGAACAGGTGCTGGCGATGGGCCAGGAAGAGCCGCAGAGCTTCCGCGATCTGGGCCTGGCCTTGGCAGCGGCCGGCAAGCCGCAGCAGGCACTGGATCCGCTGTACCAGGTGGTGGTGCGCCGCTGGGACAGCCGTTTCAATGGTGTTGCCCTGATCGCACTGGACGAACTGACCAACCTGGTGGCACGCAGCCGCCCGGCGCTGGATACCCGTGCCATCGATCCGCGCCTGTTGCAGGCCATGCCGCTGGACCTGCGCGTGGTGCTGGCCTGGGATGCCGACAACAGCGACATGGACCTGTGGGTGACCGACCCCAACGGCGAGCGCGCCTACTACGGCAACCGCCTGACCTGGCAGGGCGGGCAGATGTCGCAGGACTTCACCGGCGGATACGGCCCCGAGCAATTCTCGCTGCGCAACGCCAAGCCCGGGAAATACAAGGTGGAAGCCAACTACTTCGGCAGTCGCCAGCAGCTGGTGACCGGTGCCACCACGCTGATGCTGCGCCTGACCACCCATTGGGGCACGCCGCAGCAGAAGGACCAGAGGGTCACGCTGCGCCTGAAGGACCGCTCGGAAACCATCCTGGTAGGCGAATTCGAAGTCCAGTAGAGCCACGCCATGCGTGGCTGCACGACCCATCCACGCACGGCGTGGATCTACCGCTGGCGCGGAATCCACCGCGCCAGCGCCACGCCACCGCCGAGGATCAACAGCGTGCCAACGGTATGCCAGAACACTTCGGTAATCGGCGCGTCGGGCAACGGAAGGCGGTACGCCAGCCATTCAATCAACGGTCGCGCCAACAGGTAGATCACCACCACACCCAGGACCCGCAGCACGCGCTGCACGATGCCTTGCGGATCCACCGGCCAGCCGCGCCACTGCAGCCACGCCACCAGCAGAGCGAGTGCCAGCAGGCGTGCGGCTTCGCCCAGCGGCACCAGATGCGTCCACAACGAAGCCCCTGCCAGCGCCACGCCCACGCCCAGCAGTAAGGGCAGCTGCCAGCGTCGGGCCCCGCGCAGCCCTGGCATCAGCTGCCAGGCCAGCACGGCCACACCGATCCCGATCAGCCACCCGGCCACCACGTCGGCCAGGAAGTGCCGACCCAGGTACATGCGCGAAATCGCCCTCAGCAACGGCCAACCCAGCACCAGCACCCAGCGCAGCCAGCGCCGGCGGATGCCGAATGCCAGCAGCAGGCTGACGCAGGCGGCGGTGGTGATGCCCACGTGGCCGCTGTTGAAGCCATAGTCGGCGTGCGGCTGCGCGCGCAGCATCGCCGTGGCCCGCGCATCGGGCAGCGACCAGAACGTGCGGCCACCGCCATCGACCACGAACGGATGCGAAGGCTCACCCTTGTCCAGTACCGTCGCATCCACGTCGGAGGGGCGGGGCAGGGCGGCGCTCTGTTTGATCGCATGCGTGGCGCAGGCCATCAGCAGCACCGCCAGCATCACGCACAGGCCCGCGCGCAGTCGCGCGCCGAACGCGCACACCAGGATCAGCGCGGTATAGCCCAGCTCGTAGCCGAGCAGGCTGATGAACTGCATTACTGCCAACATCCAGCTGGCGTCGAAGGTCTGCTGCAACCACAGGTGCCACTGCGTCTGGAACATCCGTTGTCCTCAATGCGCCCGTACGACGCGTGCAGTGGCCGACGATAGCGGATGGGCGCGCAGTCCGAACAGGGGGCGCAGCCAACGCACGCGGCGGATCAACAGTTCGTGGATCAACAGGCAGCCACCCACGGTGCCGGCCACCAGCAGCGCCGGTTCCAGCCACGGGCCCAGCTGCAGCGGTCGCAGCGCATACAGCAGCACGATCAACACGGTCTGGTGCAGGATGTACCAGCTGAACACCGCCTCGCGGCAATAGGCCTGGCCCGGCCACGGGCGCGCCAGCAGCACCCGGGCCCAGCCGAACAGCGCCAGCAGCATGCACCAGGTGTAGAGCGCGCGACCGACACGCTCGGTCTGCGTCCATGGCAGCGCCAGAATCCACGGGTCAACGTTGCCCACGTCCGGCAGTCGGGCCAGCGCGCGGATCCCCAACTCCAAGCACAGCCCGAGCACGGCCAGGCCAAGGGTCAGCCGCCGGCCGCGCACCAGCAGGTCCCAGCCGCGCTGCCAGCGCGCGGCCAGGAAGCCGCCCAGGAACAGCGGCAGCGACTCGGCGTGCACGTAGACGTCGTCCAGCAACGCATGCGTAGGCGGCCAACGCGGCATCAGCACCAACAGCGCCCAGGCCAGCCAGACTACCGGCAGCACCAGCAGCGCGGCCCCCAACAGACGGTCGCCCACTTTCAGGGTCGGCACCGCTTTGGCCACCGGCCGCAGCAGGCTGGCCAGCACCACGGCCAGCACGGTGTAGGGCAGCAGGTAGGCCAGATACCACAGGTGGTTCCAGGTGAAGCCGTACTGGGAACCGGTGAAGTGCGCGCCCGGCCATGGCCGGAACTGCCAGTAGCGCCACAGGAACCGTCCCAGCCCCGGCGCCACGTCGCCCTTGTCCAGCGCCTCGAAGTACGCCTGCAGCGAGACCACCGCCACGATGCCGAACAGCAGCGGCAGCAGCAGGCGCCAGCAGCGGCGCAGGGTATGCGGCAGGCGACCCCGGTCGGGCAGGGACAGGCCCAGGGCGATGCCGCTGATGGCAAACAGCAGCGGCATCCGCCAGCGATTGAGGGCGATCATCGGCCATTGCAGCCACTGCGCGGTGTAGGCGCTCTTCAGGTGGAAATCCCAGCCGGCCACGTAGGCCATGGCGGCGTGGTAGAGGATCAGCAGGGCGAAGGCGGCGATGCGCAGGGTGTCCAGATCGTGGCGTCGGTGCATGGCGATGGGCATCAGGGGGATGCTGCACCTTGGCCCGCTGACCATCACCGCACCAGCTGAAAGGGCGCAGTGGCGGACGTTCTGGGCCCAATGGCGGGGCTGCAGGGACCAATGGCCGATGCGCGCGGGAGCGGATGGGCAACAATGGCGGCATGGAAAATGGAGATCCGGCGGCACGTGCCGCTGCAACCGCCCAGGTGGCGTATAGACCCGGCAAGGACGTGATGTTCTGGTCGCTGCTGTTCCTGTGTACCGCCGCGGGCAACGTTCTGGCGCAGTGGATGCGGGCGGTGCGTGACGCCCAGCCTTTTGCCGGGCTGGGAACCTCCATCGAGGAGTTCAGCAGCGCGCTGGCAACCCTGGGGCTGCTGATGCTGCTGCAGGCGGCGGCCCGCCGGTGGCCGCTGCATGCCGATACCTGGCGGCGCCGGATCGGCTTCTATGTGCTGGGCGGCATCGCCTGGTGGCTGCTGCATGTCAGCGCCATGGTGCTGCTGCGCAAGGTGGCCTTCGCCCTGGCAGGCCAGCACTACGTCTATGGTGACTGGCCGGCGCAGTGGTTTTACGAGTTCTTCAAGGACGTGCAGACCTACAGCCTGCTGGTGATCGCCGTGCATGCCGTGGCCTGGTTCGGTCGCCAGCGGCAGGGCGAGGCACACCTGCTGGCGCCGCCCGACGAAGGCCCGCCGGTGGAGCCGGTCGAGCGCCCGCAGCACTTCCTGGTGCGCAAGCTGGGCAAGGAATTCCTGGTGGCCACGGCCGATGTGGAATACGCCCAGGCGGCCGGCAACTATGTGAACCTGCGCGTGCGCGGGCATGACTACCCGCTGAGGATCACCATGGCGGCGCTGGAGCAGCGGCTGGACCCGGCCGTGTTCCTGCGGCCGCACCGAAGCTGGCTGATCCACCGCGACCAGCTGCGCTCGATCGAGCCGCTGGAGGGTGGCGAGGCCCTGCTGCACATGGCCGACGGGGCCGGGGTGCCGTGCAGCCGGCGGCAGTTGCCGCTGCTGCGGCAGGCGCTGGGCGCTTCGCACGGAGGGTAGCGCCGACTGTCAGTCGACTATCGCGCGCAGCGCGGGCTCCTTCACAACCTGAACGGAGAGCAGTCGACTGACAGTCGACTCTACCAAGACCCGGGTCGGCGTCGCCGTCGGCGCGAGCGGGCGGGGGAGCGGGCCTCATGCTGGGAACCGCGGGCTGCGGTATCATATGCAGTCATCTATTTAGTGCATAACCGCCGACATGATCGAACTGAATCCTGTCCGCCAGCGCATCGCCGATCTGACCGATCGTGTGGTGTCGCTCAGGGGGTATCTTTGACTACGACGCCAAGAAAGAGCGTCTTGAAGAAGTAACGCGGGAGCTGGAAAGCCCCGACGTCTGGAACAACGCCGAGTACGCGCAGAATCTGGGCCGCGAGCGCTCCAGTCTGGAAAAGACCGTGGGCGGCATCGCCTCGGTGCTGGACGGCCTGACCGACGCGACCGAGCTGCTGGAACTGGCTGAGTCCGAACAGGACGAAGACACCGCCCTGGCCGTGGTCGCCGATCTGGACAAGCACCAGGCGCACGTGGAGAAGCTGGAATTCCAGCGCATGTTCTCCGGCGAGATGGACAATGCGGCGGCCTTCGTCGACATCCAGGCCGGTGCCGGTGGCACCGAAGCCCAGGACTGGGCCGAAATCCTGCTGCGCATGTACCTGCGCTGGTGTGAATCGCGCGGTTGGAAGACCGAGCTGATGGAAGTGTCCGGCGGCGACGTCGCGGGCATCAAGTCGGCCACCCTGCGCGTGGAAGGCGATTACGCCTATGGCTGGCTGAAGACCGAGACCGGCGTGCACCGCCTGGTGCGCAAGTCGCCGTTCGATTCGGACAACCGCCGCCACACCAGCTTCACCTCGGTGTTCGTGTCGCCGGAAATCGATGACAACATCGATATCACCATCAACCCGGCCGATCTGCGTACCGACGTGTACCGTTCGTCCGGTGCCGGTGGTCAGCACGTGAACAAGACCGAGTCGGCGGTGCGTATCACCCACATCCCGACCAACATCGTTGTGGCCTGCCAGACCGGCCGCAGCCAGCACCAGAACCGCGACAACGCGATGAAGATGCTGGCCGCCAAGCTGTATGAGCTGGAGATCCAGAAGCGCAACGCCGAAAAGGATGCGGTGGAAGCCACCAAGTCCGACATCGGTTGGGGCAGTCAGATCCGCAACTACGTGCTCGACCAGAGCCGTATCAAGGACCTGCGCACCGGTATTGAACGTTCGGACACGCAGAAGGTGCTGGACGGCGACCTGGACGAGTTCGTCGAGGCCAGCCTGAAAGCCGGCCTGGCCGTGGGTTCCAAGCGCATCGATGCCTGATCGGCGCGCTTGCGCGGATATCATCGTCTCCTGCAACGGGGGACGATGATGCGCAGCGAAGGTGAACGCAAGGAACTGGGCGGCTTCCTGAAAGCCTGCCGCGCCCGTGTCGACCCCGCCACGCTCGGCCTGCCGGCCGGGCGCCGGCGCACCCCGGGCCTGAAGCGCGAGGAGGTGGCGCTGGCCATCGGGGTCAGCGTGAGCTGTACACCTGGATTGAGCAGGGCCGCGAAGTGCGTGCCTCGCCGGAAGTGCTGGAGCGCCTGGCCAAGGTGCTGCGCCTGAGCGATGACGAGCGTGCCTACGCGTTTGCGCTGTCCGGTTATGGTGTGCCACTGGAATCGCCGGACGAAAGCGTGACTGACGGCCTGCGCCAGCTGGTGGAGGCGATGCAGCCGATTCCGGCCTATGTGCGCAATACCCGCTTCGACATACTGGCCTGGAACCCGGCCATCGCCGAGCTGTTCGTGGATTACAGCCAGTTTCCGCCACACGAGCGCAACACGCTGCGGCTGATGTTCCTGTACGCGCCGTACCGCACGTTGATTCTCAACTGGGAAGAAATGACCCGTGGCCTGCTGGCCGGGTTCCGCGCGGCGATGGCGCAGGCGCCGGACAAGGCGCCGTTCCTGGCACTGGTCGAGGACCTTGCTGCACACAGCGAGGAGTTCCGGCTGTGGTGGCCGGAGCACGATGTGCGCCGTTTCGACGAGGGTGCGAAGAAGCTGAACCACCCCGTGCGTGGGTTGCTGGACCTGCAGTACGTGGCGCTGGTGCCGGAGAGCCGCCATGACCTTTCGCTGGTGACCTACCTGCCGCGGAAGTAGGGGGTGTTCGGCAGGGCTTGCAGCCCTGCACCTGCTGCGATCAACGTCAAAAGCCAGAGCGGGTTTCCGTGGTTGGGCGGGGCGGTGTCGGATTGCGGGGACGCCGCAAGTACGTCCTTGTAGGCTTGGCAGCCGCATCCATGCGGCTGACACCCCGCAATCCGACACCGCCCCACCTTCGACAGGTTCACGCGGCTGTTGGTAGGTGTCGACCTTGGTCGACACATCTGTCAGGTATCGAATGGATTCATCCGTGTCGACCAAGGTCGACACCTACCGGATCAGAGCGCCATGCGTGGATGAATCTGTCAAACATAGAAATCGATCCGGGGTCAGAGCCCGTTGCGCAGCAACGGGATCCGACCCCATGCCGTTCCGACAGATCGCGAGGAACTGTCAAAGGCGGGGCGGTGTGGGTAGGCAGGACCGCAGGCGCCATGGATGGCGCCTACGAGCCCCCATGGATGGGTTAACGGCGTGTCCTGCCTACCCACACCGCCCCGCCAACCCACGGAATGCCCGCTGTTGCTGTTGCTTCAGTCGAGCATGGCTCGACTCTACAGCAGGTGCAGGGCTGCAAGCCCTGCCGCACCCCCCTATACAGGTAAGTGCAGGTCACAGGATAAGCAGACGCCTTGTTGCTGCCCTCGAACAGGTCCACATTCCTGTGCAGGACACGGGCTGCCCGCCCGCTGTCGAGACAACAGGAGACCTGCATGTCCGCTGCCCCCACCACCGCCACCTCCCGCGACCCGGCCACCGGCCAGGTGATCGCCGAGCACCCCTTCGCCAGCGCCGCCGAACTGGAAACGATCCTGCAGCGCGGCCAGGCCGGCTTCGCCGCCTGGAGCGGCTACACCCTGGAACAGCGCGCGGGCGTGCTGCGTGCCATGGCCGCGGTGCTGCGCCGTGATCGCGAACCGCTGGCCGCGCTGGCCACCGCCGAAATGGGCAAGGTGCAGGCCGAGGCCTTGGCCGAGATCGAGAAATGCGCTGTGCTGTGCGACTGGTACGCCGACCATGGCGCGCCGTTCCTGCGCGATGAACCGACCCTGGTGCCGGGCGACCAGGCCTATGTGTCCTACCTTCCGCTGGGCGTGGTGCTGGGCATCATGCCGTGGAATTTCCCGTACTGGCAGGTGATGCGCGCGGCGGTGCCGATCCTGATGGGCGGCAATGGCTTCCTGCTGAAGCCGGCCGAGAACATCGTCGGTACCGCGCTGCTGCTCGACGCCGCCTGGCGTGAGGCCGGCCTGCCCGAGGGCACGTTCATCGCCGCCAACATCAGCCGCGACGGCACCAGTGCCGCGATTGCCGACGACCGCATTGCCGCCGTCACCCTGACCGGCAGCGTGGCCGCCGGCCGCAGCATCGCCGCCCAGGCGGGGCAGGCGCTGAAGAAGGTCGTGCTGGAGCTGGGCGGCTCGGACCCGTTCATCGTGCTGGCTGACGCCGATCTGGACGCTGCAGTCGATGCGGCCGTGGCTTCGCGCTTCCAGAACACCGGGCAGGTCTGCATCGCCGGCAAGCGCATCATCGTTGAAGAGGCGGTCTACGACCGCTTCGTCGCGCAGTTCTGCCAGAAGGTGCAGGCGCTGACCATCGGCGATGGGCGCGAGCCGGGCAACCGCATTGGCCCGATGGCCCGCCAGGACCTGCTGGACCAGCTGCATGCGCAGGTGCAGGCGTCGGTGGACGCCGGTGCCCAGCTGCGGGTGGGTGGCCATCAATTGGATCGCCCCGGTGCCTTCTACGCGCCGACGGTGCTGGTGGACGTCGAGCCCGGCATGCAGGCCTTCGATACCGAAACCTTCGGCCCGGTGGCTTCGATCAGCCGCGCCCGCGATGCCGACCATGCGGTGGAACTGGCCAACCAGAGCGAGTTCGGCCTGAGCGGCAACCTGTGGAGCGCCGACCGTGCGCGCGCCATGCAGCTGGCGCGCCGGCTGCAGACCGGGGGCGTGTTCGTCAACGGCTTCTCGGCCTCCGACCCGCGCGTGCCCATTGGCGGGGTGAAGAAGAGTGGCTTCGGCCGCGAGCTCTCGCACTTCGGCATCCGTGAATTCGTCAACGCGCAGACGGTCTGGTTCGACAAGCGTTGACACCCGGCTCCCACCCCACCTGCAACCATTCCCCCCACAGTCCAGCGAAAGGACGGCATTCCGATGTCCAAGGGTTCAGATCTGCTTGTCGCCGCACTTGAGAACGAAGGCGTCGAGCGTATTTTCGGTATTCCCGGCGAAGAAAACCTCGACGTGGTCGAGTCGCTGCGCCATTCCAGCATCGAGCTGGTCATCACCCGCCACGAACAGGCGGCGGTGTTCATGGCCGCCACCTACGGCCGCCTGACCGGCAAGCCGGGCGTGTGCCTGGCCACGCTGGGGCCGGGCGCGCTGAACTTCACCACTGGCGCCGCCTACGCGCTGCTGGGCGCATGGCCGGTGATCATGATCACCGGGCAGAAGGGCATCGTGGCCAGCAAGCAGGCGCGGTTCCAGATCGTGGATATCGTCAGCACTATGAAGCCGCTGACCAAGCTGGCGCGGCAGATCGTGTCGGCGCGTACGATCCCGACCATCGTGCGCGAGGCCTTCCGGGTGGCCCGGGAAGAGCGCCCCGGCCCGGTGCTGCTGGAGCTGCCCGAGGACATCGCCGCCACCGAGGTGGAAGGGGTATCGCTCATTCCCACCCATGCGGTGGATCGGCCCATTGCCAGCCCCGAAGCGCTGGACCGGGCGGCGCAGCTCATCCGCGCGGCGAAGCGGCCGCTGCTGATGATCGCCTCGGCGGCCTCGCGGCCGCAGTCCAGCGAGGCACTGTCGGCCTTCGTGCTGCGTGCGGGCATTCCGTTCTTCACCACGCAGATGGGCAAGGGCGCGGTGGCCGGCGGCTCGGGCCTGTACATGGGCACGGCCGCGCTGACCGAGCGCGACTACGTGCACATGGCCATCGACCAGGCCGATGTGATCGTGACCATCGGGCACGAGGTGACCGAGAAGCCGCCGTTCGTGATGCGTCCCGGTGGCCCCACGGTCATCCATATCGGCTATTCGCAGGCGGCGGTGGAGCAGGTGTACTTCCCGCAGGTGGAAGTGATCGGTGACATCGGCCGCTCGCTGACCCAGCTGGCTGATCGCATCGAAGGCCAGGTGCCCCATGCCGATGCGCTGCTGCCGCTGCGCGCGACCATCCTGGACCATCTGGCCGACCGTGCCGAGGAGCCGGGCTTCACCCCACAGCGGCTGGTGCATGACGTGCGCCAGGTGATGCCGCCGGACGGCATCGTGGCGCTGGACAACGGCATGTACAAGATCTGGTTTGCGCGCAATTACCGCACCCAGGTGGCCAATACGCTGCTGCTGGACAATGCGCTGGCGACCATGGGTGCGGGCCTGCCGTCGGCGATCATGGCGTCGATCCTGTATCCGCAGCGGCGGGTGCTGGCGGTGTGTGGCGATGGCGGCTTCATGATGAACAGCCAAGAGCTGGAGACCGCGCGGCGGCTGGGCCTGAACCTGGTGGTGCTGATCCTCAACGATGGGGCCTATGGCATGATCCGCTGGAAGCAGGCGGTGGATGGTTTCACCGACTACGGTATGACCTTCAGCAACCCCGATTTCGTGAAGTACGCGCAGGCCTATGGCTGCCAGGGCCATGAGGTGACGGCCATCGAGCAGTTCATTCCGACCCTGGAAGCGGCCTTCAACGAGGGCGGGGTGCACCTGGTATCGGTGCCGGTGGATTACTCGGAAAACCAGCGGGTGCTGGTGGACGAGCTGCGGCAGGCGTTTCCGGGGAACGGTTGACGATTACCGGCGCCCGGGATCTGGTAGGTGTCGACCCCGCGGACTGGTAGGTGTCGACCCCGCGGACTGGTAGGTGTCGACCTTGGTCGACACAGAGAACGCCAACCAAGGTTGGCGGCTACCAGGACGAGGAACGCCAACCAAGGTTGGCGACTACCAGGGCGGGGGCGCTGCCGGGGCCGGGGCAGGGCGGTTTTGGTATGCTGTGCAGCCGGCTGTGCCGGCGCAGCATCCCCCCTCACTACACGATTCCCGCAGATCCATGAGCGAAGCTACCGATACCCCCCCCGTCGACGAAAACAAGTTGATCGCCGAGCGCCGTGAGAAACTCAAAGCGCTGCGTGGGCAGGGCATCGCGTACCCGAACGATTTCCGTCGCCAGGACTTCGCCGGGCGCCTGCAGGAAGAATTTGCCGATGCCGAGCAGTGGACCGCCGAGGCGCTGGAAGCCACCGGCCGCACGGTGAAGATGGCCGGCCGCCTGATGGCCAAGCGCATCATGGGCAAGGCCAGCTTCGCCCAGATCCAGGACGAATCCGGCCGCATCCAGCTGTTCCTGCAGGGCGCCGTGCTGGGCGATGCCTACACTGCCTTCAAGGGCTGGGACGTGGGCGACATCATCGCCGTGGAAGGCGGCCTGACCCGCACCAAGACCGGCGAACTGTCGGTCAAGGCCGAATCGATCCGCCTGCTGACCAAGTCGCTGCGCCCCCTGCCGGACAAGTGGCACGGCCTTTCCGACGTGGAACAGCGCTACCGCCAGCGCTACGTCGACCTGATCGTGACCCCGGAATCGCGCGCGGTGTTCATCAAGCGCTCGAAGATCATCCGTGCCATGCGTGCCTGGCTGGACAACCGCGACTTCCTGGAAGTCGAAACGCCGATGATGCATTACATCCCCGGCGGCGCGGCGGCCAAGCCGTTCACCACCCACCACAACGCGCTGGACCTGGACCTGTACCTGCGCGTGGCGCCGGAGCTGTACCTGAAGCGCCTGACCGTGGGCGGCCTGGAGCGGGTCTACGAGATCAACCGCAACTTCCGCAACGAAGGCGTCAGCACCCGCCACAACCCGGAATTCACCATGATGGAGCTGTACGAGGCCTATGCCACGTACAACGAGATCATGGACCTGACCGAGGGCGTGATCCGCGATGTGGCGCAGACCGTCAACGGCGGCACCACGGTGGAATGGGACGGCGCCAACATCGACCTGGGCCCGGCGTTCCGCCGCTGGCGCATGGACGAGGCGGTGCGCCACCACAATCCGGAAATCTCCGCGGCCGACTGCACTGACCGCGAGGCCCTGCTGCGTCATTGCGAGCGCTTGAAGATCCGCGTCAAGCCGTCTTACGGCTGGGGCAAGCTGCTGCTGGAAATCTTCGAGGCCACCGTCGAACACACCCTGATCCAGCCGACCTTCATCACCGATCACCCGGTGGAGGTTTCGCCGTTGGCCCGCGCCAACGACAACGATCCGGGCTACACCGACCGCTTCGAGCTGTTCATCAACGGCAAGGAGCTGGCCAACGGCTTCTCCGAGTTGAACGACCCGGAAGACCAGGCGCAGCGCTTCCAGGCGCAGGTGGCCGCCAAGGAAGGTGGCGACGACGAGGCCATGCACTACGACGCTGACTACATCCGTGCGCTGGAGTACGGTATGGCCCCGACCGGTGGCCTGGGCATCGGCGTGGACCGTCTGGTGATGCTGCTGACCGGCAGCAGTTCGATCCGTGACGTCCTGCTGTTCCCTTACATGCGTCCGGAGCACTAAGCTCGGGTTCGCACTCTGCATGTGCGCGCCGTCCCGGAATGAGATGGCGCGATTGACGCTTTCCGCACACGGCGTATGGTGATTGCACCGCCTTGACATCCCCTGTGGCAAACAGGGGCTGGGGTGGAGGCAATGCGAAGGACCGGCTTCACATTGTGATGACGATCATGAACCGGCGACATCGTGACGGGAGTGGGGCCGATGCAGGGTGCCAGTGTGCACAGCGGCGGAGTATCCTCGCCGGCTGAGTTTCCAGCGTGGTCGAGAAGGAAGGCAGAGAGCGCGTTGAATATCGTCATTGTCGACGACCAGACTTCTGCACGGACGATGTTGCGGCATGTCATTGAAGACATCGCACCAGAACTGTCCGTGTACGACTTTGGCGATCCGCTTACGGCCCTGGCCTGGTGCGAAGCGCACCCGGTCGATCTGTTGCTGCTGGATTACCGCATGCCGGAAATGGACGGGCTGGAGTTCGCCCGCCGCTTCCGCCGCCTGCCCAAGCATCGCGACATTCCGGTGATCCTGATCACCGTGGTGGGCGATGAACCGATCCGCCAGGCCGCACTGGAAGCCGGGGTGATCGATTTCCTGGTCAAGCCGATCCGCCCGCGTGAACTGCGCGCACGCTGCTACAACCTGCTGCAGCTGCGCCAGCAGAGCGAGAACGTGAAGCAACGTGCCCTGTCGCTGGAGCAGCGCCTGCTGGCCAGCATGCACGAGGTGGAAGAGCGCGAGCGCGAAACCCTTTCCCGGCTGGCGCGGGCGATCGAGTTCCGTGATGCCGGCACCAGTGCCTATCTTGAGCGCATGGCGCGCGTGGCCGGGCTGATTGCCGAGCAGCTGGGCCTGCCCGAAGACGAAGTGAAGCTGATCGAGATGGCCGCGCCCCTGCACGACATGGGCAAGATCGCCATTCCCGATGCGGTGCTGCTGAAACAGGGCAAGCTGACCGATGACGAGCTGGCGATCATGCGCCGGCACCCGCGTATCGGCCACGAACTGCTGAGCGGCAGCCAGAACCGCTTCATCCAGGTCGGCGCGCTGATCGCGCTGCGCCACCACGAGCGCTACGACGGCAGTGGCTACCCCGACGGCCTGGTGGGCGACGCGATTCCGCTGGAGGCGCGCATCGTGGCCGTGGCCGATGTATTCGACGCGCTGATTTCGCCGCGCCCGTACAAAGAGGCGTGGACCTTCGAAGCGACCCTGGCCTATCTGTACGCCCAGCGCGGGCGCCTGTTCGACCCGCGCTGCGTGGACGCGCTGCTGCGCGGGCGCAATCAGCTGGAACAGATCTGCGCCGAGCACTCCACCGCCTCGGCGCGGCCGGGGATGGGCACGTGAAGCGGCTGCTGTCGCGGCTGCGCCAGCGCCTGTCGAACCGGCAGGACAGCGAGCATGGGCAGCAGATCGTCCGCATCGTGCTGATCAGCTTGATCCTGGGCTACGTGCTGCTGCCCAGCGTGCGTTTCGACCTGCCGCATGACCAGTACGTGGGCGTGCTGGCCATCGTGCTGACCGGTCTGAGCCTGTCGCTGCTGGCGTTCGGCTGGTTGCTATGGCGGCCCGGCCGCTCCGACCCGCGCCGCGTGCTGGGCATGCTGGCCGACTACGGGTTGATCGCCGCCGGCATGATCCAGATGGGTGAGCCGCTGTCGTGGGTCTACATCGTGGTGATGTGGGTAACCGTCGGTAACGGCATGCGCTTTGGCAATACCTATCTTTACGTGGCCGTGGCGATGGCCATGGTCAGCTTCGGCGCCACCGCGCTGCTGACCCCGTACTGGCAGCAGAACCTGCGCCTGGCCATTGGCCTGTGGCTGGGCCTGGCGGCGGTACCGCTGTATTTTTCGACGCTGCTGCGTCAGTTGACCCATGCGATGGCCGAAGCGCGCCGGGCCAGTGAGGCCAAGAGCCGCTTCCTGGCCAACATGAGTCACGAATTCCGCACCCCACTCAATGGATTGAATGGCATGACCGAAGTGTTGGCGACCACGCGCCTGGATGAAGAACAGCGCGAGTGCCTGAATACCATCCAGGCCTCTTCCCGCAGCCTGCTGGCGCTGGTGGAGGAAGTGCTGGACATCTCGGCCATCGAGGCCGGCAAGCTGCGCGTGGTGGCCGAGGATTTCGTGCTGTCCGACGTGATCCAGGCCATCGGGCTGATCCTGTTGCCGCAGGCCAAGGCCAAGCGGTTGGATTACCGGGTGAAGGTGGCCGCGACCGTGCCGCAGACCCTGCGGGGCGACGTGGGCCACCTGCGGCAGATCCTGCTGAACCTGGCCGGCAACGCGGTGAAGTTCACCGACCAGGGCCGGGTGGAGATCCGGGTGAACGTGGTGCACGCCGACACCCACGGTGCGGTGCGCCTGCGCTTTGACATCATCGATACCGGCATTGGCGTGCCGGTGGCCATGCGCCCGCGCCTGTTCGAGGCCTTCGAGCAGGCCGACGTGAGCATGGCCCGCCGCCACGAAGGTACCGGCCTGGGCACCACCATCGCCAAGGGTCTGGTCGAGGCCATGGACGGGCAGATCGGCTACCTGGACAACCCGCCGCAGGGCAGTCACTTCTGGGTGGAACTGCCGTTCGCGCCGCCGCAGCCGGTCGAGCCGGGCCTGGTGCCCAGCGTGGCCGCCGGCGAGGACATCGGCCCGGGCGGCAACGTGATCGCCTTCGCCGATCCGTTCCTGCGCCACCGTGCGCGCGTGCGCAGCATGCAGATCCTGGTGGCCGACGACCACGAAGCCAATCGCATGGTGCTGCAGCGCCTGCTGCAGAAGGCCGGCCACCGGGTGATGTGCGTGGACGGCGGCGAAGCGGTGCTCGATGCGCTGGCCGAGAGCGAATTCGATGCGGCCATCGTCGACCTGCACATGCCCGGCATGAGTGGCCTGGACATGCTGAAGGAACTGCGGGTGATGCAATCCGGTGGCGGCCCGCGCACGCCGGTGATGGTGCTCAGTGCCGATGTCACCCCCGAAGCGATCCAGCGCTGCACACAGGCCGGCGCACATGCCTTCCTGGCCAAGCCCGTGGTGGCCGCGCGCCTGCTGGATACGCTGGCGGAGATCGCCAACAACGCGAACCTGAAGAATGCCGCGCCGCTGGTGGTGCGTGCGCCGGTACAGCTCGATGGCGTGCTCGATACCGGTGTGCTGGACGAACTGGCATCACTGGGCATGGGCGATGGCTTCGAGCGTGAGTTCATCCGCCAATGCCTGGAAGATGCCGAGGCCTGCCTGCGCAAGGCAGAGGCCGATGGCGAAGCCGGCCGCTGGGGCCAGTTCCGCGAGCAGTCGCATGCGATCAAGGGTGTGTCCGGCAACCTGGGGCTGGTGCGCGCGGCCAACCGTGCCGGTGAGCTGATGCGCATGGCCGACTGGCAGTTGAAGGCCGAATGGCAGGCGCGACTGTCGGTGCTGCAGGGGGCGGTCAAGGAAGGCCGGCAGGCGCTGGACGCACGCGCCGAACGCAAGGCGCGCGGCGCGGCCGACGACGCGCCGTAGCGTCGAGCCTCAGCTCCGTCGAGTCGAGCTTGCTCGACTGCCGTCGATAGTCGAGCAAGCTCGACTCTACGGGGTAGCGATCGCGCGAAAAAAAGCCCGGTGGCCAGCCGGGCTCCAAGCCAGCAGGGGGAGGGCTGGAATCAGGCCGCATCCATCGACGCACGACGCGTCTGTGCCTTGATCAATCGATCCATCGTGCGCAGCGAGCGGTCGCCCAATGCCAGCGCCGAATCCACCCAGACCTTGGTGATTTCCAGCAGCTCGTCGTAGCTCACCGCCTGGGCCAGGTTGCGTGCGGCGTTCATGGCCAGGTACGACTGCGGCAGGCGCTGCTGGTAGCGGATCATCTCCTGCACGGCGGCACGGCCTTCGCCCTTCTTCACCAGCACGTCCACCACCCCCAGCGCATGCATTTCCTCGGCACTGTAGATGCGGCCGTCCAGGATGATCTTTTCGGCCAGCTGCGGGGCCACGCGGCGGCACAGGAACGAGTACGCGCCCATGCCCGGGAACAGCCCGAACAGCACTTCGGGCAGGCCCATGCCGCTGCCTTCCTCGGCCACGATGGTGTGGCAGGCCAGGGCCATTTCCAGGCCGCCGCCCAGGGCATCACCCTGGATCAGCGCGATGGAGCGCACATCGCCGCCAAAGCCGGTGTGCAGGTGGTGCACGCCTTCCACGCAGCGTTGGGCGTAGGTCAGCAGCAGGTCGCGGTTGCCTTCGCGGATCAGGCGGGTGAACAGGTCCAGGTCACCGCCCAGGTTGTAGGCGATGGCGTCGGAGGCCAGCACGAAGTGCCGCAGTTGGCCGCTGTGACGCTGGGCCGGGCTGCGGGTGATGGCGTTCATGTAGCTCCACATTTCGTCCAGCATGTCCTTGCGGCAGCACGGGCGGATGCCCGTGGACGCATCGGCATGCATGAACAGCCAGTGGGCAGCGCCGTCGTCGCTGTCTTCGGTACGGATGGCGGCAAACGGTGAACCGCTGGTCGGCAGTTTTTCGATGGTGCTCATGGAAGGGTCCTCGGCAGGCGGCCCGCGTGAAAACGTGGTGGCCGGCGGGCCGAACGGTCCACACACGACGCGATGCTACAACGGGTGCAGCCTTTCACATGCGAAAAGGCCCGGGGCGTTTCCGACCCGGGCCTTGCGGCGTTGAAACCTGTGGAAACCCTTACGTGGCGGGCGTATCGCG
The DNA here is from genome assembly GCF_010894375.1 of Stenotrophomonas sp. B1-1. Taxonomy (NCBI): domain Bacteria; kingdom Pseudomonadati; phylum Pseudomonadota; class Gammaproteobacteria; order Lysobacterales; family Lysobacteraceae; genus Stenotrophomonas; species Stenotrophomonas sp. B1-1. The sequence continues at coordinate 47,175 of NZ_JAAIUZ010000025.1, read as the reverse complement.
CAGCTCGCGACGCAGGATCTTGCCGACGTTGGTCTTCGGCAGCTCTTTTCGGAATTCTACGATTCTGGGGTGCTTGTAGCCGGTCAGGTTGGCCCGGGCGTGTTCCTTGACCATTTCGGCGGTCAGGTTCGGGTCCTTCTTCACGATCACGACCTTCACCACTTCGCCGGACTTTTCGTCCGGAACGCCCACGGCGGCCACTTCCAGCACGCCCGGCATCATCGCGATCACGTCTTCCACTTCGTTGGGGTACACGTTGAAGCCGGACACCAGGATCATGTCCTTCTTGCGGTCGACGATGTAGAAGAAGCCCTGCTCATCCATGCGCGCCATGTCACCGGTGTGCAGCCAGCCGTCGGCGTCGATGGCCTGGCGGGTTTCGTCCGGGCGCTGCCAGTAGCCCTTCATCACCTGCGGGCCCTTGATGCACAGCTCGCCCACTTCGCCCAGCGGCAGGGTGTTGCTGTTGTCGTCCTTGATGCAGGCATCGGTGGACGGAATCGGCAGGCCGATGGCGCCGTTGTATTCCTTCAGGTCCAGCGGGTTGATGCAGGCGGCCGGCGAGGTTTCGGTCAGGCCATAGGCCTCCACCAGGGTCACCCCGGTCACCTTCTTCCAGCGCTCGGCCACCGCACGCTGCACGGCCATGCCGCCGCCCAGGGTGACCTTCAACGAGGAGAAATCCACGGTGTCGAAGCCGGGGGTGTTCAGCAGACCGTTGAACAGCGTGTTGACGCCGGTGATGGCGGTGAAGCGCACCGACTTGAGCTCCTTGACGAAGCCCTTCATGTCGCGCGGGTTGGTGATCAGGTGGTTGCAGCCACCGAACTTCATGAAGACCAGGCCGTTCGCGGTCAATGCGAAGATGTGGTACAGCGGCAGGGCGGTGATGATCCATTCCTTGCCCGGCTCGATGCCCGATGCGCCGATCCAGGCCGAGGCCTGCTGCATGTTGGCGATCAGGTTGCGGTTGGTCAGCATGGCGCCCTTGGCCACGCCGGTGGTGCCGCCAGTGTACTGCAGGAATGCCACGTCATCGTGGTCGATCTCGACTTTGGGCAGGGTGTGGCGGCTGCCCAGCTTGAGCGCCTGCTTGAAGCGGATGGCGCCCTTCAGATGGTAGTTGGGCACCATCTTCTTGACGTACTTCAGTACGAAATTGACGATCGCACCCTTGGCGCCGAGCAGGTCGCCCAGGCCGGTGGTGATGACCTGCTTGACCTGGGTTTCGGCGATGACCTGCTGCACGGTGTCGCCGAAGTTGTCCACGACCACCAGCGCGGTGACACCGGCATCGACCAGCTGATGCTTCAGCTCGCGGGCGGTGTACAGCGGGTTGACGTTGACCACGGTGAGGCCGGCGCGCAGCACGCCGAAGGTCGCGATGGGGTACTGCAGGCAGTTGGGCATCATCAGGGCAACGCGGTCACCCTTTTTCAGCTTCAGTTCGCCCAGCAGGTAGGCCGCGAACTGCTCGACCAGAGCATCGGTTTCACCATAGGTGAGCACCTTGCCGAAACTGGAGTAGGCGGGGCGGTCGCGGAACTTCGCCACGGAGGCGTCGAAGACCGAAGCTACCGAATGGAACTCGTTGACGTCGATTTCGGCGGGAACGCCTTTCGGATAGCTCTGCAGCCAGGGACGATCCAGACTCATATTCCCCCTCCAGGAATCGTTGTGATGGGTGCGGCGCGGACAGTATCCGCCAGAACCGCTCGCAGCAGCATACCGTTCCGTAGGGAAAACGCGAAGAGGGCGTGACGGTCAGTGCGCCGGCGGCTGGTAGCTGCCGACCTTGGTCGGCAGGATGGGATGGCGCGTGCCCACCAAGGTGGGCACCTACCGGGCATTGGGATGGGATGGCGTGTGCCCACCAAGGTGGGCACCTACCGGGCGCACGGGCGTGGCATTCGCGTCAGCGCTGGCGGCGTACCGGGGCGCCGTTGGCCTGGTAGTACGGGGCCGTGCTGCGGGCCAGCGCGGGGCGGCCGCGGATCACGTCGGCCAGCTTCTCGGCCATCATGATGGTCGGCGCGTTGAGGTTGCCGGTCACCACCTGCGGCATGATCGAGGCATCGACGATGCGTAGGCCGTCCAGGCCGTGCACGCGGCCCTGGCCATCGACCACCGCCATCGGGTCGTCGGCGTGGCCCATCTTGTTGGTGCACGAGGGGTGGTAGGCGGTCTCGGCATGCTCGCGCACGAAGCCATCGATCTGTGCATCGGTCTGCAGCTCGCGGCCGGGCGAAATCTCGCGGCCGCTGTAGGGGGCCAGCGCCGGCTGCGCGAAGATCTCGCGGGTGATGCGGATGGCGGCGCGGAACTCGCGCCAGTCCTGTTCGTGCGACATGTAGTTGAACAGGATGCTGGGATGTTCGCGCGGGTCCTTGGAACGCACGTGGATGCGGCCGCGGCTGGGCGAACGCATCGAGCCCACGTGCATCTGGAAGCTGTGCGCCTTGATCGGGTTGGAGCCGTTGTAATTGATGGCCACCGGCAGGAAGTGGTACTGCAGGTTCGGCCAGTCGAATTCGGCATCGCTGCGGATGAAGCCGCCGGCCTCGAACTGGTTGCTGGCGCCGATGCCGGTGCCCAGGAACAGCCACTCCGCGCCGATGGCCGGCTGGTTGTACAGCTTCAGTGCCGGCGCCAGCGATACCGGCTTCTTGCATTCGTACTGCAGGTACATTTCCAGATGGTCCTGCAAGTTGGCGCCGACGCCGGGCAGGTGGTGCACCAGGTCGATGTCCAGGCTGCGCAGCAGGTCGGCCGGGCCCACGCCCGAGCGCTGCAGGATCTGCGGCGAAGCAATGGCGCCGCCGCAGAGCAGCACCTCGCGGCGGGCGGTGGCGCGCTGCGGCTGGTCGTTGTACAGCCACTGCACGCCCACCGCGCGCTTGCCCGAGAACAGGATGCGGTCGGTCAGCGCGTGGGTGACGATGGTCAGGTTCGGGCGCGGCTTGGCCTGGTCCAGGTAGCCACGGGCGGTGCTGGAACGACGGCCCTTGGCGGTGACCGTGCGGTCCATCGGGCCGAAGCCTTCCTGCTGGTAGCCGTTCAGATCATCGGTGCGCGGGTAGCCGGCCTGCACGCCGGCTTCGATCATGGCGGCGAACAGTTCGTTGTTGCCGGCCTTGGGCGTGGTGACCTGCAGCGGGCCCTGGTCGCCGTGGTAGTCGTTGGCCCCGATGTCGCGGGTTTCGGCCTTGCGGAAATAGGGCAGGCAGTCCAGGTAGGTCCAGTCTTCCAGGCCCGGCATGCTGGCCCAGTTGTCATAGTCCATCGCGTTGCCGCGGATGTAGCACATGCCGTTGATGAGCGACGAGCCGCCCAGGCCCTTGCCGCGGCCGCAGTCCATGCGCCGGTTGTTCATGAAGGGCTCCGGGTCGGTCTTGTACGCCCAGTTGTAGCGCTTGCCCTGCAGCGGATAGGCCAGTGCGGCCGGCATCTGCGTGCGGAAATCGAGCCGGTAGTCGGGGCCGCCGGCTTCCAGCAGCAGAACGCGCACATCGGCGTCTTCGGTCAGGCGGGTGGCCAGCACGTTGCCGGCCGAACCGGCGCCGATGATGATGTAGTCGTACTCGTTGGTGGTGCTCATGGTTGTCTCCTGCGGTCGGGGCGCGCTGCTCAGAACACGCTGGCGAAGTCGCCCAGTTCCACCTGGACCGATTTGATGCGGGTGTAGTGGCCCAGCGTGGACAGGCCGTTCTCGCGGCCCACGCCGGATTCCTTGTAGCCGCCCACCGGCATTTCGGCCGGCGATTCGCCCCAGGTGTTGATCCAGCAGATGCCGGCCTGCAGGCGGTGGATGATGCGGTGGGCGCGGCTGATATCGCCGCTGACCACGCCGGCGGCCAGGCCGAACGGGGTGTCGTTGGCGCGCCGCACCGCTTCGTCTTCATCGTCGTAGGCCAGGATGCTCATCACTGGCCCGAAGATTTCCTCGCGCACGATCTTCATGTCGTCGCGGCAGTCGGAAAACACGGTGGGCTGCACGTACGCGCCCTCGGCCAGCGCACCCTCGGTGGCGCGGCCGCCACCGGTCAGCAGGCGGGCGCCTTCGGCCTTGCCGCTGTCGATGTAGCGCAGCACGTTGTCCATGTGCGGGAAGCTGACCATCGGCCCGAAGTTGGTGTCCTGGGCGGTCGGGTCGCCCATGCGGATGCGCTGCACGCGCTGCACCACCGCCGCTTCGAAGGCTGCCAGCATGGCGCGCGGCACGAACACGCGGGTGCCGTTGGTGCAGACCTGGCCGGAGCTGAAGAAGTTGGCCATGACCGCGATATCGGCGGCACGGTCCAGGTTGGCGTCCTGACAGATCAGCAGCGGCGACTTGCCGCCCAGTTCCATGGTCACTTCTTTCAGTGACGAGGACGCAGCGGCCGCCATCACCTTCTTGCCGGTGGTCACGCCGCCGGTGAAGGAGATCTTCTCGATCACCGGGTGTTCGGTCAGCCAGTTGCCGATCTCGCCACCGGGGCCCTGCAGCACGTTGAACACACCGTCGGGCACGCCGGCTTCGGTGTAGATCTCGGCCAGCTTCAGCGCGGTCAGCGGGGTCACTTCGGAGGGCTTGAACACCATCGCGTTGCCCGCGGCCAATGCCGGGGCCGATTTCCACAGCGCGATCTGGATCGGGTAGTTCCAGGCGCCGATGCCGGCCACCACGCCCAGCGGTTCGCGGCGGGTGTAGAAAAAGCTCGATTCGCGCAACGGCAGCTGGATGCCTTCGATGGCCGTGGCCAGGCCGGCGTAGTACTCCAGCACGTCCGCGCCGGTGACGATGTCCACGGTGGTGGTTTCGGCCAGCGCCTTGCCGGTATCCAGGGTTTCCAGATGGGCAAGCTCGTCATTGCGTTCGCGCAGGATCTCGACCGCGCGGCGCAGGATGCGCGAGCGTTCCATGGCGGTCATCGCGGCCCACGCCTGCTGGCCTTCGCTGGCGCTGCGTACGGCGCGCTCCACATCGGCCTGGCTGGCAATCTGCACCTCGGCCAGCACCTGGCCGTTGGCCGGGTTCACGGTCTGGAAGGTCTTGCCGCTGGTGGCGTCGACCCGGCGGCCATGGATGTAGAGCTGTTGAACGGGCAGGGTGGGCATGGGGGTACTCCTTGGAAGGGGCAGGGTCCTGCAGCGCTTATAGCGCGTTGGGCTGCAACTGGAAGTCGATGTAGGCGTAGGCGATGTGACGGGCGTTGTCGCCGTTGATCTGGCCGCCGACCAGGCTGCCGCGCAGCCACAGGCCGTCGATGAGTGCGGCAAGGCCGCGGGCGGCCTGGCGCGCGGGTTCGGCCGGCAGGCTGCGGTGGAACTGGTAGGCCAGGTTGGAATACAGGCGCTGGTCGTTGATGCGCTGCAGTCGGGCCAGTTCGGGCTGGTGCATGCTGGCTGCCCAGAAGGTCAGCCAGACGCGCATGGCCGGCCCGCTGGTCTGGCTGGGGTCGAAGTTCGCATCCACCAGTGCGCGCAGTTGTGAGCGCGGATCTGTGGCGGCCTGCCCGCGGTGCTGGGCGAAGGCATCCTTGAGCTGGCTCAGGATCTGCCGCATGGCGGCGTTGAGCAGACCGGCCTTGTCGCCGAAGTAGTGGGCGACGATGCCGGTGGACAGGCCTGCCTTGCGCGCGATGGTGGCTACGGTGGCGTCGGCCAGGCCGATCTCGTGGATGACCTGGAAGGTGGCGTCGATCAGCTGTTGGCGGCGCAGGGATTCGATGCCTTTCTTGGGCATGGGCCGGGTGGCGTAGGGGGAAAGGCGACCAGTATGCGGGTTATTGATTGAACGTCCAATCAATAAAAAGTGAAGGCCGCGTCATCGCGCGGTCTGGTGGCGTCGAGCTTGCTCGACGAGCCTTTGGGATCGGGGTCTGAGCCCTTTCCCCTGGAAAGGGATCCGACCCCTGGCGAGGGCTTTGGTAGCGTCGAGCTTGCTCGACGAGCTTTTGGGATCGGGGTCTGAGCCCTTTCCTCTGGAAAGGGATCCGACCCCTGGCGAGGGCTTTGGTAGCGTCGAGCTTGCTCGACGAGCTTTTGGGGTCGGGGTCAGAGCCCTTTCCTTCGGAAAGGGATCCGACCCCTTGGCGGGGGCTTTGGAAGCGTCGAGCTTGCTCGACGAGCCTTTGGGGTCGGGGTCAGAGCCCTTTCCTCTGGAAAGGGATCCGACCCCTTGGGTCACAGGCGCAATGCGGCTTCCAGCAGGGGCGTGGCCCAGGCCGGGGTGGCGGCCAGCTGTGTCAGATCGTCCGGCTGCGGGAAATGCACCTGGCCATCTTCCATCTGCAGCAGCAGCCGGGGGTCGGGCACGGCTTCGCCGGGGGCGGCTTCGGCGCTGTTGTCGTAGACCTGCAGCTGGGCCAGCACCGGCATCAGCCGGATCAGGTTCTGCTGCGCCAGTGGCCAGCGGCGTCGGATGTCGGCTTCGTTGATCGGGTGCCCGCCCGAGCGCACGCGGGCCTGGACCCGGGCGATGTGCTGTTCCGGGCTGGACAGGCCGCAGAACCACATCAGCACATCGTGGCTGTGGCTGGCTTCATGCAGCAGGGCGGCGATTGAATTGCCGCCCAGGGTGGTTTCAAAGGCGTGGTTGCGGCGCCGGTCCAGCGCATCGCGGATGCGGTTGACGCCTTCCTGCCAGGCCTGGGCATTGGCCTCGGCCTGCGACAGCCCGGTGATGCCGCGCAGATCGCGGGCGAAGGTGTCGGGGTTGAACCAGTTCAGCCCGGCCTCGCGCAGCACATGGCCGCCCACCGAACTCTTGCCGGCGCCATTGACGCCGGCAAGGACGTACAGGAATGGCCGCGCCATCAGTGGCCGGTGCCGGCCTTGACCTGCCCGCCAAGGCGGGCGGGGCGGCGCAGCAGGTCGCGTGCGCTGCTGCCGGCCTGGGCCTGCTGCAGTACCGCCAGGCGCTGGTCGAAGCCGGCACGCAGTTCAGCCAGGCCCGGGGCCTGGTCGCGCAGCTCCTCAAGCGAGGCTTCCAGCGCCTCCACGCGCGCCTGCAGGGCGCGGTACTGCTCGATGGAGACGATGACCGCCTGCGGTTCGTTATGGTTGGTGACCACCACCATGCGCTGGTCGCGGACCTCCTGCATGACCTTGCGCCAGTGTTCCTTCACCGACGAGGCGGTGGTGTGGGTCAGCTCGTTGATGGGGTCGAAGCGGACGGGCAGGTGAAGCATGGCGGGCTCCAGAAGGGGTGACCTGTGGCGCCAGCCTACACCGGATGTGGACGAATTTCATGAATGATGAAAAACATCATAAATATGAAAAATAGAGGCGGGTATTTCGTGTCATTCCTAAAGACGCCATACGCCGCCGTATTGCACCATCACGGGCCATTCCGTAAGGGAGAGTGCGATGCGCATTGTCGTGAGTTGCCTGCTGTTCTGTAGTTCCGCCGTGGCCATGGCGCAGACGCCGCCACCGATGCAGCAGTTGGATTACCCGGTGCTGGCGATCGGCGACACCGGCCAATTCCGGGTACAGGTGCCGGCCTACGCCGGCGGCCAGGGCCGGGTGTCGTACGCGGCCCGCGCGCTGATGCCGGGCAGCAGCGAGGACCGGGGCTACCGGTTCGTGGCCGTGCACTGCGAAGATCCCGGGTTCACCCCGGTCGTGCACTACGAGAATCGTGGGGTGGTGTGTTCGCGCATTGGCCAGGCGCCGCACCCGGCGTTCGAGATGGTGGTGACGGTGGTCAATACCGGCGCCGCTGAGGGCGAGACCGTGATGGAAGAGGGGCTGCGCGGGCTGGTGTACGACGTGGGGCCGACGGCGGCCCCGTGGCGGATCTATGGCGTGCGGCCGTAGCGGCTGACGCCCTGGTGGGTGCCAACCTTGGTTGGCACTCCATGCCTTGGTAGGTGCCAACCTTGGTTGGTACGCCATGCCTTGGTAGGTGCCAACCTTGGTTGGCACGTTGGGATCAGTCGAGCATGGCTCGACTCTACAGAGGGCGGCCCGTTGCCTTGGTAGGTGCCAACCTTGGTTGGCACGCCGTGCGTCGACCAAGGTCGACGCCTACCAGGGCAAATTGCCGCCCCGACGCCCGGTAGGTGTCAACCCTGGTTGGCACATTACCGGCTGGCGAGCTGGCGCAGCACGTACTGCAGCAGGCCGCCGTGGCGGAAGTACTCAACCTCCTTCGGGGTCAGCAGCATCACCGACACGTCGAAGGTCTTCTGGGTGCCGTCTGCCTTGGTTGCGGTAACGGTGGCGCGCTTGCTTGCGCCATCCTGCAGGCCGGTGATGTCGATCACTTCCGAACCGTCCAGGCCCAGCGATTGTGCGTTCTCGCCGTTGCGGAACTGCAGCGGCAGCACGCCCATGCCCACCAGGTTGGAACGGTGGATACGTTCGAAGCTTTCGGCAACCACGGCCTTCACCCCCAGCAGCAGGGTGCCCTTGGCCGCCCAGTCGCGCGACGAGCCGGTGCCGTATTCCTTGCCGGCCAGCACGACCAGCGGCACCTTGTCGGCCTTGTACTTCATCGCCGCATCGTAGATGGCCAGCTTTTCCGGCTGGCCGCCAGCGGCGGGATAGTACAGGGTGTTGCCACCTTCTTCGCCACCGAACATCAGGTTCTTGATGCGGATGTTGGCGAAGGTGCCGCGCACCATCACATCGTCGTTGCCGCGGCGGCTGCCGTAGCTGTTGAAGTCGGCCGGCTGTACACCGCGTTCCTGCAGGAAGCGGCCAGCAGGCGAATCCTTCTTGATGTTGCCGGCCGGGGAGATGTGGTCGGTGGTGATCGAATCGCCGAACAGGCCCATCACGCGTGCGCCGTGCACGTCGTCGATGCTGCCGGTCTGCATGGTCATGCCATCGAAGTAGGGCGGGTTCTTGATGTAGGTGGAAGCATCGCTCCACTCGTACAGATTGCCGTCCGGCGAGGCGATGGTGTTCCAGCGGCTGTCGCCCTTGAACACGTCGGCGTAGTTCTGCTTGAACATGTCCGGGCCCAGGGTGGCGGCGATGACATCGCCGATTTCCTTGTTGCTGGGCCAGATGTCGCGCAGGTACACCGGCTGGCCATCGCTGCCGGTGCCCAGCGGTTCGGTGGTCAGGTCGATGTCGGTGGTGCCGGCGATTGCATAGGCCACCACCAGCGGCGGGCTGGCCAGGTAGTTCATCTTTACTTCAGGGTGCACGCGGCCTTCGAAGTTGCGGTTGCCCGACAGCACCGAGGTGACCGCCAGGTCGCCCGCGGCGATACCGGCGCTGACTTCGGTCGGCAGCGGGCCGGAATTGCCGATGCAGGTGGTGCAGCCATAGCCGACCACGTAGAAGCCGATCTTCTCCAGCTCCTTCAGCACGCCGGCCTTTTCCAGGTAATCGGTAACCACGCGCGAGCCCGGGCCGAGCGAGGTCTTCACCCACGGCTGGCGGTTCAGGCCCTTGGCCGCCGCGGTGCGCGCCAGCAGGCCGGCACCGATCATCACCGCCGGGTTGGACGTGTTGGTGCAGGAGGTGATGGCGGCGATGACCACCGCGCCATCCTTCAGCCGCACCTTGCGACCTTCGATCTCGATGTCGGCCTGGCCCTTGGCCAGTTGCTCGTTGCCGACCGCCGTGCCGCCACCTTCATTGGTGAAGTTGGCGATGGCCGCGTCCTTGCGGTCGCGGTTGGCGGTCAGGCCGACCAGGGCTTCGCGGTAGTTCTTCTGCACGTCTTCCAGCAGCACGCGGTCCTGCGGGCGCTTGGGGCCGGCCAGCGACGGCTTCACCGTGCCCATGTCCAGCTCCAGCGTGGTGCTGTACTGCGCCGGCGCGCTGCCCGGTTCGTGCCACAGGCCCTGCGCCTTGGCATAGGCTTCGACCAGGTTGATCTGTTCTTCGCTGCGGCCGGACAGGCGCAGGTAGTTCAGCGATTCGTGATCGATCGGGAAGATGCCGCAGGTGGCGCCGTATTCGGGGGCCATGTTGCCGATGGTGGCACGGTCGGCCAGCGGCAGGTGCTGCAGGCCGTCACCGAAGAATTCGACGAACTTGCCGACCACGCCCAGCTTGCGCAGCATCTGGGTGACGGTCAGCACCAGGTCGGTTGCGGTAGCGCCTTCGGGCAGCTTGCCGGTCAGCTTGAAGCCGACCACCTGCGGAATCAGCATGGAGGAGGGCTGGCCGAGCATGGCCGCCTCGGCTTCGATGCCGCCCACGCCCCAGCCGAGCACGCCGATGCCATTGATCATGGTGGTGTGGCTGTCGGTACCGAAGACGGTATCGGGGTAGGCCACGTCCTTACCGTCCTTCTGCGCGGTCATCACCACGCGGGCCAGGTTTTCCAGGTTCACCTGGTGGACGATGCCGGTGTTGGGCGGCACCACCTTGAAGTTGTCGAACGCCTTCTGGCCCCAGCGCAGGAAGCCGTAGCGTTCCTGGTTGCGCTGGAATTCGATCTTGCCGTTCAAGTCCAGCGCGTCGGGCTTGCCGAACACATCCACCTGCACCGAGTGGTCGATGACCAGTTCGGAGGGGATCTGCGGGTTGATCTGTTCCGGCTTGCCGCCCAGCTTGACCACTGCGTCGCGCATGGCGGCCAGGTCGACCACGCAGGGCACGCCGGTGAAGTCCTGCAGCACCACGCGTGCGGGCATGAAGGCAATTTCGGTGTCCGGCTCGGCGCTTGGCTGCCAGCGGGCGACCGCTTCGATGTGCTCGGGGCCCACGGTGGCGCCACCATCCTCGTGCCGGAGCAGGTTCTCCAGCAGGATCTTCATCGAATAGGGCAGGTGGGAGATGTCGAAGCGCTGGCCCAGCTTGGGCAGGCTGAAGTAATCGTAGGCCTTGCCGCCAACATCGAGCTGGCTGCGGGTGGAGAACGAATCGCTCATGCGGATGACTCCTCTTGCGGATGGCTTGCTCTGGCCCGTGCGTATACGGGCCTGCTTGCGGTCGCCGCGGGCCTGCTGGCCCCGGTGCACTCCAGTATGAACGCATTCACCTGGGCGCGGGCCGGCCTGCGGCATCGGGTCCAGACTACAGCGGCAGTTGTATGGCGTATGTCATGAATGTGGCGGATCCTTTGCGGCTGTAGGGGCCGGGGCGGGCCCGGCCGGGTTCGGGGTGGAAGTATGCCCGGCAAAGTATGTATAATTTGTGCATACCGAAGAGGGCCTACCGATGGAAGCCACTGTTGCAGAGCGCGGACAGATCACCCTGCCCAAGGCGGTGCGTGATGCCCTGGGCCTGACCAAGGGCACCCAGTTGAAGGTGGAGCTGGACGGCAGCCGTATCATCCTGCGCAAGAGCGTGGACGATGCGATCTCCCGCGCCCGCGGCAAGTTCGCGCTGGACGGCTTCGAGTCGGCCGAATCGGCGGTACGCGCGGTGCGCGACGAGGAATAAGGCGTGATGATTGCCGTCGATTCACCGGTGCTGGTGGAACTGCTGAGCAACGGCCCGCAGGCCGATGCGGTCGAAGCGATCCTGCGGCAGAGCCTGGTCGGTGGCCGCGTGGTGGTCTGCGGTGCCACCCTGGCCGAAGTCTGCGCATCGCTGCGCGGCGGCGCCGAAGTGCTGGAAGCGCTGGAAGAAATGGGCGTGCACTTCAACCCGATGGAAGCCAAGTCGGCCCTGCGCGCCGGCGAGATGCACCGCCGCCACCGCCAGCGCAGCGGCAGCCGCCGCAGCCTGGACGAATTCATGGTCGGCGCCCACGCATTGCTGCAATGCGACGGCCTGATCACCTGGAACGACACGTTTTACCGCGACTACTTCAAGGGCCTGAAGCTGATCGTGCCGCAAGCCTGAGCCCACTTTGTTTTTTCAACCTACGCATTACCCGGGAGTTGTCATGTTGGAAGCCTACCGCCACCACGTCGCCGAGCGCGCTGCGCTTGGCATCCCGCCGCTGCCGCTGAGCGCGCAGCAGACGGCCGATGTCATCGAACTGCTGAAGAACCCGCCGCAGGGCGAGGCCGAGTTCCTGCTCGACCTGCTGACCCACCGCGTGCCGGCCGGCGTGGATGACGCTGCCAAGGTCAAGGCCTCGTACCTGGCCGCCATTGCGCTGGGCAGCGAGCAGAACCCGCTGATCAGCCGCGAGCGCGCCACCGAACTGCTGGGCACCATGCTGGGCGGTTACAACGTGGCCCCGCTGGTGCAGCTGCTGGACGACGCCAGCGTTGGCACCATCGCCGCTGACGGCCTGAAGAAGACCCTGCTGGTCTTCGATGCCTTCCACGATGTGCAGGAAAAGGCCAAGGCCGGCAATGCCAACGCACAGTCCGTGCTGCAGAGCTGGGCCGATGCCGAGTGGTTCACCAACAACCCGGAAGTGCCGCAGAGCCTGACCGTCACCGTGTTCAAGGTGCCGGGCGAAACCAACACCGACGACCTGTCGCCGGCGCCGGATGCAACCACCCGCCCCGACATTCCGATGCACGCCCTGGCGATGCTGAAGAACAAGCGCGACGACGCGCCGTTCACCCCGGAAGAAGACGGCAAGCGCGGTCCGATCCAGCAGATCCTGGACCTGAAGGACAAGGGCCACCTGGTTGCCTACGTGGGCGACGTGGTCGGTACCGGTTCCTCGCGCAAGTCGGCCACCAACAGCGTGCTGTGGTGGACGGGCGATGACATTCCGTTCATCCCGAACAAGCGCGCCGGTGGCGTCTGCCTGGGTTCGAAGATCGCCCCGATCTTCTACAACACCATGGAAGATGCCGGCGCACTGCCGATCGAGCTGGACGTGTCGAAGATGGAGCACGGCGATGTGGTCGAGCTGCGTCCGTACGAAGGCAAGGCGCTGAAGAACGGCGAAGTGATCGCCGAATTCCAGGTCAAGTCCGAAGTACTGTTCGACGAAGTGCGCGCCGGTGGCCGCATTCCGCTGATCATCGGCCGCGGCCTGACCGGCAAGGCGCGTGAAGCGCTGGGCCTGGCCCCGACCGATCTGTTCCGCCTGCCGGTGCAGCCGGCCGACACCGGCAAGGGCTTCTCGCTGGCACAGAAGATGGTCGGCCGCGCCTGTGGCCTGGCCGAAGGCCAGGGCATGCGCCCGGGCACCTACTGCGAACCGAAGATGACCTCGGTCGGCTCGCAGGACACCACCGGCCCGATGACCCGCGACGAGCTGAAGGACCTGGCCTGCCTGGGCTTCTCGGCCGACCTGGTGATGCAGTCGTTCTGCCACACCGCCGCTTACCCGAAGCCGGTGGACGTGAAGACCCACCACACCCTGCCGGAGTTCATCTCCACCCGCGGCGGCATCTCGCTGCGCCCGGGCGACGGCGTGATCCACAGCTGGCTGAACCGCATGCTGCTGCCGGACACCGTCGGTACCGGTGGTGACTCTCACACCCGTTTCCCGGTGGGCATTTCGTTCCCGGCCGGCTCGGGCCTGGTGGCCTTCGCTGCCGCCACCGGCGTCATGCCGCTGGACATGCCCGAATCGGTGCTGGTGCGCTTCAAGGGCCAGATGCAGCCGGGCGTGACCCTGCGTGACCTGGTCAATGCCATTCCGCTGTACGCCATCAAGTCGGGCCTGCTGACCGTGGCCAAGGCCGGCAAGAAGAACATCTTCTCCGGTCGCATCCTGGAAATCGAAGGTCTGCCGGAACTGAAGGTCGAACAGGCCTTCGAACTGTCCGATGCGTCGGCCGAACGTTCGGCTGCCGGTTGCTCGGTGCGCCTGAACAAGGAACCGATCATCGAGTACCTGACCAGCAACATCACCCTGCTGAAGTGGATGATTGCCGAGGGTTACCAGGATCCGCGTTCGCTGCAGCGCCGTATCGAAAAGATGGAAGCGTGGCTGGCCAACCCGGAGCTGCTGGAGCCGGATGCCGACGCCGAATACGCTGCCGTCATCGAGATCGACCTGGCCGACATCCACGAGCCGATCGTGGCCTGCCCGAACGACCCGGACGACGTGAAGACCCTGTCCGAAGTGGCCGGCGCCAAGATCGACGAAGTGTTCATCGGTTCGTGCATGACCAACATCGGTCACTTCCGCGCCGCGGCCAAGCTGCTGGACGGCAAGCGTGATCTGCCGACCCGCCTGTGGGTGGCCCCGCCGACCAAGATGGATGCTTCGGAGCTGACCAAGGAAGGCGTGTACGGCACCTTCGGCGCCACCGGCGCACGCATGGAGATGCCGGGCTGCTCGCTGTGCATGGGCAACCAGGCGCAGATCCGCGAAGGTTCCACCGCGATGTCGACCTCGACCCGCAACTTCCCGAACCGTCTGGGCCGCAACACCAACGTGTACCTGGGTTCGGCCGAACTGGCCGCGATCTGCTCGCGTCTGGGCCGCATTCCGACCAAGGAAGAGTACATGGCCGATATTGGCGTGATCGCCAAGAGCGGTGCGGAAATCTACCGCTACATGAACTTCGACCAGATCGAGGAGTACCAGGACGTGGCCAAGACGGTCGCTGCCTGATCCTGCTGATCGGTTGATGCGGTAAACGAAGAACCCCCGGTGCGAGCCGGGGGTTTTTTGTGCGCGGAGCCCGTTACTGCCTGGTCCAGTCTGCGTTGCCTTGCAGCCGACGGCCGCCGATCAGCACGTTGCCGCGCTTTCCAGATACGTCCATTTCAAACCATGGCAGTCCGTCGCGGCGGAGCGGACGCACATAGGCCTGGCGGCGGGCGCGGTCGAATTCGATGTAATAGCGGCGCTGCACGTTGGGAGGCTGCGGAATCGACAGGCCTTTCCAGCTGACCTCGACCGCGCCGGGATCCTCACGGCCGATCAGCATCAGCGTAAAGACCACGTCCCCCTGACCGGCCTCGAAGTAGAACAGATCGCCGCTGGCGTTGGCCGGTACCAGGGGCAGTGACAATAGTGCGGCCGCCAGCGCGGCCTTCCAGTTCCTTCTGATCATGCGCGGCATTCCTTGTGCAGTGCTGACATCAAAGCACACTGTAGAGCCTGGTCGATGCTTGGCGACTTGTTGGCTCGATGGGGCAGCCGAGCGTGGGCAAGGGCGCCCCACGCGGCTTCAGCGATAGCGGAATGGCCAGGCGTCAGGGCCATCGCTGCTGCGTTCGGCGCACACCTCGCGGAAGACCTGCAGGAAGGCCTGCTGCGGCCGCGTCGGGTGCCAGTCCGCTCGGGTGGTCAGGCCGATGCGGCGGCGCAGGGCCTGACCGGCCAGGCCCAGGTCGGCCAGCAGGCCAGCCTGGCGTTCGATCAGGAACTGGTCGCGTGACATCAGGGTCAGCCAGTCGTCTTCCAGCAGCAGCCCGCGGGTGATCACCAGCGAGCCACATTCAATGCGCAGCACTGGCGGTTCGTGGCCGTTGTCGCGGAACATCCGTTCCCAGCGTGCGCGCACCGGTGCGCCGGTGGCCGGGATCACCCAGGGGTAGTCGAGCAGCTGCGCAAAGCGCCACGGCTGCTGTGCCGCCAGCGGATGACCGGCGCGGCCCACGATCACCGGATCATCGTCGAACAAGCCTTCCTGCACCACGTCGGGCACCGCGCTGAGATCGCGCATGGCGCCCACCAGCAGGTCCAGGCTGCCTTGGCGCAGGTCGGACAGCAGTTCCGAGAACGGGCCTTCCACCACGTTCACCGTGGCGCCCGGCCAGGCCCGGGCGAAGCGTGCCAGTGCCTGTGGCAGCAGCAGTGCGCGGGCCAGCGGCATCACCCCGATGGCCAGGCGCCCGCCATGCTGGTCGCGCAGGGCGGCCAGCTCGTCCACGCCGGTGGCCAGTTCGGACAGCGCCAGCCGCACCCAGCGCAGCAGGCGGGTGGCGGCCGGCGTGGCCAGCAATGCCTTGCCGCGCCGCTGCAGCAGTGGCATTTCGATCACCGCTTCCAGCTCGCGCACGGCGCGATGCATGGCCGGTTGCGAGACACCGGCGCGCGCTGCAGCCAGGGTGAAGCTGCCGGCGCTGTCGACCGCAGTGAGTGCGCGCAGCTGGCTGAGGGTCAGCCGGCGCTCGACCGCGGCCAGTGCCGGAAGCCGTGCGGCGCGACGGGCGGCGCGCACGCCGCGGGCCAGGTAGGCCAGGGCACGCTCGATGCGTGGCACCAGCAGCACCGTGGCCTCGGTGGCGACCATGCCGCCGGGCTGCCGGTCGAACAGCGCTGCATCCAGTTGCCGCTCCAGCCGTGCGATGGCCTGGGTGAGCGCCGGCTGGGACAGATTGATGTGCGGCGCCGCCGCGCTGATGCCGCCGTGGGTGTGCACCGCCAGCAGCGCGTGCAGATGCTTCAGGTTCAGCTCGGGCAGCGCGTTCATGGCACAACTATATCCAGATTGAATGGCATGGACGAAAAACGATCTTGAGTGGCTGTGGGCCGCGGAACAGACTGCGCCATCGCCAACGAAGGATGGATGGATGTCCCGCGTCATCACCCGCATCGAGCGCGCCGCACCGGCGCTGATCCAGTCACTGGCCGAGGCCGGCGTGGCCACCGTGCACGAGGCGCAGGGCCGCAGCGGCCTGCTGCACCCGCGGCTGCGCCCGATCTACAGCGGCGCGCGCATTGCGGGCAGCGCAGTGACCGTGTCGGTGCCGCCGGGCGACAACTGGATGATGCATGTGGCCATCGAGCAGCTTGGCGAGGGCGACATCCTGGTGGTGGCGCCGACCAGCGACTGCAGTGATGGCTACTTCGGCGATCTGCTGGCCACCTCGGCACAGGCGCGCGGTTGCCGCGGCCTGGTGATCGATGCCGGGGTGCGCGATGTGCGTGAGCTGACCGCGATGGGCTTCCCGGTCTGGAGCCGCGCGATCCATGCGCAGGGCACGGTGAAGGAAACGCTGGGCTCGGTGAACGTGCCGCTGGTCTGTGGTGGCGCCTTGGTGAACGCCGGCGACGTGGTGATCGCCGACGACGATGGTGTCTGCATCGTGCCGCGTGCCGAGGCGGCACGGGTGGCTGCCGAGGCGCAGGCCCGCGAAGCACGCGAGGCCGACAAGCGCGAGCGCCTGGCCCGTGGCGAACTGGGCCTGGACATCTACGCGATGCGTGAGCGCCTGGCAGCCAAGGGCCTGCGCTATGAGTAAGGGCGTGCGCGCGATGTGGATGCGCGGTGGCACGTCCAAGGGCGGGTTCTTCCTGGCCCAGGACCTGCCGGCGGACACTGCCGCGCGCGATGCCTTCCTGCTGCGCGCCTATGGTTCGCCGGACGTGCGGCAGATAGATGGCATGGGCGGCGGCGACCCGCTCACCTCGAAGGTGGCGGTCGTATCGCCCTCGCAGCGCGAGGATGCCGATGTTGATTACCTGTTCCTGCAGGTCTTCGTGGACCAGGCGCTGGTAAGCGACGCCCAGAACTGCGGCAACATGCTGGCCGGCGTGGGCCCGTTCGCGATTGAACGCGGGCTGGTGCCGGCACGCGATGGGGTGACCGAGGTGCGCATCTTCATGGCCAACACCGGCACCCTGGCCACGGCCAGCGTGCAGACACCGGGTGGCGTGGTGAGCTATGCCGGTGACGCGCGCATCGACGGGGTGCCGGGCAGCGCCGCGCCGGTACCGCTGGCGTTCGAGGACACCGCCGGTTCCAGCTGCGGCGCGCTGTTGCCGACCGGCAACGCGGTGGACCAGATTGACGGTGTGCCGATGACCCTGATCGACAACGGCATGCCCTGCGTGGTGCTGCGGGCCTCCGATCTGGGCATCAGCGGGCATGAGGACCGCGCCACGCTGGATGCCGACGACGCACTGAAGGCGCGGCTGGAGGCGATCCGCCTGCAGGCGGGGCCGAAGATGAACCTGGGCGACGTGGCGGAAAAGTCGGTGCCCAAGATGATGCTGGTGGCCGCACCGGCCGACGGCGGCGCGATCTGCGTGCGCTCGTTCATTCCGCACCGCTGCCACGCCTCCATCGGCGTGCTGGGCGCGGTGACGGTGGCCACGGCCTGCCTGTTGCCGGGTTCGCCGGCCCACGCCCTGGCCCGCCTGCCGGGTGGGCAGGTGCAGACGCTGGCGGTGGAGCACCCCAGCGGGGCGACCGCCTGCGTGATTGAACTGAAAGAGGACGGGCAGGTGGCCCGCGCGGCGATGCTGCGCACCGCACGGAAGCTGTTCGACGGCGAACTGTTCGACTGAACAGGCGACGCCTTTCTATTCTCTGCGACCTGGGAGGGTTGTTATGACCGTGGTAGGGAAGCGGCCGGGCCGCTTTGGAATATTGGGCCAGTTGTGGTTCCAGGTGTTGGCCGGCACCGTGATCGGCGTGTTGCTGGGCTGGCTGCAGCCGGACCTGGGTTCGGCGATGAAGCCGCTGGGTGATGGCTTCATCAAGCTGATCCGGATGATGATCGGGCCGATCATCTTCGTCACCGTGGTGCACGGCATCGCCGGCATGCGCGACATGCGCAGCGTGGGCCGGCTGGCGCTGAAGTCGCTGATCTACTTCGAGGTGATCACCATCCTGGCGCTGATCGTCGGCCTGGTGGCGGTGGATCTGTGGCAGCCCGGCGCCGGCATGAACATCGATGCGGCGACCATCGACATGGCCAGCATCCAGGGCTACGTGCACACCGCCCACGACCAGTCGATCGTGGCCTACATCATGGCCATCATTCCCAACACCCTGGTCAGTGCCTTCACTGAAGCGCATGTGCTGCAGGTGCTGTTCGTGGCGGTGCTGTTCGGCGTGGCACTGGCCGCCGTCGGTGAACGCGGCAAGCCGGTGATGGACGTGATCGAGAGTGCTTCCGGCGCGCTGTTCAAGATCATCGGCTACATCATGTATGTGGCGCCCATCGGTGCATTCGGCGCCATCGCCTTCACCGTGGGCCAGTTCGGTGCCGCCTCGCTGCTGTCACTGGGCGAGCTGATCATCGAGTTCTTCGTGGTCTGCGGGCTGTTCACCGTATTGGTGCTTGGCACGGTGTGCTGGTGGACCGGGGCCAGCCTGTGGCGCCTGCTGGGCTACCTGCGCGACGAGATCATCATCGTGGCGGCCACCACCAGCACCGAGACCGTGCTGCCGCGCCTGATCGAGAAGATGAAGAAGCTGGGCTGCGAGGAAGGGGTGGTCGGTTTCGTGATTCCTGCCGGTTACTCGTTCAACCTGGATGGCACCTGCCTGTACCTGACCACGGTGGCGATCTTCCTGGCCCAGGCCACCAACACCGAACTGACCGTGTGGCACCAGCTGGGGCTGATCGCCGTGCTGCTGTTGACGTCCAAGGGCGCGGCCGGCGTGGCCGGCGCGGCATTCGTGGTCCTGGCGGCCACTCTGGGCACCACCGGCACCATTCCGGTGGCCAGCATTGCCCTGATCCTGGGCATCCACCGCATCCTGGCCGAAGGGCTGACCTTCGTGAACCTGATCGGCAACGCGATTGCGGTGCTGGTGATCGCCAAGTGGGAAGGCAAGCTGGATGAAAAGACCATGGCGGCGCAGATCGGCACCCGCCGCACGCGCCAGCGTCTGCTGGGCGCACAGCCTGCCTGAGGCCATGGCCTGAGCCCTGACGGCCACCGCGGGTGGCCTCCATCGAATGCAACACCCTGGCGCCGGCGGCGCCGGGAAGGGAGAGAACATGTCGCAGTTCCTGCGTACCCCGCTGTACCTGCTGCTGGCCAGTGTGCTGGCCGCGCCGGCCTTCGCCGCTGAACGCAGCGTGCCCGAGGGCATCGACCTGACCCTGGACCTGGTCGGCAACGTGGCCCACAACCCGGTGGGCGGTGTCGAACAGGGTACCGAAGGCTCGTACTGGGTGATGGCCCAATCGAAGTTCGACCTGGACAAACTGTTCGGCGTACACGGCACCGAGGTCGACGCACAGTGGGCCTGGTTTGCCGGGCGCAACCTGGCGCGCGAGAAGATCGGCAATTCGATCAGCGCGCAGCAGACCTGGCGGCCCGTGGCCGGCGGCCGCCTGACCCGGTTGACCCTGCGCCACCGCTTCGACAACGGGTTGAGCATCACCGCCGGTCGCGCGCCGGTGAACAGCTACTTCAACAACTCGCCGCTCAACTGCGTGTTCATGAGCAATGCGATGTGCCTGACCCCCTACGGTGCGATCACCGACCTGGGCATCACCGCCTATCCGAATTCTTCGTGGGCGGGCATCGTGCGCTACGACGTGGATGATCGCTGGTACGCCCAGGCTGGCGTGTTCGATTACAACAACACGCTGAACGAGGCCGGCAAGAACGGCCTGGATTTCTCGGTGGGCGAGGGCACCGGCACGATCAGTGCCTACGAAGTGGGTTACCAGACCAGCTTCGCCAACGATCGCCTGCCGCGCGCGTACCGGCTGGGCATGTACCGCAACAGCGATGGTGGCAAGAGCCCGTACTTCGATGCCAACGGCAACTCGGCGGCGCTGACCGGCAAGCCGACCGCGGCGCAGGATGGCGCACGCATGGGCTGGTACGCGATGGGCGACCAGACCGTGTGGCGCGGCGAGGGCAAGCGCAACCTGGCGGTGTTCGGGCGTGTCTACCTCAACACCGGCAACGAGGCGCCGGTCGATCATTTCGTGTCGGCCGGCTTCGTCAAGACCGGCACGTTTGCCAGCCGCGACCAGGACACCCTGGCCCTGTTCGTGTCCAACACCCACTTCAGCGACGAACAGATCGGCTTCCTGCGTGATCGCCGCAGCCGCAATGGCGGCACGGGCGCGCCGCATGCCGATGAAATCATCACCGAACTCAGCTACGGCTGGGCGGTGAAGAAGGGCATCCGACTGATGCCCAACCTGCAGTACGTCATCAACCCCGACCCGATCTACGCGCCCACGCGCACGACCAACATTCCCGATGCGCTGATTGTTGGCCTGCGCGTGGATGTGCATTTCGCCCAGCTGTTTGGCTGGTGATCCATCGCCCCAGGAGATCCCCCATGATCATCGACTGCCACGGCCACTACACCACGGCCCCGACCGGCCACGATGCGTTTCGCAAGGCGCAGGTGGCCCACTACAACGATCGCTCGCTGCCGGCGGCGGTCTATCCGACCATCAGCGACGATGAACTGCGCGACAGTGTGGGGGCCAACCAGCTGCGCCTGCTGCGCGAGCGTGGCGCGGACATGACCATCTTCTCGCCGCGTGCCAGCACCATGGCGCACCACATCGGCGATGAGCAGGTAAGTGCCGAGTGGACGCGGCACTGCAACGACCTGATCGCGCGGGTGGTGCAGCTGTATCCCGAGCAGTTCATTGGCGTCTGCCAGCTGCCGCAGTCGCCGGGCGTGCCGATCGCCCACGCGGTGGCCGAGCTGGAGCGCTGCGTGAACGAGCTCGGTTTCGTCGGCTGCAATCTGAACCCCGATCCGTCCGGCGGCCATTGGGATGGCCTGCCGCTGACCGACCGTTCCTGGTACCCGTTCTTCGAGAAGATGGTGGAGCTGGACGTGCCGGCCATGGTGCATGTGTCGGGCAGCTGCAACGCCAACTTCCATGCCACCGGCGCGCACTACCTGAACGCCGATACCACCGCCTTCATGCAGTTCCTGCAGGGTGACCTGTTCCGTGACTTCCCCACGCTGCGCTTCATCATCCCGCATGGCGGCGGTGCGGTGCCGTACCATTGGGGGCGCTTCCGTGGCCTGGCGGACATGCTGGGCAAGCCGCCGCTGGCCGAGCATGTGATGAAGAACGTGTACTTCGATACCTGCGTCTACCACCAGCCCGGCATCGACCTGCTGTTCGAGGTGATCGACATCGACAACATCCTGTTCGGCTCGGAAATGGTCGGCGCGGTGCGCGGCATCGACCCGCAGACCGGCCACTTCTTCGATGACACCCGCCGCTACGTCGATGCCCTGGCGATTTCGGCGCAGGACCGTTACAAGGTGTTCGAAGGCAATGCACGCCGTGTCTACCCGCGGCTGGATGCCCAGCTGAAGGCCAGGGGGCTGTGATGGCCGCATTCCAGAAAGATGCCGACTGGCTGGATTACTGTGCCCACCCGAGCCGCCCACAATTCGTGCCGCCGCCCGGTGCGGTGGATGCACACTGCCATGTGTTCGGGCCGGGCGATGTGTTTCCGTATGCGCCCGAACGCAAGTACACCCCTTGCGACGCCGGCAAGGCGCAGCTGTTCGCGCTGCGCGATTTCCTGGGCTTCAGCCGCAACGTGATCGTGCAGGCCACCTGCCATGGCGCCGACAACCGTGCCCTGGTGGACGCGCTGCAGGCCAGCGACGGCCTGGCCCGGGGCGTGGCCACGGTGCGCGACAGCGTGAGCGATGAGGAACTGCAGCTGTTGCATGCCGCCGGTGTGCGGGGTGTGCGCTTCAACTTCGTGCGCCGGCTGGTCGATCCGAAGCCGGATGCCTATTACCACGCGATCATCGATCGCATCGCGCCGCTGGGCTGGCATGTGGTGGTGTACTTCGAAGCGGCCGATCTGGCCGAGCGCTGGAGTTTCTTCACCACGTTGCCGACCACCGTGGTGGTGGACCACATGGGCCGCCCCGACGTGAGCCAGCCGGTGGATGGGCCGGAGTTCCAGCGCTTCGTGCGACTGATGGCCGAGCACGGCAACGTGTGGAGCAAGGTCAGCTGCCCCGAGCGGCTGTCACGTGTGGGGCCGCCCGGGTACGCCGATGTGGTGCCGTTCGCCCGGCACCTGGTGCGGCAGTTCCCGGACCGGGTGCTATGGGGGACCGACTGGCCGCACCCGAACATGAAGGGCCACATGCCCGACGACGGCCATCTGGTGGACGTGATTCCGCACATCGCCCCCACGCCCGAGTTGCAGCGCAGGCTGCTGGTGGACAACCCGATGCGGCTGTACTGGGGCGAGTAGATCCACGCCATGCGTGGATGGCGGCGCGCGCGATGCACCCGGGGTCAGAGCCCTTGCCTGCGGCAAGGGGTCCGACCCTGGGCTGGGGTCAGGCCTGGGTGACGGCGGTCGCGTGTTCGGCTAGCGCCGGCGCGTCTGCCGGCGGCTCCGGTTCGGCGGCGGTCTCCGGCAACACGCCATGGTCGGGGAACAGGCGCGGCAGTTCGGCAACGAAGCGGGCGATGCAGGCCTCGGCGAAGTCGCGCGAGGCGGCTTTCGCCTTGGCATAGTCGTCGGCCTGCCAATCCTGCAGCGGGGCCACCTGTGCCTCGTCCTGGCAGTGCACGCCCTGGCCGCCGCTTGCGCTGCGGAACATCCTGCGCACCACCGGGAAGCCGATGGTGGCGTCGTGGCGCAGCTCGTACGGCGTGTCCGCATCACCGAGCTTCTGGTACACCAGCGACCACTGACCGGCGCTGGCTTCGACGGTGCGCTCGTCGCTGGGGATGGCGCCGGGATGGGCGGCGAAGTAGATCGCCAGCTGTTCGCGGATCATGGCCGGCAACAGCCCAAACGCGGGGCTGGGCACGGCACCGATGCTGTCGCCGCGCACGTTGTTCTTGCTGAAGGTGCTGGTCTGGCCACCGATGCCGGCCAACGTGCCCAGCGCAAACAGACCGACCTTGGCGGCGGTAGCGCCGGCGGTGTCACCGCGCATCACCAGGCGCAGGGTCGGATCTCCGTAGCGATTGCCGTCGGGCCCGGTGCCCAGCCCGGAGGTGATCTTGATGCGCTGCAGGCTGCTGTAGTCCAGCACGGCGGCCGCAACCGGCGCAGCAACGGCCTGGGCGGCCGGTTCCGGCATGGCCTCGGTTGCCGGTTCGGCCGCGGGTTCGGGCGTCGCCACGAGGGTGGTTGCCGCGGTGGTGTCGGACGCGGGTGCTGGGTCCCTGGCATGGGCCGATGCGGATAGCAGGAGGCTGGCGGCGATCGCGGCGATCGCGGCGGTGAGACAGGCGGGGCGTACTGCCATGGTGATACTCCTTGGAAAAGCGGAACGGGCGCGCTGCGGCTTACTGCCCAGCGAACTCTTTGATCGGGAAGGCCTTGCAGCGTTCGACGGCGGCGGTGATATCAACCGGCGCATCGGCGGCGGCACCACGGCGCTGGTTCACCGACGCGGTCTCTTCCCACAGGCTGGGCAGCACCTGCGGCGCGTCCAGCACGCGTTCGCGCACGGCATCGTGCAGCACGCTGCTGTAGTCCGATGACGGCGCCACCACGCACAGGCGGGTGCCGGGCGTGCTGCTGGCCTGCTGCAGCATCTGCTGCAGTGCTTCGCTGCTGCCTGCTTCGTCAGGCAGCTGCTGTGCGGCACTGCCTTGGCTCGCGTCCTGGATCTGCAGCTGGCCGGGGTTGAACAGCAGGACCTGCATCTCCTGGCGTGGCTCGATGCGCACCGGCGCACGCGTGCGCTCGCAGATGGTGGGGGTGGGTCGGGCCTGCTGCGGCGTCACGCTGCCATCGGCGTGAACCTGGCGGACATGCAGCCGGCACATCTTGTCGGCCACTTCAAACTCCACTTCATAGTCCTGGCCCGGCTTGGGCACGAACTGGCCGGACAGCGTGCCCGTGCAGTACAGGCCGCTCTTGGGATCAAAGGCCGCCTCGAAGATCAGCGGCTTGCCACCTGGGACTTCGTATTCCTGGTAACTGAGCGTGGAGAACCGTTGGCTCTGCTTGCTGCGCAGCGCTTCGGTGCTGGGAATGCCGAGCAGGCCCTTGTCACCGGCATTGTTGTACTTGACGTCGATGCGGTCGCGGTAGTCGTCGCGGCACGAGGCATCGGTAAGCAGGGTGGTGGTCCGGCCGAAATCGGCGTACACGCGCACCCGTGCCGGCGGCACGACACCACCGGCGTAGGCGCTGAGATCTTCAGCCGCCAGCGGGCGCGGATACATGGCCGGAATGCGCTTGATCAGCTTTTCGATGCACTTCATGGTGATCATCTGCGCGGCGCTCTTCAGCCGGGCGTAGTCGTTGGCCTGCCAGTTGCCCAACGTCGCGCGTTCGTCGCTGTCGCTGCAGCGGATGATCTCGGCCAGGCTGCCATCGGCGCGGCGCTGCTGGATGGTGCTGGTGTGGTTGAGCCGGTACAGCGGATCCTTGCGGGTGTTGCCCTGGTGTACCAGCGCCCAGGTTTCGGCATTGAAGCGCAGGGTGCTGGTCTGGGTCGGTAGTGCGTCGGGCGCATAACGGAAATAGCCGCCCACCAGCGCCTTGGCCACGTTCGGCATCAGCGTGATGGCCGGGCTGGCCTGGCCTTCGATGATGGTGCCGGGCAGCTGGTTGCGGCGGCTGTAGTCGGGCTCGTTGCCACTGAACAGCAGGGACAGTCCCTTCGGCGTCAGTGCCTCGCTGTCATCGGGGGTGACGATGCGCAGCGCCACGTCCGGTGCGTGCAGCGGCTTGGCGGCGGTGTCCGGACCGCTGAGGATCTGCACGCGTTCGCTCCACGCATCGGCAGCGTCGGTGGCGGGCGAGGGCGCCTGCGGAGATGCCGGCTGGGTGGCCGCGGTGGCCAGCAGCGGTGCAAGCAGGGCCGCTGCCAGCAGCGTGGTTCGGGAGGGGAAGCGGCGCAGGGCCATGGTCAAGCTCCTTGAGAAACAGAAACAGCCATGCCGGCCCTTCCGGTGCCGGCATTCGAACGAGGTGTTGTCGAGGGGGTGCTGCGGTCCGGTCAGTCCTGGGCCAGCCCTACCGTCGCAGGCGATGGGTTACTGCACGCGGAAGTCCAGGCGGGGCAGGGTCTGGCAGTGCTGCACGGCGGCCTGCAGATCCAGCGGTGCTGCCGGGGCTGCGTGGCGCGCCTGATTGACCGTCTCGGCGGCCTCCCACAGGCCAGGCAATGCCGCCCCACGCTCGAGCACGTAGTCGCGCAGCAGCGTGTTCAATGGGCTGGCGTGATCCTGCGCAGGCACGATCACGCAGGCGCGGGTTCCCGGCGTGGCCACCATCTGCTGCAACAGCGTCTGCAGTCGCGCAGCATCGGCAGGACCGTCGGCCAGCTGCAGCGGTGGACTGTCCCTGTCTGCGGGTTGCACCTGCAACGCGTTGTCGGTGAACAGAAAGACGCCCATGGCGTCCAGCGGCTCGCGCGGGGTCTTCGTGGTGAGGTTGGTGTAGTCCACGTCAGGACGCGTGCACGTCTCCGGCGCGCGCCGGGCTGGCACTGCGAGCCGGACACCTTCGGCATCGACGCTATGGACGTTCAACCTGCAGACCTGGCCGACGATATCCATCTTCACTTCGTAATCCACACCGGTGACCGGCACGATCTGTACAGCCAGCGTGCCGGTGCAGAACGCGCCGCGGTGGCGGACGTCCGCGTCGAAGATCAACGGCTGCCCGGCCTGCACGGCATATTCGCGATACTTCGGCGACTTCAGGCTACGCAGGGTTTCGGTTTCGGCGATGCCGAGGCTGAGGTTGCCCGCCTCGCTGTCCAGCGCATTGGCGTTGCTTTCGGCTGGCCAACGCGGGTCATCGAAGCGTCGGCTGCCGTCGGCCAGGCAGTAGGCATCGCCGAGCATGGTGACCCGTTCTGTTGCCGAGTTGAAAACCCGCACGCGTGCCGTGCCGTCACCGCTGCCTGCGGTGGGGAGCGGCTGCGGGAAGAACTGTGGCAGCTTGCTGACAAAGCGCTGCACGCAGGCAGCGGCCAGTTCGCGGGCACTGGCGCGCAATCGCGCGTAGTCATTGGCCTGCCATTGTTCGAGCGTGGCCTCGCGCCCGGGGTCGTTGCAGTACGCAGCGTCCACCGTGCTGCCGTCCGGTTGCTGCAGGCGCAGGCGGGTGAAGTGGCTGAGCTGATAGAGCTGTTGCCCTGCCTTGGGCTTCTGGTAGACCAGGGCCCACTCATTCGCCTCTACCTTCAACAGCGTGCGGCCCTGGGGAATCGCACCGGGGAACAGGGTGAAGTACTGCTGCAGCCAGTCATTGAACAGGCTGGGCATGAGGTCCATGGCTGGGCTGGGTACTGCCTGGACGTCGGTCCCGCGCAGATGCTTGGGATCCAGCCGGGTAGTGGAGCTGGCGCCGAAGACCTGGCGTACAAACTGCCCGGCCTTGGCCGCGCCGGTGATGCGCTCGCCATCTTCGGGGGTGACGATGCGCAGTACGACGTCCGGGTGGTGATCGTGGATGTGCTGACCGGCGCCGGCGCTGATCGCCACGTGCTCTGTCCAGCCTGCGGGGGGCAGTGTGGGTGCCGCTGGCGGAGCATCGGTTCGACCGGTGCCGCTGGCGAGCATCGGCAGCAGGCAGGTGGCGGCAAGCGCGCCGCGCAGTGGAATCAGGCGTAATGCCATGGTGAAACTCCTTGAAAGTGGAACAGCACAGGCGGCCCTGGGCGGGCCGCCTGTGGATGACGTTGCATTGTGAGGGGGAAGGCGCTTGCGCGGTCAGCCGCGGGCCAGCGCCAGCAGGCGCTCGGCGATACGCTCCAGCGGCACCTGCTCTTCGGCGGCGCCCAACTTGAACGCGGCACCGGGCATGCCCCAGACCACGCTGGTGGCCTCGTCCTGCACCAGCGTGGGCGCGCCGGCCTGGCGCATTTCCAGCAGGCCGCGCGCGCCGTCGTCGCCCATGCCGGTGAGGATGGCGCCGATGGCATTGCCACCGGCGCTCTGCGCGACCGAGCGGAACAGCACATCCACGGCCGGCTTGTGCCGGTTCACCGCCGGGCCGTCGTCGATGCGGCAGCGCCAGCGGGCACCGTCGCGGATGATGCGCAGGTGCTTGCCGCCCGGCGGCAGGTAGGCGTGGCCTGGCAGCACGGCTTCGCCATCGCTGGCCTCGCGCACGGCCATGGCCGAATGGCGGTCCAGGCGTTCGGCGAAGGCGGTGCTGAAGCTGGCCGGCAGATGCTGGGTCATCACCACGGCCGGGGCATCGGCGGGCATGCCTTCCAGCACCACGCGCAGCGCCTCGGTGCCGCCGGCCGAGGAGCCGATGGCAATCAGCCGGTCGGTGGTGCGGAACTGCGGTGCGGCCGGGCGCAGCGACGGTGCCGCGTCCAGCAGCACCTTCGGCGCCGCCGCACGCACCAGCGGTCGCACCCGCGAGCGCGCGGCCATCTTGACCTTGCCGATGATCTCCTCGGCGTAGCCCTGCAGCCCACGCGCCACGTCAAGCTTGGGTTTGGAAACGAAATCCACCGCGCCCAGTGCAAGCGCCTGCAGCGTGGTGTCCGCGCCGCGCTCGGTCAGCGAGGAAATCATCACCACCGGCAACGGATGCAGGCGCATCAGGTTTTCCAGGAACGCCAGGCCGTCCATGCGTGGCATTTCCACGTCCAGGGTGATCACATCCGGGGCCAGGCGCTTGATCTTCTCGCGCGCCAGCAGCGGGTCGGCGGCGGTGCCGACCACGTCGATGCCCGGATCGCTGGACAGGATTTCGGTGAGCATCTGCCGGACCACGGCAGAGTCGTCGACGATCAGTACCCGGCAGGGGGCGTTGCCGGGCGCGTTCATTCGAACAGCTCCACGCCGCCGGTGACCGGGGCCTTGGACAGGCGGGCACGCACGGCCGATTCGGTGGCGGCCACTTCGGCCTCGTGCGCGTGCGGCAGGCGTTGCACCACCACGCGGCCGGTATCGGCGAAGAACCAGATCTTGCGCGGATGGATGCCGCACAGGTCTTCGGCAATGATCGGAATGTGTTCGGCCTGCAGGTACTGGCGCACGAACTCGGCGTTGCGGGTGCCGACCGGGTTGCTGGTAAAGCCTTTCAGCACGTTGGCGCCGCCGAACACCTTGGCCTCGATGCGCTTGCGGTGGGCGCCGCGCTTGAGCATGTCGTTGATCAGCAGTTCCATGGCGTAGCTGCCATAGCGCGCGGGGGCGCCATCGCCGGCGTTGCCTTCGGGCAGCAGGAAGTGGTTCATGCCGCCGATCTTCAACACCGGATCGCGCAGGCAGGCGGCAACGCAGGAACCCAGCGTGGTGGTCAGCGCGGTGGTGTCGTCCACCACCAGGTACTGGGTGGGCAGCAGCTTGGCCGCCACGGTCTTGAAGCGTGCGTCCTGGTAGCGCATCACATCGTCGGTGCGCAGAGATGCATTCATGCGCCGGCTCCCTGTGCGCGTCGGTACAGCGTGCGGCCACACGGCTGGATCAGGTCGGCCGCGTGCAGATAGTTTTCCGAATGCCCGGTGTAGAGCAGGCCATCGTCAGCGAGATGGTTCACCAGCCGGCCCAGGATGGCGCGCTGGGTCGGCTTGTCGAAGTAGATCATCACGTTGCGGCAGAACAATGCGTCGAACGGACCGCCCACGTCGTAGCGCGGTGCCAGCAGGTTGAGCGGGCGGTATTCGATCAGCTCGCGCAGGGCCGGCAGCACGCGGCACTGGCCTTCGTTGGGGCCGCTGCCGCGCTGGAAGTACCGGCGGCGCAGGTCCGGGTCCAGGCTGGCCACGCGGTCGATGTTGTAGACGCCGCGGCCGGCGGTGGCCAGCACCTGGGTGTCCACGTCGGTGGCGATGATGCGCACCGGCGGCTTCAGCGTACCGAAGGCCTCGCACGCGGTGATGGCCATGGAGTAGGGCTCTTCACCGGTGGACGCTGCGCAAGACCACAGCAGCAGCGGTCCGCGGCCGGTGCGCTTCTGCAGTTCTTCGCGCAGCTTGTCGAAGTGGTGCGGCTCGCGGAAGAACGAGGTGAGGTTGGTGGTGAGCGCGTTGGTGAACGCCTGCCATTCCTCGCCTTCGCCCTGTTCCAGATGGTCCAGGTACTGCTGGAAGCTGCGCATGCCCAGTGCGCGCAGGCGCCGCGACAAGCGCCCGTAGACCATGTCCCGCTTGGCGGGGGCCAGGGCGATGCCTACGCGCTGGTAGATCAGGTCGCAGACGCGGCGGAAATCACGGTCGGCGAACTCGAATTCGCGGGGGCCGGTCACGATGGGGGTTGGGCTCTGCACGGGGGAGGTGTCCATCGGGTGGGCGGCGGCCGAAGCCGCCGCGGGGGATCAGAATTCCTGCCAGTCACCGTCGCTGGAAGCGACCGGGCTGGAAGGCGTGCGCGGTGCCGCGGTGCGCACGGCCTGCGGGCGGGCAGGGGCGCGCACGATGGCGTGCGCGGGCGGGGCGACGCGGGCGGCCACGGCCTTCACCGCCGCCGACACCTGGTTGTCCAGGCGGAAGATGGCCACTGCATCGGCCAGCTGCGCGGCCTGGTCTTCCATGGCGCGTGCGGCAGCGGTGGCTTCTTCCACCAGCGCGGCATTCTGCTGGGTGGTTTCGTCCATCTGCACCACGGTCTGGTTGACCTGCTCGATGCCGGCGCTCTGCTCCTGCGACGCCGCGGAGATCTCGGCCATGATGTCGGTCACGCGCTGCACCGAGGCGACGATCTCGCCCATGGTGGCGCCGGCCTGGTGGACCAGTGCCGAACCTTCGTTGACCTTGCCGACCGAGTCGTCGATCAGGCCCTTGATCTCCTTGGCCGCTGCAGCCGAGCGCTGCGCCAGGGTACGCACTTCGCTGGCGACCACGGCAAAGCCACGGCCCTGCTCGCCGGCACGCGCGGCTTCCACCGCAGCGTTCAGGGCCAGGATGTTGGTCTGGAAGGCGATGCCATCGATCACGCTGATGATCTCGGCGATCTTCTTCGAAGACGCTTCGATGGCCGACATGGTGGTGACCACCTGGCCGACCACTTCGCCGCCCTGCGAGGCCACGCCGTGCGCGCCGATGGCCAGCTGGTTGGCCTGGCGGGCGTGTTCGGCGTTCTGGCGCACGGTGGAGGTCAGTTCCTCCATCGACGCAGCGGTTTCTTCCAGGTTGGCAGCCTGCTGTTCGGTGCGGCGCGAGAGATCGCTGTTGCCCGAGGCGATTTCGCCGGCGGCCAGGGTGATGCTGGAGGTGCTGGCCTGGATCTGGCCGACGATCTGGGTCAGCTGCGCGACGGTGCTGTTTGCATCGTCGCGCATGCGGGCGAACACGCCCTGGTAGTCACCGTGCATGCGGGTGGTCAGGTCGCCTTCGGCGATGGCCGACAGCAGCTGCGAGAGCTTGCCCAGGTTGTCATCGCTGACCGCCATCATGGCGTTGAGGTTTTCCAGCATCACGCGGAAATCGTGATTGAAGCGCTGGGCATCGCCACGCTGGCTGAAATCACCGGCGGCGGCGGCGGCGGCCAACTGCTTGATTTCGGCGTTGATGCGACCCAGGTTGGCCTTGACCGTATCGACGGTGGTGGTCATGGCGGCCTTTTCGCCGGGGTAGCGCGCCACGTCGCGGCTGAGGTCGCCCACGGCGTACTGCTGCACCACGTCCAGCACATCGTGCAGGGTCTGCACGTGGCTGCCGACCAGGGTGTTGGTTTCCTGCACCATCAGGCCGTATTCGCCGGGGAAGGCGGCGGCGTCGATGCGGTAGCTGAGTTCACCGCCATCGTGGCGGCGGGCCATTTCGCGCTGGGCGGTGATGACCGCGTGCAGCTGCTGCTGCATGCGCGACATCGATTCGAGCAGGCGGCCCGGTTCGTCGTGCGGCTGCGGGCCGATATGGCTGTCCAGCTTGCCGCGCGCAATGCCTTCGGCCACCGCGGTGGCCTGCTTCAGCGGTACGGCGATGCGGTTGCCGATGATCCAGCTCAGGCCCAGCACGATCAGCACCATCAGGCCACCGGACAGCGCCATGATGCCGGTGAAGGCCCAGGCGTCGCTCTGCACGTCGTCCATGTAGACGCCGGTGGTGACCACCCACTTCCAGGGTTCGTACATGCCGGCGTAGGTGATCTTGTCGATCAGGCCTTCCTTGCCGGGCTTGGTGGTCTGGTAGTAGGTGTAGCCGCCGCCGAGGCGGGCCATGCCGACCTGCAGGTAGTAGATCGGCACGCCGTCATCGGAGGTGTAATCCTTCTGCACGGTGCCTACGCGCTTGGGCGCGAACGGGTGCATCAGCACGCGGTACTGGGTGTCCAGCACGTTGTAGTAGTCGGCATCGTTGTTGGCGCGCATGACTTCCAGCGCCTGCAGCGCGGCGGCCTTGGCGGCCTCTTCGGTCAGTTCGCCGGTGCCGGCCAGGCGCTTGTAGTGGTCCAGCACGCCGTAGGTCAGTTCGACCTGGGTGCGCAGGGTGTCCTTGCGCGTTTCGGTCAGGTCCAGGTACTGCATGCGGGCGGCGATCACCGACAGCGCGATCACGCCGATCGCGATCATCAGCGTGAGCAGGTTGAGCTTGCGCCGGACGGAAAGGTTGCTGAAGTAGTGTTGCCAGCGATGCAGGAGGTTCATGAAGCGGGACCAGGTCGAGACGGGCGGGCGGCGCCAGTACCGGTGACGGCGCGACCGGCCGTGACAGAACGGTTATCGGCCGGGGGCGGGGAGATTTGAGGGTGGCGCTATGAGCGCATTCAGGTTCCCTTGCAGCGGCGGCTGCGGCGCTGCTTGCAGCAGGCGTTTGAAGCAACAGCCGAAGCAACAGCAAAAGCAACAGCGGTCGGTCGGATGTTTGTTGCTTTGGGGGAGGCGGGTCGGGGTGGGCAGGCAGGACACGCCGTTAACCCCCCTCCGGGGTCCGGCCCAGCCGCTGGCGGCTGCGCGTTCGGGCGCTTGCGAAGCAGTGCTTCGCAAGCAAAGCGCCCTCACCCATGGGGGCTCGTAGGCGCCTTGCTCGTGTGCGCTTTCCTGCGCACACGGCAAGACCGGGGTTGGGCGTCCTGCCCAACCCGCCCGAGGCATGCCTCGGGCCCTTGGCGCCTGCGGTCCTGCCTGCCCACCCCGGCCCGCCTCTTCATGCATCGCGTCGGCGGACGGCAAGAGCGTTGTTTCTATCGGGCGGGGAATTGGGGTCAGAGCCCTTTTCCGTTAGAAAAGGGATCCGACCCCTGGGGCGGGATGCAGGGTGAGTGGGGTCAGATCCCTTTTCCAGCGGAAAAGGGATCTGACCCCGCAGAAGCCTCGCGGCGTGCAGCTGTTGCTCTTGCTCTTCCTTCTTCAATCCGGGGTGGACGCGCGGGGAACTGTCCGGGGCCGGGTGGGTGGGTTGCGCAGGGGCGCAGGCGCCATGGATGGCGCCTACGAGCTTACAAGGACGTACTTGCAGCGTCCCCTGCGCGGCCCACCCACCCGGCCACCCAACGGAACCCGGCAGAAGCGCGTCCACCCCGAGGGGCTTCGCCGTTGGCTGGATCTACGGATACCCCGGAAACGAAAACGCCCCGGCACGTGCCAGGGCGTCTTGGGAAGGCTAGGGGTCAGAGCCCTTTTCCTTTGGAAAAGGGATCCGACCCCGGGGCGGGATGCAGGGTGAGTGGGGTCAGAGCCCTTTTCCTTTGGAAAAGGGCTCTGACCCCGCAGAAGCCTCGCGGCGTGCAGCTGTTGCTGTTGCTCTTCTTTCTTCAATCCGGGGTGGACGCGCGGGGAACTGTCCGAGGCCGGGTGGGTGGGTTGCGCAGGGGCGCAGGCGCCATGGATGGCGCCTACGAGCTTACAAGGACGTACTTGCAGCGTCCCCTGCGCGGCCCACCCACCCGGCCACCCCACGAAACCCAGCACGAGAGCGTCCACCCCGAGGGGCTTCGCCGTTGGCTGGATCTATGGAAACCCCGGAAACGGAAACGCCCCGGCACGTGCCAGGGCGTCTTGGGAAAGCGCGGGTCAGAGCCCTTCTCCTTTGGAAAAGGGATCCGACCCCGGCAGGGATCAGAACTCCTGCCAGTCGCCGTCGGCCAGTTCGGTGGCCATTGGGCGACCGCCGGTGCTGCGACGGGCCGGTGCAGCGGCTGCAACCGGTGCGGCCGGCGCTGCTGCACGCGGTGCCGGGGCGCGCGGGGCGGCCACGGCTTCGGCTTCGTCCAGCACGAAGATCGACACGGCTTCGCTCAGGTGGCCGGCCTGTTCTTCCATGGCACGGGCGGCAGCGGTGGCTTCTTCCACCAGCGCAGCATTCTGCTGGGTGGTTTCGTCCATCTGCACCACGGTCTGGTTGACCTGTTCGATGCCGGCGCTCTGCTCCTGCGAAGCGGCGGAAATCTCGGCCATGATGTCGGTCACGCGCTGCACCGAGGCGACGATCTCGCCCATGGTGGCGCCGGCCTTGTGGACCAGGGCCGAGCCGTCGTTGACCTTGCCGACCGAATCATCGATCAGACCCTTGATCTCCTTGGCGGCAGCGGCCGAGCGCTGGGCCAGGGTGCGCACTTCGCTGGCGACCACGGCAAAGCCACGGCCCTGTTCGCCGGCACGGGCGGCTTCCACCGCAGCGTTCAGCGCCAGGATGTTGGTCTGGAAGGCGATGCCATCGATGACGCTGATGATTTCGGCAATCTTCTTCGACGAGGCTTCGATGGCCGACATGGTGGTGACCACCTGGCCGACCACTTCGCCGCCCTGCGAGGCAACGCCGTGTGCACCGATGGCCAGCTGGTTGGCCTGGCGTGCGTGTTCGGCGTTCTGGCGCACGGTGGAGGTCAGTTCCTCCATCGATGCAGCGGTTTCTTCCAGGTTGGCGGCCTGCTGTTCGGTACGGCGCGACAGGTCGCTGTTGCCCGAGGCGATTTCGCCGGCGGCCGAGCTGATCGCACGGCTGGACTGCTTGATGCGGGTGACGATCTCGCTCAGCTGCGCGGCGGTGGCGTTGGCGTCGTCACGCATGCGGGCGAACACGCCCTGGTAGTCGCCGTGCATGCGCACGGTCAGGTCACCCTGCGACAGAGCAGCCAGCAGGCCGGAAATCTGCTCGATGCTGCCGGCGTTGGCGTCCAGCAGGCCGTTAATCTGCTGGGCCAGCTGCAGGAAGAAACCTTCCTTGCCGTCGGCGTCGATGCGGCCGGACAGGTCGCCGGCGGCGGCCTGGGCGATCACGCGCGCCACTTCGGCTTCCACCTGCGATTCCTGGGTGCGGTCACGCCATTCCACCACGTAGCCGACGGTGTCGCCGTCTTCGTTGCGGATGGTCGACACCACCTGGGCGAACTGCGCATCGCCGTACTGCATCGGGCGACGGGCCACGCCGTGCTGCTTCAGGTTGGCCAGCAGGGTGTGGTCCATTTCGCCGCGGTGTTCCAGCACGGTCACAGGCTTGCCGATCAGCGAGGCCTGGGCATCGAAGTCGGGCAGGTCGCGGCGCAGCTCGTCCTGGTACTGCGACAGCGTCTGCTGCAGGGCGCGGTTGCTGTAGACGATGGTGTTGTTCGGGTCGGTCAGGTACACGCCGGTGGAGCTGTAATCCAGGGCGGTACGGATACGCAGGTTCTCGCGGGCCACGGCGGCATCGGTCTCGATGCGCTCGCGCAGGTCGCGCTGCATGCGCTGCATGGCCTGCATCAGCTCGCCCACTTCGTCCTGGCGGCTGACATCGATATGGCCGTCCAGCTTGCCGCCGGCCACGTCGTTGGCGACCGAGACGGCACCGCGCACGCTGCCCACCAGGGCACGGGCAAACAGCCAGACCAGGACCAGGCCCAGTGCGGCGCCACCCAGCAGGGCGACGACGGTCAGCACGGCCGAGGCCGAGTAGGTGCTCGATGCCTCTTCGCGGGCGGCGCGGGCCAGACGGTTGTCTTCGGCAATCAGCGCTTCCAGCGAGGCGGTGGCCTTGCGGTGCTTGGTGCGGGTTTCGCCGACGAAGGTATCGATGGCGTCGTCCGGCAGGTCCAGTTCGAGCATTTCAGACACGCTGTCGTAGGACGTCAGGGCGTCCTTCCAGTCGTTGGCGAACGTTTCGAACAGCTTCTTCTGCTGCGGGTTGTCGATCAGCCCCGGATAGGTCTTGATCGCCTTGTCCAGGTTGGTGCGCAGCTCGGCCACGCGCGCATGGGCATCGGCCTTCACTTCGGCGCTGGCGCGTACCAGCTGCTGGTATTCGGAGTTGCGGATTTCGCCGATCATGCCGCGCATCTCGCCGGCCAGGCGGATGCTCTCCATGCGCGAGCCGGCCAGCTCGGTGGTGACATTGTTGAGCGAGTGCAGGCCGCGATAGGCGACGATGCCCTGCAGCAGCATCACCAGCAGGAGGACACCGAAGGTCAGCATCAGCTTCGGCATCAGTTTCAGATTGTTGATCCACGGCATGGGCGTTGCGATCTCCATAGGCAGACGCGCGCGGGCATCGGGCCCGCTTGCAGCAACCACGCCGACCGGCGGCCGGCGTGGCAGGACGGACAGCGGATTACTTGATGTTGGCCAGCTTCAGGCTGGACGGCGAGCTGACTTCGATTTCAGCGCGCGAGGCGTCGCGCTGGATCTTGCCGATCACGCAGACGGTCTTGCCTTCCAGCGATTCCAGCGGGAAGTTGAACTTGCCGCGGTTCTCGCCGGCGATGCGCGCCGAGAAGGTGTGGCGCGGGAAGGCGCCGCCCATGTACAGGAAGGTCGGCTGGCCTTCGGAACCTTCGGCGAAGCGGGCCTTTTCCACCTTGCCGCAGACCATGCCGTCCTT
The DNA here is from genome assembly GCF_010894375.1 of Stenotrophomonas sp. B1-1. Lineage (NCBI taxonomy): Bacteria > Pseudomonadati > Pseudomonadota > Gammaproteobacteria > Lysobacterales > Lysobacteraceae > Stenotrophomonas > Stenotrophomonas sp. B1-1. Next base: position 11,074 of record NZ_JAAIUZ010000025.1, on the reverse strand, counting down.
GCCGACCTGGCGCGGGGCCAGTTCCGGCGGAATCATATCGGCCGACTGGGCGAAGGCAGAAGCAGCAGTGGTGGCCAGCAGGGCAGCCGAAACGAACACAAGCAGGGACTTCATCGAGGTGATTCTCCGGGGATGGTGTGGACAGTCGATCCGGGCTGATGCGCTCCTGCGCACCCGGCTTCTGTCCCCCTATCGGCAAGCTGACGGGGAACTGAAGGGGACCTTTGTCGAAGTGTGAAAAAAGTCCGCCTGCTCAGGCGGCAGCGTCTTCCAGCAGGGCCGCCTGGCCCATGTCGGCGCTGTCGAGCAGGGTTTCGATGTCCAGCAGGATGAGCATGCGGTCGTCCTGGGTGCCGATGCCGGAAATGAAGCGGGTGTCCACGGCGGCGCCGAATTCCGGGGTCGGGCGGATCTGCTCGGCGGCCAGCGGAATGACGTCGGAGACGCTGTCCACCACGATGCCGACCACGCGGTCTTCCACGTTCAGCACGATCATCACGGTGAAGGCGTCGTAGCGCGCGTTCTCCAGGCGCAGCTTCAGGCGCAGGTCGATGACCGGCACGATGGTGCCGCGCAGGTTGATCACGCCCTTGATGTAATCCGGCGCGTCGGGCACGCGGGTGACCGCGTCGTAGCCGCGGATTTCCTGCACCTTGAGGATGTCAACGCCGTAGTGCTCGGCGCCGAGGGTGAAGCTGAGGAATTCGCCACCGGCGCTGGCGGTGGAGCTGGTCTTGTCGTTCATCGAGGGTCCTGGTTCGGCCGGTAGTCCCGGTGTCAGCCTCGATATCGGCCCCGCGGCGGGGGACTTTAGGTGGGGTTCGCGGCATCCACGCATGGCGTGGGAGCATCGGTAGCGCCGGGCCATGCCCGGCGCTACCGCACCCCTGCGGCGCTACAGCTCGCCGTTCTGGCGCGCCTTGCGCTGGCGGTCGATGCGGAAGATGTAGCGCTGGATGGCGCTGTCGCCGCCGCGCGGCAGGTCGTCGAAGCGCATGCCGATCCGCTTCACTTCGATGCCGTTGGGCTGGCGCTGCGGCAGCATGTTGCAGACCACCAGGCTGATCGGCAGGTCCGGGCCGTCGGGCATGGACAGGGTGGCGGCGTAGCGCTTCTGCAGGGTGAACAGCGCACAGTCGCTGGGCACGGTGATTGCCAGGCCGCCGCCGCTGATATCCACCACGCGCATCGACAGTGCGTCGGCACCGGCTTCACCGGCGGCCAGGCTCAGCTGCGGCGAGTCGGTGATGGGGGTTTCCAGGCGGTACAGTTCGCGGCGCTGCAGATGCACCAGCTCCTCGGGCAGGTGGGCGCGGAAGGCAACGTGGCCATCGTTGTCCACGCGCTCCAGGGCCTGCAGCCGGAACCGCACCAGCACCCGTTCCAGCTGGGCGAAGCACAGCAGGTGGTCGGCCTGTTCGGCGGCGCGGTTGGACGCCTCCTGCGGACTGCCGTCCAGCAGCAGGGTGTCCTCGTCCTCGTCGAGGTCGAGCAGGGCCGTGGGGAAGGAGCGATCGCGCCCGTCGATATGGGCGTTGATAAGGGAACGCTGGTCGATCAGCGAGCGCAGCAACTGGCGCAGCTGGCGGGGGTTGCGAACCAGGAACCGCTCGTCGGCGGCGTCGGCCGCGTGGGTGTCACTCAATGCAATGTCGTGGCCGTCGGACATGGAATCTTGGGTCTGGGGCGGGCGCCAGCGCGTGTTGGCGCGCGGCTTACTGGGGTTATCGACCGCGCGCCGGAAATATGTAGCCCGACAAGCCCCATGCGGTGCTCAGCCGGGCAGGCGGGACACCGGCCGTGGCCCGCGTTCGACGCTGCGCAGGTGGCGGCCGTTGTCCAGATGGAAGCGCGCCACCGCCTGCGCCAGCACGGTTGCCTGCTCACCCATGCCCTGGGTGGCGTGGGCCGAAGCTTCCACCAGCGTGGCGTTCTGACGGGTGTTGGCATCCATCTGCGCGATGCTCTGGTTCACCTGTTCGATGCCGGCGCTCTGTTCCTGCGAGGCGGCCGAAATCTCGCCCATGATGTCGGTCACCCGCTGCACCGAGGCGACGATCTCGCCCATGGTGTCGCCCGCGCGCCGCACCAGGGTGGAGCCTTCGTCGACCTTGCCAACCGAATCGTCGATCAGGCCCTTGATCTCCTTGGCCGCCGCTGCCGAGCGCTGGGCCAGGGTACGCACCTCGCTGGCCACCACCGCAAAGCCACGGCCCTGTTCGCCGGCACGCGCCGCTTCCACGGCGGCATTCAGGGCCAGGATGTTGGTCTGGAAGGCGATGCCATCGATGACCGAGATGATGTCGCCGATCTTTCGTGATGCGGCCTGGATCGCGCCCATGGTGCTGACCACCTGGCCCACCACGTCGCCGCCCTGGTGGGCGACGGCGGCGGCGCCGCTGGCCAGCTGGTTGGCCTGGCGTGCGTGCTCGGCATTCTGGCGCACGGTGGCAGTCAGCTCCTCCATCGTGGCGGCGGTCTCTTCCAGGCTGGCCGCCTGCTGTTCGGTGCGGTCGGCCAGGTGGTCGTTGCCGCGGGCCAGGTCGGCGGCGGCACCGGTCAGGCTGCCCGAGGCGGTCTGGATGCTGCCGACGATGGCGGTGAGCTGGGCGATGGTGGTGTTGGCATCATCGCGGATGCGGGCGTACACACCGTGGAAATCGCCCTGCATGTGCGCGGTCAGATCGCCGCGCGACAGCGCCGCCAGCAGCTGCGAGATCTGCTCGATGCTGTACGCGTTGGCGTCCAGCAGGCTGTTCAGGCGCTGCGCCAGCTGCAGGAAGAAGCCGTCCTTGTCCGCAGTGCCCACGCGCTGGCTGAAGTCGCCCTGGGCGGCCGCTTCAACGATACGCCCCAGCTCTTCTTCCACCTGCAGTTCGCTGGTGCGGTCGGCCCATTCCACCACGAAGCCTTGGCGCTGGCCGTCGTCGCCGATGATCGGATTGATGATCAGGCGCATGCTGCGGCCGCCGACGCGGATCTGCGCGCGCCAGGTGCCGGTCAGCGTGTCCAGCAGCCGGGCCTGGTGGGCGGGATTGCGATGGAAGATGTCGATGCTGCGGCCGATCAGGTCGGTGGCGCTGAACTGCGGCAGGTCGCGGCGCAGGTCCGCTTCGGCCGCGGCCAGCATGTGCTGCAGCGGACGGTTCACGAACACGATGTTGCGGTCGCGGTCGGCGATCATCACGTGGGTGGTGACATCGTCCAGCGCGGTGCGGATGCGCAGCGATTCGCGCGTGGTCTGCTGCTCGCTGTCGCGCCGCTGCAGCAGGCGGTCACCGGTCTGCACCAGTGCCGCCGCCAGAGAATCCGGCGGGAAACGGGCGTTCTGCAGGTGCTCGGGCACCGGCTGGTCTTCGGCCAGGCCGCGCGCCAGCTGTGCCAGCTGCTGCGGGTCGTGGCCCAGCAGCAGCAACTGACGGCGCATCTGCACGGCCATCAGGCTGAGCAGGCCGGCTTCAACCACTACGTACAGGGCGTGCAGGGCGAGGGTGCCCAGCCCGCTGCCGGCCGCAAACACCGGGTAGGGCAGGCCTTGCACCTGCAGTGCGTAGAACAGCACGTGATGGACGGCAATGGCGCCGGCGGCCACCACGATCGGCAGCCAGTCGCGGTAGTACAGCAGCAGCGCGATCAGCACGATCACCGTGAAGTGCGTTTCCAGCTGCCCGTGGGTCTGGTGGATGAGCGTGGCCGACAGCACCATCCAGGCCAGGGCCACGGTGCAGCGGCTGAGACGGGTGCCGGGCAGCCAGTGGACCTGCAGCGTGGTGACCAGCAGTGCCGGCAGTGCGACCCCCAGCCATGGCGCCCAGGCACCACTGCGTAGGGCCAGCACCAGCGAGGCCAGCACCAGGCCGGCGGTGACGACCAGGAACAGGCGGTCGGCGGTGGTGGACAGTGCGCGCAGGAAGGGCAGCGATCCGGCGCGGACGGGCGTTGCCTGGGGGGCAGGGGATGCGTGCATGCACTATTCCTTGAGGCATGGGCATGGGGTGGCGAGGATCACGGCTGCCTGCGGCTGTGCCAGCAGATGGTTCACCAGGCGCGCGGCCGCAGGGCCGACGCCGCCGCAGCCGGGGTCGAGCCGGGCGGGGCCGGCATAGACCAGTTGCTGCTGGTGCAGGACCAGCCAATCGAACGGCAGGGCCAGGGCGCTGGTCTGCACCGCGCTGCCGCTGGGCAGTACATCGTGCCCATCGCAGGGGCAGCGGTCGGGCAGGCGCAACAACAGGGGGTGCTGGGCGCTGGCGGCCACCAGATCATGCGGCAGCTGCGCCAGCAGATCGGTGGCACGCCAGCGGGCGGGTTCAGGGGCCGCGGCGCGCGATTGCGTCCACAGCAGGGGCAGGGTCCAGCCCAGCCACAGCGAAAGCAGCAGCACCCCGGCCAGCGGGCGCCAGTCTCGAACCGGTTTCGCAGGGGCGGTGGGGCGGGCGGACATGGGCGTGCACGCGTTGGGCCGTAGTTCGTTAGCGGCCGGTATGGCGTGAAGCTGAAGGGTGATCGCATCGCGGCGCCGGGGATTGCCCGGCGCCTTTTCCACGGGGAAGCCGAGCATGGCTCGGCTCTACAACACCGGCGCCGGGCAAACCCCGGCGCCAGCCCTCAGAACTCCTGCCAATCACCTTCACCGGCCAGGGCCGGCTGCGGTGCCGCCTTGCGCGCACGCGGCGCGGCCACGACCGGTGCGCTGACCGCCTTGCGCGGCGCAGACACCGCCGGCGCCGTGACACGGACCGGTGCGCTGGACAGGCCCGGGGTGGCAAGGCGGAAGCGTGCCACCGCTTCACCCAGCTGCGCGGCCTGGTCTTCCATGGCGCGTGCGGCAGCGGTGGCTTCTTCCACCAGCGCGGCGTTCTGCTGAGTGGTTTCGTCCATCTGCACCACGGTCTGGTTGACCTGCTCGATGCCGGCGCTTTGTTCCTGCGAAGCGGCGGAAATCTCGGCCATGATGTCGGTCACGCGCTGCACCGAGGCGACGATCTCGCCCATGGTCGCACCCGCCTGGTGCACCAGCGCTGAGCCTTCGTTGACCTTGCCGACCGAATCGTCGATCAGGCCCTTGATCTCCTTGGCGGCGGCAGCCGAGCGCTGGGCGAGGGTGCGCACTTCGCTGGCGACCACGGCGAAACCACGGCCCTGTTCGCCGGCACGCGCCGCTTCCACCGCAGCGTTCAGCGCCAGGATGTTGGTCTGGAAGGCGATGCCATCGATGACGCTGATGATCTCGGCGATCTTCTTCGACGACGCTTCGATGGCCGACATGGTGGTGACCACCTGGCCGACCACTTCACCGCCCTGCGAAGCAACGCCGTGAGCGCCGATGGCGAGCTGGTTGGCCTGGCGGGCGTGTTCGGCGTTCTGGCGAACGGTGGAGGTCAGTTCCTCCATCGACGCGGCGGTTTCTTCCAGGTTGGCGGCCTGCTGTTCGGTACGGCGCGACAGGTCGCTGTTGCCCGAGGCGATCTCGCCGGCGGCCAGGGTGATGCTGGAAGTGCTGGCCTGGATCTGGCCGACGATCTGGGTCAGCTGGGCGACGGTGGTGTTGGCATCGTCACGCATGCGGGCGAACACGCCGTTGAACTGGCCGTCCATGCGTGCGGTCAGGTCGCCTTCGGCGATGGCCTGCAGCAGGGTGGACAACTGGCCCAGGTTGCCGTCGGCCACCTGCATCATGGTGTTCAGGTTGTCGATCATGGCGCGGAAGTCATGCGCGAAGCGATTGGCGTCGCCACGCTGGCTGAAATCGCCCGCGGCGGCGGCGCTGGCCAGCTGCTGGATCTGCGTGTTGATGGCCAGCAGGCTGGACTTGGCCGCATCCATGGCTTCGTGCAGGAAGGCGCGGGTGCCCGGCAGGCGGCGCGCATCTTCGGTCAGGTTGCCGGCGGCGTACTGGTTCAGCACGTCGATGGCATCGCGGATGGCATCCAGGTGTTCGAAGATGACGGTGTTGATGCCGCCGGCCAGCTGGCCGTACACGCCGGGGAAATCTTCCGGAATGCGATGGCTGATATCCGGGCCGGCGTGCATCTGTGCCATCAGCTGGGTCTGTTCCGAGAAGCGCCGCAGCATGGCCGTCATCTCGCTTGTGGCGGCCAGCATGCGCCCGGCTTCGTCCTTGCTGGTGGCCTGGGTGGTTACGCTCAGGTCGCCGCGCGAGACGGCCTGGATGGCCTGCACGGCCTTGCCCAGCGGGCCGGTGACGGCGCGCGAGATGACCACGGCCAAGGCTGCGGCGACCAGCGACAGCAGCACGATGCAGCTGATGATGGCGATCAGGCTGTTGCGGTGGGTGGCGTTGGCGGCGTCGATCTTGCCCTGCATCTGCGAGCTGAGATACGCGCTGAGCGCCTTCATGTCTTCGAAGGCCTTGCGGCGCAGCGGGCGCGACTGCTCGTCGGACACCTGCTGGGCCAGCGCGGCGTCACCGGCGGTGGCGGCGTCACGCAGTTTTGTGTTGGCGGCGAAGTAGGCATCCACGTCGGCCTGCACCGGCTGGTACAGCGCGCGCTCCTTGTCGCCCGACGGCAGGGCGGCATAGGCGGCCAACTGCTCGCGCACGATCTTGGCGGTGTCGGCCATGCGCGTGTTGTACTCGGCCACCTTTTCGGGCTTGTCCAGCATGCTCAGCTGGGCCAGCTCGTAGGTGCGGAATTCGCCCAGCTGCGAGCGCACTTCGCCCAGGTACTGCACGGACGGAATATCGTTGGTGGCCATGGCGCGCAGCTGCGCGTTGGCTTCGGACAGGCGCACCAGGGCGAACACGCCCAGGATGACGGTCATCAGGGTGGTCAGGGTGAACCCCACCGCCAGCTTGCGGGCGATGGGCAGATCGTGGAACCACTTCATGCAGGGTGCTCCGGATGGGCAGGTGCCGGCGCGGGTGCGGCGGCGTAGGGGGTGGTTGCAGGAGGGAACGGTCGTGCCGGTGGGGGTTCGGTGAAAGCCGTCAAAGCGAGATAGCGGCGCTGCGTGCGGGGACTTTATGGACGGATGTCACATTCGCTGGCGTAGGGATGGGCGCCTGCAGGCCTTGTGGGGCGGTGGCTTTGGGGAAATTGGATGGTTGCGGGGGAAGCCAGGCGTTCGACCGGTGTCACAGTGCTGGGGTCAGAGCCCTTTCTGCGAAAGGGATATGACCCCGGGGGTCTGGCCCCGGAAACAGAACCGCCGCCCAGGTGGGCGGCGGTTGGGTGGTGCACGGTGATGTAGGCGGCGGTCAGGCGGCCTGCGGCATGCGCAGCGAGCGCACCAGGCCACCGATGTCCACGATCAGGGCCACGCGGCCATCGCCGAGGATGGTGGCGCCCGATACGCCACCGATGCGGCGGTAGTTGTTCTCGATGTTCTTGACCACCACCTGCTGCTGGCCGACCAGTTCGTCCACTTCCAGCGCGATTTTCTGGCCATCGCCTTCCACCACCACCACCAGCGATTCGCTGTTGGCGCGACGGTTGCCGTAGCCGTAGTACTCGGTGAGCGACAGGATGGGCAGGTATTCGCCGCGCACGCGCAGCACGCGGCCTTCGCCGGCCATGCTGCGGATGTCTTCGGGCTGCGGCTGCAGCGCTTCCAGCACGTAGGCCAGCGGCAGGATCAGCGTTTCGCCGGCCACCGCCACGGTCATGCCGTCCAGGATCGCCAGGGTCAACGGCAGGCGGATCAACGTGCGGGTGCCGCTGCCCAGGCTGCTTTCGATCTGCACTTCACCACCCAGCGCCTGGATGTTGCGGCGGACCACGTCCATGCCCACGCCGCGGCCGGACAGGTCGGTCACTGCATCGGCGGTGGAGAAGCCGGGCTGGAAGATCAGGTCCCAGACCTGCGAATCGGTGGGGTTGTCCGGCACGCTCAGGCCGCGCTCGTGGGCCTTGGCCAGGATCTTGTCGCGGTTCAGGCCGCGGCCGTCGTCGCTGACTTCGATGACGATGTGGCCACCCTGGTGTGAAGCGGCCAGGGTGATGGTGCCGGTCTCGTCCTTGCCGGCGCCGCGACGCACGTCGGGCATTTCCAGGCCGTGGTCGATGGAGTTGCGCACCAGGTGGACCAGTGGGTCGGCGATCTTTTCGATCAGGCCCTTGTCCAGCTCGGTACCTTCGCCGATGGTGCGCAGGCGCACCTGCTTGCCCAGGCGGCTGGACAGATCGCGCACCAGGCGCGGGAAGCGGCGGAACACCGCGTCCACCGGCAGCATGCGCACGCCGATCACCGCTTCCTGCAGGTCGCGGGTATTGCGCTCAAGCTGGTCCAGGCCGGCGAAAAGGCGCTCGGCATGCACCGGATCAATCGCATGCGACACCTGCTTGAGCATGGCCTGGGTGATGACCAGTTCGCCCACCAGGTTGATGAGGGCATCGACCTTGTCCACGCTGACGCGGATCGAGGTCTCTGCTTCGGCAGCGGCCGGCGTGGCTGCAGCGGCAGCAGCAGGTGCGGCTGCAGGTGCAGGTGAAGCGGCCGCCGTGGCGGCGGGTGCCGGCGGTGCCTGGGTGGCCAGGCTGGGCGGCGCGGCCGGTCGGATATCCAGTTCGCAGTCGTCCAGTACCCAGGCGAAGGTGTCTTCGATCTTGCTGCGCGGCACCTTGCCGACCAGGCCCAGGTCCCACGCCAGGTGGGCTTCCAGCGGATCCAGCTGGGCAAAGCCCGGCAGGCGATCCATGCGTGCGGCCACCTGCAGCGAGCCCAGGTGTTCCAGCTCGCGGATGATGCGCAGCGGGTCGTTGCCGCTCATGAACAGCGACGGCGCCGGGGTGAAGCCGATCTTCCAGGCCTCGGGGGTGTCATCGACCGGGGCGGCCGCTGCCACCGGGGCGCTTGCCGCGGCCTGCCCGGACAGCACTGCTTCCAGGCGTGCCTTTACTGCGGCCACCGACGCCGGGTCGGCGGCCTGGCCATGTTCGGCTTCACGCAGCAGTGCACGCAGCACGTCCACCGAGGACAGCATGGCGTCCACGGCCGTGGCTTCCAGGGCCCGCTTGCCGGCACGCAGCTCGTCGAGCAGCGTTTCCAGCACGTGGGTCAGGCCGGCAATGGTGTCGAAGCCGAAGGTGCCGGCGCCGCCCTTGATGGAGTGGGCGGCACGGAACACCGAATTGATGATTTCCGGATCCTGCTGCCCCGATTCCAGGGCAAGCAGCCCGGCCTCCATGGCGTCGAGGCCTTCGCGGCTCTCCTCGAAGAAGGTGGCGTGGAAGCGTTGCAGGTCCATGCTCATGGCAGCGGTAATCCGGAAACGTGGGGAAGGGGCGGTTCAGTAGTGCCGGGCGATCAGCCCAGCACCTTCTGTACGGTGGCGACCAGCTGTTCGGGGTTGAACGGCTTGACCAGCCAGCCGGTGGCGCCGGCGGCCTTGCCTTCGGACTTCTTGTCCGCAGCCGATTCGGTGGTCAGCATCAGCATCGGGGTGAACTTGTAGTCCGGCAGCTGGCGCAGTTCACGGATCAGGCTGATGCCATCCATGTTCGGCATGTTGACGTCGGTGACCACCGCGTTGAAGCGCTGGCCCTTGGCGCGGCCCAGGGCCACGGCGCCGTCTTCGGCTTCTTCGACGGAAAAACCGGCCGAGGTGAGGGCGAAGGAAACCATCTGGCGCATCGACGCCGAATCGTCCACCACCAAGATACGTGCGCTCATGCAGCGTTCTCCACAGATTTCAGGTTGTCATGGGGTACGTCCAGGCCCAGGGCCTGGGTGACGCCCAACAGGCGTGCGGCGTCACGGAAGGTTGCGGTGCAACCGTGGAAGCCGGTGTCCAGCCCGGCCTCGCGGCGGGCCTGCACGAAGGCGCACAGCACCTGCACGCTGGCGGTGTGGATGCGGCCGACCTGGCTTGCGTCCAGGGTCAGCTCGCCTGCTTCCGCCACCAGGGGCGAAAGGCGGTTCTTGAGCTCGGTGCTGCTCTCGATGCCGAGATCATCACCCAGTTCGACAGTGCTCATGATTGCTCCGGACAAACGGTTCCGAGATCCATAACGGCACACCGGCGGGGTTCTTTAGGATTGTTTCGGGGGGAGGGGTATCCACGCGTGGCGTGGATCTACCGGGGGATCAGGGTGTTGATCGCCCCGGGCGATGCCGGCGTGTAGATCCACGCCATGCGTGGATGAGGTTCGGTAGATCCACGCCATGCGTGGATGGGCTTCACCCCAACAGACGGGTCGCGTCCAGCAGGATCATCGGCCGTTGGCCAATGCGGGCTACGCCGCGGAACAGGTCGTTGGAAATCTGGCAGATGCGCGCGGTGTCGGGCGGTTCAATCTGAGAATCGGTGAGGTTGGCCACGTCTTCCACGGCCGACACGCGCAGGCCCAGGATCTCGCCGTTCTCTTCCAGCACCACGATGCGCGTCTGCGCGTCGTCTTCGGCGGTGGTGGTGCCCAGGTGCAGGCCCAGGTCCATCACCGGCACCACCTGGCCGCGCAGGTTCATGATGCCCAGCATGGCGGCGGCGGTGCCGCGCAGGGGCAGCAGGGGCACGGGAAGCACCACTTCCTGCACCTTCAGCAGTTCCAGTGCGTAGGCCTGCACGCCGCAGCGCAGGCGCAGCCAGCGCGAGGTGCGTTCGCCGGCGCGGCGGGCCTGCGGGTGCGGGCTGCTGGCCGGCTGTTGGGCCTGCGATTGCAGTTCCTGCCAGCTGGACGGGCGGGCGCTGGCCGGGGCGTTCACTGCCACGCGCGGCGGCGGCGCCACAGCGGCGCGGGCGACCGGGGCTGCGACGGGCGCGGCGGCGGCCGGGAGCGCCGGTGCCACCGTGGCGGGGGCAGGCACGGCCACCGTTTCACCTTCTGCCGCAGCTTCGAACGCGGCCTGCAGGGCAGGGCTGTCGATGTGGGCCAGGGCGTGGCTGTCAGCGCTGTCGGTTTCGTAGATCACTTCGTCCGGCAGGTCGTCCCAGGTGGGCTCAGGGCCGGCCGGCGCGGCGGCGGGTTCGGGCGCCGCTGCGCTCGCCGGGCGTGGCCCGGCGCTACCGTCGGTGTCTCCGGTTTCGTAGATCACTTCGTCCGGCAGGTCGTCCCAGGTGGGCTCGCGTTCGGGCGCGGCGACGGCCACGGCGTCGAAGGCGGCCTCCAGC